>JBEKNW010000005.1:0-49843 GCA_049522435.1 Xanthobacteraceae bacterium
ATCGCCACCATCCATCGAAGATTGATCGTCGGCATCGCCAGAACCCTGCCGCGATGCCCATGCTGTGCCCGCAGCTTCAAACCGAACACCCGCTATGCTTTATGACGCAGTAAGACTAGCCGTATGCGGATCTTGAACTTCCCTTGGAATTCGCCACGTATTAGGCTGGATTTGAGATAAAGTCACGGCGCGGCCGGGGTCGGCCGGCGCAAGGTGACGGAGGGTGCCATGTTCATCCAGACCGAAGCGACGCCAAATCCGGCGACGTTAAAATTCCTGCCCGGACGGGCGGTGCTCGACGGTGGAACGCTCGACCTGCGTGGCAGGGACGAGGCGGCGCAGTCACCGCTCGCCGAACGGCTATTCGATATCGCCGGCGTCAGCGGGGTTTTCTTCGGCTCCGATTTCATCGCGGTGACCAAGGAGGCCGGCGAGTGGCAGCAGCTCAAGCCGATGATCCTGGGCGCCATCATGGAGCATTTCATGTCCGGCGTGCCGTTGCTGGCGGCCGGCAGCGCCGGTGAGAGCGACGCCGATGAGTTTTTCGATGCGGCCGACGCCGAGACCGTCGCCACCATCAAGGAGCTGATCGAAACGCGGGTGCGGCCGGCGGTGGCCAATGACGGCGGCGACATCACCTTCCGGGGTTTTCGCGACGGCGTCGTCTTCCTCAACATGAAAGGCGCCTGCTCGGGCTGCCCGTCCTCGACGGCGACGCTGCGCCATGGCATCCAGAATTTGCTGCGTCATTTCATACCCGATGTTACCGAAGTGCGGCCGGTGTAATGCCGCGAATTCAGCGGGCATCGGCCGCGTGAGTGCTGATGCGCGTGCTCGCCATTGATACGGCGCTGGCGGCCTGTTCCGCGGCCGTGCTCGACACCGAACAAGGCGGCATCGTTGCGAGCGAGAGCCTGCCGATGATGCGCGGTCACGCCGAAGCACTCATGCCGCTGCTGGCGCGCTTGATGGACCAGGCGGGCATGGCGTTTCCCGATATCGACCGCGTGGTGGTAACGACCGGACCCGGCAGTTTCACCGGCTTGCGCGTCGGCATCGCCGCCGCGCGCGGTATTGCGCTGGCGGCCGACAAGCCGGCCATAGGCTTATCGACGCTCTCCGCCTATGCGGCCCCCCATATGGCCGCCGACGACAGGTTTCCCGTGATCGCCGCCATCGATGCGCGGCATGAGCATGTTTATCTGCAGGTTTTCGGTCCCGGCGGCCGCACGCTCACGGCGCCGCGGCTCGCGACCTTGCGCGAAGCGGTGCGGGCGGCAGCCGACGCGCCTGCCTGCATCGTCGGCTCGGCAGCGCTTGCCGTCGCTGCCGCTTTGTCGCCAGCCGACGCTGCGCCCGCTGCCGTCGACGCGCGCGCGGCACCCGATATCGCCTGGGTCGCACGGATGGGCGCCGTCCTACCGGAAGGGCAGTCGCCACCGAAGCCGCAATATCTCCGCGCGCCCGACGCGCAGCCGCAAAACGCCGCCCAACTTCCGCGCCGATGAGCCGATGATGAACTTCGTCACGCGCCTGCTGGCCCGGCCCGTGCCGACATTCTCGGAGGCACGAGAGCGCGACGCCGCCGCGATCACCGCCGTGCATTCGGCCTCGTTCCAGCGTGGCTGGGGCGAGGATGAGTTTCACCGGCTCATGATCGACCGTACCGTCGTCGCCCACCGCGCGACGATCGGCCGGACCTTGATCGGGTTCATCCTGTCACGCACGGCCGCCGGCGAAGCGGAAATCCTGTCGGTCGCCATCGCGCCTTCCTGGCGCGGACGCGGCTTCGCCCGCCCGCTCCTCGATTTGCATCTGCGCCGATTGGCCGGGCTCGGCGGTCGCACCGTATTTCTCGAGGTGGGTGAGCAAAATTCACCAGCCTGTCGGCTTTACCGGCGGGCCGGATTCGTCGAGGTGGGGCGCCGTCAGGGCTATTATGACAGCGGCGCGACCGCGCTCGTGCTGCGCCGCGACCTCGGCTGACGCAAGGGCGCAAAGGAGGTATGATCCGCCAGGGGTGAGAAAGGTTCAGATTCGACCGGAATGACAGGTTCTCGCAAGCTCTTCGTAAAATCCTTCGGCTGCCAGATGAACGTCTACGACTCGCAGCGTATGGCGGACACCCTGGCGCCGGAAGGCTATGTGGAAACCGCGACGGCCGAGGACGCCGATCTCATCATCCTCAACACCTGCCACATCCGCGAGAAGGCGGCGGAGAAAGTCTATTCCGAGCTTGGCCGCGTGCGCCGCCTCAAGGAGGCGGCGGCAGCGGACGGCCGGAACCTTGTTATCGCCGTCGCCGGCTGCGTCGCCCAGGCCGAGGGCGATGAGATCATCCGCCGGGCGCCGGCGGTCGATCTCGTGGTCGGGTCGCAGAACTACCATCGCCTGCCGGACCTCATCGCGCGCGCCAAGCGCGATGGCAAAGCCGTCGATACCGACTTTCCCGTCGACAATAAGTTCGATCATCTCGCCGCACCAAGCCTTACCGCCACGCGCGCGCGCGGCGTCACCGCCTTCGTCACGGTGCAGGAGGGCTGCGACAAGTTCTGTACGTTCTGTGTCGTGCCCTACACGCGCGGCGCGGAAACCTCCCGCCCGGTCAACAAAATCCTGGCCGAGGTCGAACGGCTGGCGGAGGCCGGCGTTCGCGAAATCACTCTCATCGGGCAGAACGTCAACGCCTATCACGGCGAGGGACCGGATGGGCGGGAATGGGGCTTGGCGCGACTGCTCGACTTTATTGCGCAGCTCCGCGGCATCGAGCGGCTGCGCTATACGACCAGCCATCCCCTCGACATGGATGACGAACTGATCGCCGCGCATCGCGATTTGCCGAAGCTCATGCCGCAACTGCATCTGCCGGTGCAGTCGGGCTCGGACCGCATCCTTGCCGCCATGAACCGCCGGCACACGCGCGCCGATTACGTTGAGGTTGTTTCCCGGCTGCGCCAAGCGCGGCCCGATATGGCGCTCACCTCCGATTTCATTGTCGGCTTCCCGGGCGAGACGGAGGATGACTTCGCCGCCACGCTCAGCCTTGTCGGCGAGATCGGCTATTCCGGCGCGTTTTCGTTCAAATACTCGCCGCGGCCCGGCACCCCCGGCGCCGACATGGGTGATCAGGTGGAGGAAGCGGCAAAATCGGACCGCCTGCACCGCCTGCAAGGGGCGATCGACCGCAACCAGGCGACGTTCAATCGCCGCTGTCTCGGCCGCACATTCTCCGTGCTGTTTGAACGGCCGGGCCGGCATCGCGGCCAGCTGGTCGGCCGTTCGCCTTATCTCCAGCCGGTGCAGGTCAAGGCGCCGACCTCGCTGATCGGCGCGATCGCCGCAGTCACCATCACCGAAGTTGCCAGCAACAGTTTGTTCGGCGCGCTGGCGCCCGCGCAAGAGCCGGCCCTCGCCGGCGCAGGAGCCTGAATGCGAACACCTGGTCCTCTCGGAACGGATGCCGGATCGCTCGTCGCCGCGCCGGACAATGCGGTACAGATCGTTCTCAGTTTCGACGACAACCGCCTCGCCTCCGCGCTATTTGGCCAATATGGCCAGAACCTCGCTTTGATCGAGCGCCGACTCGGCGTTGTGGCCACCTCGCGCGGCAATCATGTCACCCTGGAAGGCTCGCGCGAGGCCTGCGAGCAGGCCCAGCGCGTGCTCGAAAGCCTCTATGAGCGGCTCAAGCGCGGCGACGAATTGGTGCAGGGCGACGTTGACGGCATCATCCGGCTCGCTCTGGCGCAGGGTTCGCTGTTCGACTTCGACCCCGCTTCCGCGCGGGAGAATTTCGAGGAGATCAATCTGCGCAAACGCCGGGTGCGCGCCCGCACCCCGGCGCAGGACGCCTATATTCGCGCGCTCAAGCGCTACGCACTGGTTTTCTCGACCGGCCCGGCCGGGACGGGCAAGACCTGGCTTGCGGTCGCCCATGCCGTGCAATTGTTCGAGCGCAAGGAGGTCGACCGCATCGTTCTCTCGCGGCCTGCCGTCGAAGCGGGCGAGCGGCTTGGTTTCCTCCCCGGCGACATGCGCGAGAAAGTCGATCCTTACCTGAGGCCGATCTACGACGCGCTCTACGACCTGATGGACGCCCGCATCGTCGAGCGCGCGCTGCAAACCACCGAAATAGAGATCGCGCCGCTTGCCTTCATGCGCGGCCGGACGCTGTCGAACGCGGCCGTCATTCTCGACGAGGCGCAGAACACCACCGCAATGCAGATGAAGATGTTGCTCACGAGGCTCGGCGAGAACAGCCGGATGGTGGTGACCGGCGATCCGAGCCAGGTGGACCTGCCGCCGGGTCAGACCTCCGGCCTCGCCGAGGCGGTGCGGCTGCTCGAAGGTATCGAGGGGATCGCCCACGTCGCGTTCACCGCCGCCGACGTGATCCGTCATGAGCTCGTCGCGCGCATCGTCGAGGCCTACGACAAGGCCGCGGCGACAAAGCGCGAGCGGCTGTAATGGCGCCGGCGGCGCGGAAGGCGCGACGGGGAGCGCCCAAGATCGATGTGCTCGTCGAATCCGATCTCTGGAAAGAGACAGAAGACGTCAGGTCGGTGGCCCGGCGCGCAATCACGGAAGCCGCCGCCGTGCTGTCAACACCGGGGGCGGAGCTTGCTATCGTGCTGACCGATGATTCGGCAATCCGCTTGCTCAACCGCGCTTGGCGCGGCGTCGACGCGGCCACGAATGTACTGTCGTTCCCGACCAAGCGCGCCGCGGACGGACCGCTGCTCATCGGCGACATCGTACTGGCCTACGAAACCGTTGCCCGGGAGGCCCGCGCGGAACACAAGCCATTCGCCCATCATGTCGCCCATCTTGCCGTGCACGGTTTCCTGCATCTTTTGGGTTACGATCACGTGCGGAGGGAGGATGCCGAGGCGATGGAACGGATCGAGCGCGACGTTCTGCGGCGGCTTGCCATCCCCGATCCCTATCGGCGTCCGGCCAAGGCCCGAAATCTGACGCCCTGATATCCGAAGCCATGATATCCGAAGCCATGACTCAATCCCCAACGCGCAGCGAACAGAGCGAGACCGAGCATCGAGGTCTTCCCATGGTCGTGCCGGAGGCCGGCGAGCCGCATGAGGGATGGCTCGCGCGCATCATGCGCATCCTGTTTGGTTGGAGAGCCGCGGCGACGCGCGCCGACCTTGAACTCGTCCTCACGGCCGAGCAGCCCGAATCGGGCTTCTCGCCCACAGAGGCCGCCATGCTCAAGAATATTCTCGGCCTGCGCGAATGCCGGATCGAGAGCGTCATGCTGCCGCGGGCCGACATCGTCGCCGTGCAGCAGGACATTGCGATCGGCGAACTCGTCAAGGTATTCGCGGGCGCCGGCCATTCGCGGCTGGTGGTCTACAACGACACGCTCGACGATCCGACCGGCATGGTCCACATCCGCGACTTGGTCGCGTTCATGGCTGCGCGCGCGGCGCTCGACCCCATTGCCAAGGAACGCGAACAGCCCGCGCCGGCCGATCTCGACTTTGCAAATATCGATCTTTCGATGCCACTGACGACGGCCCGGATCGTCCGCGAAATCCTCTATGCGCCGCCTTCGATGCCGGCGCTCGATCTGCTCGCCAAGATGCAGGCGACGCGCATTCACCTCGCGCTCGTGATCGACGAATACGGAGGCAGCGACGGACTGGTCTCGATCGAGGATCTGGTCGAGCTTATCGTCGGCGACATCGCCGACGAACATGACGAGGCCGAGACGCCGGCGGTGACGCGCCAGAGCGACGGCTCGTTCCTGGCCACCGGGCGCGCCAGCCTCGACGATGTGCGCGCCGTGATCGGCGCCGAATTTGACGTCGGCGAGGCCGCGCAAGAAGTCGACACGCTCGGCGGATACCTTGTCATGCGAGCAGGTCACGTCCCGGTACGCGGCGAGCTGGTACCCGGACCGGCCTCTTTCGAGGCCGAAGTGCTCGATGCCGATCCGCGTCGGGTCAAGAGGGTCAAAATCTATCGCAGCAAGGACCGCCGTCCCGGCGCGGCGCGCGAGCCGCCGACGCTGCTGAAGCCGCCCGTGCCGCGCCCGCCGCCGCGTGATGAAGCCGGTCGGCCAAACCCAAGCTCTCAGCCGCCGCCGTGAAGCCGAAGGGCCTGATCCACGCAATCGTACTGTCCTGGGGATGGCGGCGCTGGCTCATCGCTTTCGCCGCGGGTGCGCTGTCGGCCTCGGCCATGGCACCGTTGAACGCCTGGCCGGTCCTGTTCCTAACCTTTCCGGTTCTGGTCTGGCTGCTCGACGGCACCGGAATCGGTCGTTGGCGCGGAGTGACGGGGGCCGCGACCATAGGCTGGTGGTTCGGCTTCGGCTATTTTCTCGCCGGCCTGTATTGGATCGGCTACGCCTTCCTCGTCGATGCGCCGACTTTCGGTTGGCTGTTGCCGATCGCGGTGATCGGCCTGCCGGCGATGCTCGCGGTCTTCACCGCGTTCGGGGTCGGGCTCGCGCGCCTGTTATGGACGCGCGGGGCCATGCGCATCCTGGCTCTGGGTGTGGCGCTCACCACGGCTGAATGGTTGCGCGGCCATGTACTGACCGGCTTTCCCTGGAACGCCTTCGGCTATGCGCTCACCTCGCCGCTGGCGCTGGCGCAAGGCGCCTCGGTCATCGGCATCTGGGGCCTCACCTTTATCGCCGTCGTGGTCTTCGCGAGCCCCGCCACACTCGCCGACGATCACGGCGAAACCCGCTGGGCGTGGTTGCCGCTCGTGCTCGGTATCGCCGTGCTCGCCGGCCTTGCCGGCTTCGGTGCGCTTCGGCTGGCCCGCACGCCGACCCGGCTTGTCGACGGTGTGCACCTGCGCATCATGCAGCCGAACCTGCAGCAGGATGTCCGGTTCAACTATTCGGCCAAGCAGGAAGTCATCGACCGCTACATCGCTCTGTCCGACCGCGCCTCTGGTCCGCAATCGCTTGGCGTGCGCGATGCGACGCATTTGATCTGGCCGGAATCGGCCTTTCCGTTTTTCCTCACGCGCGAACCCGGGGCGCTCGCGCAAATCACGCAGCTGCTGCGGGGAGGTACCGTATTGATCACCGGCGCCGTGCGGCTGGCCGAACCGGTCAATCCCGTCGAGTCCGCCGCCTACAATTCGATCTACGTCATCGATCACGACGGCGCGATTGTCTCCCTCTATGACAAGGTCCATCTCGTGCCGTTCGGTGAATATCTGCCATTCCAGCACGTCCTCGAAAGTCTCGGCCTGCAGCAGCTCACCAAGCAGCGCGGCGGCTTTCTTGCCGGAGACCGCCGCCGGCTCATTTCTGTGCCTGGCGCTCCGCTGGCGCTGCCTCTTATCTGCTACGAGATCATCTTTCCGAGCGAGGTGATGCCCAAAGGCCGGCGGCCAAGCTGGATCGTCAATGTCACCAATGACGGCTGGTTCGGCATTTCGAGCGGCCCCTACCAGCATTTCCAACAGGCGCGAGTGCGCGCGATCGAAGAGGGTCTGCCGCTGGTTCGCGCCGCCAATACCGGCATTTCCGCTGTTGTCGATCCGCTCGGACGGATCGTCAATTCATTGCCACTCGGCAGCGAGGGCGTCGTCGATTCACCGTTGCCGCGCCCGGTCAGCACTCCAATCTACGCCCGCGTCGGCGATGTCCCCGCGGCCATGATCGTTGCGATCGCGCTATTGGCGATTATTCGCCGCCGAATTCAACCGAATGATATGAAAATCTAGTTGCCCGCGCACAATGAAAGTTTATCCTGATATGGATCGGTAACTAGGTGCGGCGGACACGCGATGAGACCTGTGATAACGACCATTGGATGTATGATGCGGTTCAAGATCAACTATTCCGCGCAGAATGCGCGGCGCAATACTTGCTAACATTATGGTCAATTAAATCTCGAAACGTCCTAATTGGCCAAAGATCATGGTGAAAACCACCAAGTTGCCAGTATTCAATCGCGCCAGATTTGATATCTACAGCCATTGCGGTAAATAGGTGATGCACAGGAGGTTGGTGAATATGATTGCCAAAAAGGCACCAAATCCCGTCGACAAACATGTCGGCAGTCGCGTGCGCATGCGCCGCATGATGCTTGGGATGAGCCAGGAGAAGCTCGGGAACGCCCTCGGCCTGACTTTCCAGCAAGTGCAGAAATACGAGAAGGGCACTAACCGCATTGGCGCGAGCCGCCTGCAGCAAATCTCGAACACCCTCCAGGTGCCGGTTTCCTTCTTCTTCGAGGGTGCACCGAACGTTCAGGTGGGGACGCGCGTGGAAGGCATGGGCGAGGCCCCCTCGCCCGCCTATATCTCCGACTTTCTCGCCACGTCGGACGGCTTGGCCCTCACCAAGGCATTCATGCGCATTCCTGACTCGAAGCTGCGACGGCGCATCGTCGACCTCGTCGAGCAGATCGCCGGCGGCGACAAGCGCTGACAAAATCCGCTCGCTTCGCTCGGGCGCCGCCGCCGCGCCCACCTTTCGCCCACATCTTGACCGCGCGGGGGGACGCTGCAACAACTTGGTCGTGGACCAGCGCGGCGGCGTCACCGACGCTCGAACCGATGAGGCGATTGGGGCCGGCTTTACGAGGGGAGCGTTTCGCAGTGCGACGTACAAACTACCTGTTCACGAGCGAGTCCGTGTCGGAAGGACATCCGGACAAGGTCTGCGACCAGATCTCGGACGCCATACTCGATGCCTTTCTGGAGAACGACATCCAGCTCGGCATTGCCGACGAGAGCAAGGTGAATACGAGACTTGGCTGCGAGACGCTGTGCACGACGAACAAGATCGTCATCGCCGGCGAGGGACGCGGTCAGGCGCCGCTGTTCCACAAGCACGGCGACAAAGCGGTGGTCAATCGCGAGATGATCACGGAAACCGCGCGCGGCGTGGTCAAGGATATCGGCTACGACCAGGATGGGTTCTCCTATTATGGCGCCGATGTCGAAGTGCTGCTGCATGGACAGTCGCCGGACATCGCCATGGGCGTTGACGCCAAGAAGAAAAAGGACGGGGAGGAAGAAGGCGCAGGAGACCAGGGCATGATGTTCGGCTTCGCCTGCACCGAGAGCGAGGTCTATGAAAAGGGCTCGTTCATGCCGGCGCCGATCTATTTCGCGCACAAGATCCTCAAAGTGCTGGCTGATAAGCGCCGCTCGGGCGCGCTGTTTGATCTTCAGCCCGATGCCAAGAGCCAGGTGACCGTGAGGTACGTCGACGGCAAGCCGGTCGGCTGCACCAAGGTCGTGGTGTCGACGCAGCACAACGCGCAGACCCGCAACGGCAAGAAATATGTGCCGGGCATGGTCAAGGAGATGATCGCCGATGCGGTCGAATCGGCGCTGCCGGAGGGCTGGATGCCGAAGAAGACCAGCGATTTCCTGGTCAATCCGACCGGCAGCTTCGTCATCGGCGGCCCGGACGGGGATTGCGGCCTCACCGGCCGCAAAATCATCGTCGATACCTACGGCGGCTATGCACCGCATGGCGGCGGCGCCTTCTCCGGCAAGGACCCGACCAAGGTTGACCGCTCGGCCGCCTATGCCGCGCGCTATCTCGCCAAGAACGTGGTCGCCGCCGGCCTCGCCGACAGCTGCACCATCCAGATCGCCTATGCGATCGGAGTCGCCGATCCGATGTCGATCTATGTCGACCTGCACGGCACCGGCAAGGTCGAAGAGGCGAAGCTGCAGAAGCTCTTGCCGGAGCTGTTCCCGCTGCGCCCGACGAACATTCGCCGCGCGCTTAAGCTCAACCGGCCGATCTATCGCCGCACCGCCGCATACGGCCATTTCGGCCGCGCGCCGGACAAGGACGGCGGCTTCTCCTGGGAACGGACCGACCTTGCCGACGCGCTCAAGCGCGGCTTGCGCTGATTGCCAACGTTCCTGACAGCACCGCCCTCGTCATGGCCGGCACTCGGGTCCGGCCTTTGGCCGGCCCAAGTGTAAACGTTGTGCCGGCCATCCACGTCTTTGATATATCGGGATATATACCGGCGATGAAAGACGTGGACCGCGACAACCGCGGCCATGACGGCAGATGAATGCCGACCTGCAGCAGAACCGCGCCTTCTTCGGCCGGCGCAAGGGACACAAGCTGCGCAAGCGGCAGGCGGAGCTTTTCCGCACGTTGCTGCCGCGTTTGGCGGTCGATTTCTCCCATTCGGCTCCGGCCGAGCTGCGGGCGCTGTTTCCGGTGCCGGTGAGCGAGGTTCAACTCGAGATCGGTTTTGGCGGCGGCGAGAATATGATTGCGCAGGCGCAGGCGCGGCCGCGGACGGGTTTCATCGGCGTCGAGCCTTTCGTCAACGGGATGGCCAAGGCGCTCGCGGCGATTGAGCGAGCCAGCCTGCAAAATATCCGTTTGCACTTCGACGACGCCACAAGCCTGATGGCGTGGTTGCCTGATGCATCATTGGCGCGCATCGACCTGATCCATCCCGATCCCTGGCCGAAACGGCGGCATTGGAAGCGCCGCTTTGTTCAGGATGCGACGATCGCGCAGTTCGCCCGCATTCTGCGGCGCGGCGGCGAGTTGCGCTTCGTGACCGATGTCGACGATTACGCCGCCTGGACGTTGCAGCATCTGTTGCGATCGGCCGAGTTCGAGTGGACCGCGCAATGCGCCGACGATTGGCGAAAAGCCTGGCCCGACTTCACCGGCACGCGCTACCACGCGAAGGCTGCGCGCGAGCAGCGCCCGCCATGTTTCTTGATTTTCCGCAGACTTTGAATGCCCGCTTGCGGCACGGCGGCTATTGGTTCTGCGGCACCTGCCAGAAGCGGACCACGCGTTGCGCGGTCGAGGCCGAGAGCCGTCCATAATTACCGAAAGCCGCATCGAGCCCCTGCGTGGACGTGCCCGCTCCGTCCGGGCGCGCCAGGATGACCGCCTTCACAGTCGGCCAGCTCAGATCGGCCGCCTTGCACAGGATCAGCACCGGATCGGGCCGATCGCCGCCCATGAGCCGGTCGGCGATTTTGACCGGCACCTTGACGAGCGCGGCCAGCGCAACTACCGTCTCTTCGTATTTACCCTCGCTGCAGAACGAGGCCAGCGCCGCCTCGTCCAAGCGGTTCGCTTGGTCGAGGCTCAGCACTACGCGCTGTGCGGCGCGGTAGTCGCGCGGGCCGACACGTGCGCCGACTTCTTTGGAGACCTTTACCAGAACATCGCAGATCGCCGCTCTCACTTCGGGAGTCGCCGAGGCGATCAGGCGCCTGTGGACGACCGCGGTCGCCTTGGTCAGCAAATCGCGGAACATCGGCGCGGGAATATCAGGCCGCAGCCCCACTTTCTCGGCCAGGATGCCGTCATCCTCGGCGCGCTTGACCAGCCGGTAAAAGCCCTTCTCGGAAATGCGGGCGCTACGGTTGTCGGCCACGCGGCGGGCGACATCGCGATCGCCACGCCGCACCAGCACGTCGGTGACCGCCTCACCCAGCGCCCGGCGCGCCGAGATGGCATGCAGATGCGCCTGACCCTTGGTCTTCGCGACGTCGATGAGATCGGCTTCCGCCAGGCGCGGCGCCAGCTTCAATACCGGCCCGGCGACGGTGATATCGTCGTCGTTGGCGAGCCGGCGCAGGATGTTGACTGGCGCGTTGCTCACGGGCGCGAGATTATTTGACAGTTCGGCGCGAGCCTTGGTTTCGATCTCCGCGATGAGCAGCCCGAATACCTCGTCGAACAGGTCGACGTGCTTGTCGTTATAGCGGCTTGCGCCGTCCAGGAAGAGAGCCGTGATGCGTTGCAGCGTCTCGACCCGCTTCTCACGCGAGCCGTGCTGGACGACCTCTTCAAGCTCCGGAATCAGCGAGAGCTTGGCACCCATCCTAAAGCCCATTAAATTCTTGCGAAATACGCGGTGCCCGCGCGTTACCATAGTGCGCTAATCCTGAAGGAAATCTTGCGATCAGGCGTCAGGTATCAGTAATCAGGAAATCGGCAGTCCTCAGGGCGTACCGCCTGATCCCTGATTACTGATGCCTGTTCCCTGAACGGCCCTTGCAACGGCTCGACAAAAGGCTATATTCGGCGCGTCCGTCATGGATACCTCATAACGGTCGGTTGATCCGAACGGTTTTGAGAGTGGGCCCCCCGGGACCCGCTCTTTTTTGTTACCTGAGGCCCGACGGTTCCTTAGCCGGACGCATGGCGCTCAACGGCCGCAAACGCATGGACGACAGGCTGACGACCTTTGCCGAAGAGCCGCGGCTTATCACCGAGCCGGGGCGCGGAGCGCGCGTCGCTGCGATCGTCGAGCCGGTTCTTGCCGAGCTTGGCTATCGGCTGGTGCGCGTGCGCATTTCGGGCTCCGCCGGCTGCACCGTTCAGATCATGGCCGAGCGGCCGGACGGCACCCTGGCCATCGAGGACTGCGAGGCCGCCTCGCGCGCGCTTTCGCCGGTGCTCGACGTCACCGATCCGATCGAAGGTCCGTATCAGCTGGAAATCTCTTCGCCCGGCATCGACCGGCCGCTGGTGCGGCGCTCGGATTTCGACCGCTATGCCGGCCACGTCGCGCAGGTAGAGATGCTCGTCCCCATCGACGGCCGCCGGCGCTTCCGCGGCGAGCTGATCGGCACCGAAGGCGAGTGCGTACGCATCCGCCGTGACGATCCGGCCGCAGCCGAAAGTTCGGAAATTCTGTTGCCGATCGACGACATGATGGAAGCAAGGCTTGTTCTCACCAATACGCTCATTTCCGAATCCCTGCGGCGGAGCAAACACCGCCGCGCGCGATCAACCAACGGGCAGGAACCGCATCAACCGAAACAGGTGGATGCCGCGCCGCAGCAAGGCTGGCGCGTGAGCCAACGCAAAGGAGACTGAATGATGGCGACCATAAGCGCCAACAAACTCGAACTCTTACAGATCGCGGACGCGGTCGCCCGGGAAAAAACGATCGATCGCAAGATCGTGCTCGGCGCCATGGAGGACGCGATCGCCAAGGCCGCCCGCTCGCGATATGGCAGCGAGACCGAAGTGCGCGCGGAGATCGATCCGAAAAGCGGCGAACTCCACCTGTCCCGGCACATGCTGGTGATGGACACCGTTGAAAATCCCGCGTCGCAGATCAGCCTCGACGATGCGCGGCGGCGGCATCCGGCCGCCCAGATTGGCGACACCATTGCCGACCCGCTGCCTCCGCTCGAATACGGGCGCATCGCCGCACAATCGGCAAAACAGGTGATCGTGCAGAAAGTGCGCGAGGCCGAACGCGACCGTCAGTACGAGGAGTACAAGGATCGGATCGGCGACATCGTCAACGGCGTCGTCAAGCGGGTCGAGTACGGTAACGTGGTGGTCGATCTCGGCCGTGGCGAAGCGATCGTGCGGCGCGACGAAATGCTGCCGCGCGAGGTTTTCCGCAACGGCGATCGCATCCGCGCCTACATCTACGACGTTCGTCGTGAGCAGCGCGGGCCGCAGATCTTCCTCTCGCGCACGCACCCGCAATTCATGGCCAAGCTGTTCGCGCAGGAAGTGCCCGAAATCTACGACGGCATCGTCGAGGTGAAGGCGGTGGCGCGCGATCCCGGTTCGCGTGCCAAGATCGCGGTCGTCTCGCGCGATTCCTCCGTCGACCCGGTCGGCGCTTGCGTCGGCATGCGCGGCTCGCGCGTGCAGGCGGTGGTCAACGAGCTGCAGGGTGAGAAGATCGACATCATCCCCTGGTCGCACGACATCGCCACCTTCGTCGTCAACGCCCTGGCACCTGCCGAAGTCGCCAAAGTGGTGCTCGACGAGGAACGCGAGCGCATCGAGGTGGTGGTCCCCGATCAGCAGCTCTCGCTCGCCATCGGCCGGCGCGGCCAGAACGTGCGGCTCGCCTCCCAGCTCACCGGCTGGGACATCGATATCCTGACCGAACAGGAGGAGTCGGAACGCCGCCAGGCCGAATTCGAGAACCGCACCCGGATGTTCATTGAGGCGCTCAATGTCGACGAGGTGATCGGACAATTACTGGCCTCGGAGGGCTTCACCTCGGTCGAGGAGCTGGCGCTGGTGGACGCGAAAGAGGTCGCCGGCATCGAAGGCTTCGATGAGGATACCGCGGGCGAACTGCAGACCCGTGCGCGCGATTACCTGGCCAAGATCGAGGCCGAACTCGACGCCAAGCGTAAGGAGCTTGGGGTCGAGGACGCGCTCAAGGACGTGCCAGGCGTCACCACGGCCATGCTGGTCCGCTTCGGCGAGAACAGCGTCAAGACGGTCGAGGACCTTGCCGGATGCGCGACCGACGACCTCGCGGGCTGGACCGAGCGCAAGGACGGCGAGACCGTGCGGGAAGTCGGCATTCTCGACGGCTTCGATATTTCGCGCGAGGAGGCCGACGCACTCGTCATGCAGGCGCGGCTGAAAGCGGGCTGGGTCGAGGAGGCCGATCTCGCTCCGCCGCCCGTTGAGGAAGCCCCGCTCCCCGAGGCGCAGGCCTGAAGGACCAAAACGAGCGCATGATCGCCCAAGCCCAAGAGTTCGAGCCCGTCATCGAGCTCGACAGCGGACCACGCGCGCGCGAACGCGAACGTTTGTGCGCTGCCACACGCACGGTGCGGCCGGTATCTGACCTAATCCGGTTTGTCATCGGGCCGGACGGCGAAGCGGTCCCCGATGTCAAAAGCAAGCTGCCCGGACGCGGCATCTGGGTCACTGCCACGCGGGATGCCCTTGGCGAGGCGATCAAGCGCAAAGCCTTTGCCCGCGGGTTCAAGCGGGAGGTTCGCCTCGCGCCGGACCTGGTCACCCGCACCGAGCGGCTGCTCGAACGAGCCGTCCTCGATGCGTTGGCCGTCGCCGGCAAGGCCGGACTCGTCGCGGCGGGCTTCGCCAAATCCGAGGCGGCCTTGCGAGGCGAGGAGGTCGTGGTTCTTTTGCATGCAGCCGAGGCCTCTTCCGAGGGAATCCGCAAGCTCGATGCGGCATTGCGCCGCCGGCCATCGGGCGAGTCCGTCGTTGTGATTGGATTCCTCACCTCGGCGCAATTGGATTTGGCATTGAACCGTTCAAATGTGATACATGCAGCCCTGCTCGCCGGTCCTGCGAGCGAGACCTTTTTGGCGCGCTGCCGGCGCCTTGAACGGTTTCGGACCGGCGATCAGCACAATAAGGCCGGAAAGGCTGCGCCGAACGACCGGCCGGGGACATGATGCGTATGACTGAGACGACCAAGAATAGCGGCGAGAAACTGAGCGTGAGTTCGACGAAGACGCTGACCCTGAAACGCGGCGGCGTCGAGCAAGGCGTCGTGCGGCAGAGCTTCAGCCATGGTCGCAGCAAGGCGGTCGTGGTCGAGAAGGTGAAGCGCCGCGGCGCCGGTCCCGGGGAGGTCAAGCCGGAAACTGTAACGCCCGCGGATCGCGGTGCAGCGCCGAAGCGCGGCATCGCGAGCGCCAAATCCCCGGCGATTGCGGCGGCAGCCGCTGCGCCGATGCCAGTCTCCGCTCCCGGCGCTCCCAAGTCTTCCGGTGTCGTACTGCGCACGCTCACGGAAGAAGAGCGTAGCGCGCGGGCTCATGCACTCGCCGACGCGCGTCTGCGCGAGGCGGAAGAGCGCAAGATCGCCGAGGAAGAGGCCCGAATTCGCCACAGCCGCGAAGAAGTCGACCGCGCCGAACGCGTAGCGGCGGAAGCGCGCAAACGCGACGAAGAAGAACGTCGCAAACACGACGAAGAATCAAAGCGCAAGGCCGACGAGGTCGCCAAGAAGCGCTTCGGCGCAGAGCCGTCGACAATAAAGCCGGGCGCCGCCCGCCCGGCGCTCGAAGCCGACGAGGAGGAAGCTCCGCGCAGCGCCCGCCGCGGCGGCGCGACGGCGCGTCCGGCGCCGGCGCCCAAGCCGCCACGCGGCGGCGAGAAGCGTCGCGGTCGGCTCACGGTCGTGACCGCCCTTTCCGCCGACGAGGTACGCGAACGCTCGGTGGCCTCCTTCCGTCGCCGGGTCCAGCGCATGACCGGCCACCGCGACAGCGAGCCGAAGGAAAAGATCGTCCGCGAAGTGACGATTCCGGAGACGATCACGATCCAGGAGCTGGCCAATCGCATGGCCGAACGCGCGGTCGACGTGATCCGCATCCTGATGCAGCAGGGTCACATGGCTAAGATCACCGATACGATCGACGCCGATACCGCCCAGCTCATCGCTGAGGAGCTCGGCCACACCGTGCGGCGGGTCGCCGAATCAGACGTCGAAGAGGGTATGTTCGATGCCCCGGACGATCCAGCGAACCTGCAGCCGCGTGCCCCGGTCGTCACCATCATGGGCCACGTCGATCACGGCAAGACATCGCTGCTCGATGCCATCCGCTCGACCGATGTCGTGGCCGCCGAGGCGGGCGGCATCACGCAGCATATCGGCGCCTACCAGGTGACGTCGCCTTCGGGGGGCCGGATCACCTTCATCGATACGCCCGGTCACGCTGCCTTTACCGCCATGCGCGCGCGCGGCGCCAAGATCACGGATATCGTGGTGCTCGTGGTCGCCGCCGACGACGGCGTCATGCCGCAGACGGTGGAGGCGATCCACCACGCCAGGGCGGCGAAGGTGCCGATCATCGTCGCCATCAATAAGATCGACAAGCCGGATGCCAAGCCCGAGCGTGTGCGCACGGAACTGTTGCAGCACGAGATCCAGGTCGAATCGCTGGGCGGCGACACGCTGGAAGTCGATGTTTCAGCGAAGGAGAAGCGCAACCTCGACAAGCTGCTCGATGCGATCGCGCTGCAGGCGGAGGTCCTCGATCTCAAGGCAAATCCGAACCGTCCGGCCGAAGGCACCGTGATCGAGGCGCGGCTTGATCGCGGCCGCGGCCCGGTCGCGACCGTCCTGGTGCAGCGCGGCACGCTCAAGCCCGGCGACATTGTCGTGGCCGGCTCCGAATGGGGTCGCGTGCGCGCGCTGGTATCGGATACTGGGCATTCCGTCGTGGCGGCCGGACCTTCGATGCCGGTCGAGGTGTTGGGCTTCAGCGGCACGCCCGAGGCGAGCGACCGGCTGGCTGTGGTCGATTCGGAAGCTCGCGCCCGCGAGATCGCCGATTACCGCGCGCGGCAGAAGCGCGAAATATTGGCGGCACGGCAGACCGGCATGCGTGGCTCGCTCGAGCAGATGATGGATCAGCTCAAGACCACCGGGCGGAAGGATTTTCCGCTGGTGATCAAGGGCGACGTGCAAGGCTCGATCGAAGCGATCGTCGGCGCGCTGGAAAAGCTTTCCACCGACGAAGTCGCCGCGCAGATAATTTTCGCCGGGGCTGGCGGGATTACCGAATCCGACGTGAGGCTGGCGGAAGCCTCGGGCGCCGCCATCATCGGCTTCAACGTTCGCGCGCACAAGGAGGCGCGCGAGGCCGCCGAGCAGGCCGGTATCGAAATTCGCTACTACGACATCATCTACAACCTCGTCGACGACGTGAAGAAGGCGATGTCGGGTTTGCTCGCGCCGACGCTACGCGAGACCATGCTCGGCAACGCCGTCATTCTCGAAATCTTCAAAGTCTCGAAGGTCGGCAGCGTCGCCGGCTGCCGCGTCACCGACGGTGTCGTCGAGCGTGGCGCCAATGTCCGCCTCATCCGCGACAACGTGGTCGTCCACCAAGGCAAGCTGTCGCAACTCAAGCGATTCAAGGATGACGCGCGCGAAGTCGTTGCCGGCCAGGAATGCGGCATGGCATTCGAGAATTATCAGGACATGAAGGGCGGCGACGTCATCGAATGCTACCGGGTGGAGAGCATACAGCGGACGCTGTGAGTTCAAGGCTCACGTTCGTCGCTCCCGCCGTCATTGCCGGGCTTGACCCGCCTGCGGGCCGAAGCCCTACGGCGGGCGTAGGCCCGGCAACCCATGCAGCCAAGTCGTTTGTTGCGGAATTAAGGTAGATGCCCGGGTCAAGCCCAGGCAGGACGAATAGATGGCACGTCATCAGCATCGCGATCAGTCCGCAGGCGGCTCCCAGCGCCAGCTCCGGGTCGGCGAATCGATCCGCCACGAGCTCGCCGACATGTTTTCGCGCGGCGGCATCCATGATCCGGTGATCCAGGTGCACATGATCACGGTTCCCGAAGTGCGCATGAGCGCCGATCTGCGGTTGGCGACGATCTACATCATGCCGCTTGGCGGACGCGACGAGAAGGAAGTGCTCGATGCGTTGGACCGCCACAAGCGGTATGTGCGCGGTGAAATCGCGCGGCGCGTTAACCTGAAATTTGCACCCGAGATTCGCTTTCGCATCGACGAGCGATTCGACGAAGCGGAACGGATCGAGAAGCTTTTGCGAACACCCGTAGTCCAGCGCGACCTCGGCGGCGAAAAGGACGAGTGATGTCGGCAACGAATAATATTTCGTCCGCCCATGGCGGTGAGGTCGACCACACCCGCGAGCTGGCACCTCCCGCGGAACCCAATCCTCGGTCGCAGGAGAAAAAGGCGAACAAGAAGCGGCAAAAAAGAGATGTGCACGGCTGGATCGTGCTCGACAAGCCGGTCGGCATGACGTCGACGCACACGGTAGCTGTCATCAAGCACCTGTTCGCGGCCAAGCGTGCCGGTCATGCCGGAACGCTCGATCCGCTGGCGTCCGGATGCCTGCCGGTTGCGCTCGGTGAGGCGACCAAAACGGTGCCGTTCGTGGTCGATGGCCGCAAGACGTATCTATTTACCGTTCGCTGGGGCGAGGAGCGCGACACCGACGATGCCGAAGGCCGCGTTGTGGCGGCAAGCGAAAGCCGCCCCGACGCGGCGGCGATACGAGCCTTGCTGCCGCGTTTCACCGGCACCATCGAGCAGGTGCCGCCGCGTTTCTCGGCCGTGAAGATCGGCGGCGAGCGGGCCTATGATCTCGCGCGCGAGGGCGAAACGGTCGAGATCGCTCCGCGCGCGGTGACGATACATCGGCTCGAATTGGTCGAAACTCCCGACCCCGACCATACCGTGCTCGTCGCCGAATGCGGAAAGGGTACCTATGTGCGCGCGCTCGCCCGCGATCTCGGCCGTGCGCTCGGCGCGCTTGGCCACGTTTGCGCTCTGCGCCGCAACCGGGTGGGCCCGTTTGGCGAGAGCGACATGATTTCGCTGGAACGGCTCGAATCTTTATGCCATAGAGCGGCCGCTGGCGAGGGCTCTCTCGCCGACATCCTCCTGCCGATCGAGACCGCGCTGGACGACATCCCGGCGCTGGCCGTAAGCCCGGCAGACGCGGCAAGGCTCCAGAGGGGCCAAGCCGTATTAATGCGCGGACGGGACGCTGCCGTCTTCACTGGCATGGTCCAGGTCGCTTCAAGCGGTCAGCTCGTGGCCATTGCCGAGGTCGACCGCGGCGAAATCGTCCCTAAGCGCGTGTTCAATTTGACCGGCATCGCAGGTCGTGCCGGCAGACGAGAAGGTTGGTGACGATGTCGATTACAACCGCGCGTAAGGCGGAGGTTATCAAGACGTACGCCGTCAAGTCCGGTGACACCGGTTCGCCCGAAGTGCAGGTTGCACTGCTTTCGGAGCGTATCAACAGCCTGACAGATCACTTCAAAACCCACGTCAAAGACAACCACTCCCGGCGCGGGCTCTTAAAGCTCGTGTCGCAGCGGCGCCAGATTCTCGACTATCTTCGGCGTACGGACGAAGGGCGTTACAAAGAGTTGATCGAACGGTTGGGTATTCGCCGTTAAAAGGTTTGCGCGCGGGAGGTCCCGCGCGTTGGTGGCGGAGCGCATGATGCGTCCGCTCACATGTTGGGCAGCCACGCTGCCGATTAGGAGGACGGCCCTTGGCCGTCCATATCAAGGGCAAGGTCCGAAGGCCATGGCAGGATCGCCAGACGCTGGCAAACTCGGCAGCAGCCGTGCTGCGCCGACAGCGTCTCGCCGTCTTGCTTATGGCTTTCGCACATCCCGCGAAAACCATGAGAGACAATCGCAATGTTCAACATTCATCGTGTGCAACTTGACTGGGGTGGCCGCAAACTCACGCTAGAGACCGGCAGGCTCGCACGCCAAGCCGACGGAGCGGTGTTCGCTTCCTACGGCGACACCACCGTCATCGCGACCGTGGTCGCCGCCAAGCAGCCGAAGGAGGGCATCGACTTCCTGCCGCTGACCGTCAATTACCAGGAAAAATATTACGCCGCGGGTCGCATCCCCGGCGGTTACTTCAAGCGCGAGGGCCGTCCGACCGAAAAGGAGACGCTGACCTCGCGGCTGATCGATCGGCCGATCCGGCCGCTGTTCGCCGACGGCTGGCGCTGCGACACCCAGGTCATCATCACCACGCTGTCGCACGATCTGGAAAACGACCCCGACATCGTGGCGATGATTGCGGCTTCCGCCGCGCTCACCCTGTCGGGGGCGCCGTTCATGGGGCCAGTGGGCGGCGCCCGCGTCGGCTTCATCAACAACGAATACGTGCTCAACCCGCAGATCGACGAGATGACGGAGAGCCAGCTCGATCTCGTCGTCGCCGGCACGCCGGACGCCGTCCTGATGGTCGAGTCGGAAGCGAAAGAGCTGTCCGAGGAAATCATGCTCGGCGCCGTGATGTTCGGCCACCGCCATTTCCAGCCGGTCATCGAAGCCATCATCAGGCTCGCGGAAAAGGCCGCGAAGGAGCCGCGCGAACTCACTTTGCCCGACAATGCAGCGCTCGAGAACGAGATGCGCGGCATCAGCGAAAAGGAGCTGCGCGCCGCCTATTCGATCCCCGACAAGATGGAGCGCCACAAGGCCGTCGACGCCGCCAAAGAGCGCGTGATTGGCCATTTTAGCCCGGAGGGCACCGCGAACCCGAAATATTCCAAGCTTCAGGTCGGCGGCGTGTTCAAGGACCTCGAAGGCAAGATCGTGCGCTGGAATATTCTTGATACCGGTCATCGGATCGACGGCCGCGACCTGAAAACCGTACGGCCGATCGTATGCGAGGTCGGTGTGCTGCCGCGCACCCACGGCTCGGCCCTGTTCACCCGTGGCGAGACCCAAGCGCTCGTCGTGGCGACACTTGGCACCGGCGAGGACGAGCAGTGGATCGACGCGCTGCAGGGCACCTACAAGGAATCGTTCCTGCTGCACTACAATTTTCCGCCGTTCTCGGTCGGTGAGACCGGGCGTATCGGCGCTCCCGGCCGGCGCGAGATCGGCCACGGCAAACTCGCCTGGCGCGCGATTCATCCCGTTCTGCCGGAAAAGACCGAGTTCCCCTACACGATCCGCGTGGTCTCCGAGATCACCGAATCGAACGGCTCGTCCTCGATGGCGACGGTGTGCGGCACTTCGCTCTCGCTGATGGATGCCGGCGTGCCGCTCAAGCGGCCAACGGCGGGCATCGCCATGGGGCTCATCCTTGAGGACAAGCGCTTTGCCGTCCTCTCCGATATCCTCGGCGACGAGGACCATCTCGGCGACATGGACTTCAAGGTCGCCGGCACCGAGCGCGGCGTCACCTCGCTGCAGATGGACATAAAAATCTCCGGCATCACCGAAGAGATCATGCGCGTGGCGCTCGCCCAGGCCAAGGACGGCCGCATGCATATCCTCAACGAGATGGGCAAAGCGATCACCCAGCATCGCGCCGAGCTTGGCGAGCACGCGCCGCGCATCGAGGTGTTCTCGATCCCGGTCGACAAGATCCGGGAAGTGATCGGCTCCGGCGGCAAGGTGATCCGCGAGATCGTGGAAAAGACCGGGGCCAAGATCGACATTTCCGACGACGGCACGGTGAAGGTCGCCTCCGCCAACGCGGAGTCGATCAAGTCGGCGATCAACTGGATCAAGTCGATCGCTTCCGAGCCCGAGGTCGGGCACATCTACGACGGCACTGTCGTCAAAGTCATGGACTTCGGCGCCTTCGTGAACTTCTTCGGCGCCAAGGACGGCCTCGTGCACATCAGCCAGCTTGCCCCGCGCCGGGTGCAGAAGACCACCGACGTCGTCAAGGAAGGCGACAAGGTAAAGGTCAAGCTCCTCGGCTTCGACGAGCGGGGTAAAGTCCGGCTGTCGATGAAGGTCGTCGATCAGGAGACCGGCGAGGACCTCGAGGCGAAGCAGAAGGCCGAGGCCGCCGAGCCGCGCGAGGCCGCGGCGGCGGGGGAATAAACTGAGGGATGGATCCTGGTCATTCCGGGGCACCGTGGGCGGCGCGCCGTGCTCGGCCCCGGAATGATGGGCTCGTCATATCACTCCGCGACCGCAACGCGCTCCGTGGCGCCGCCGCCCGCCGTCTTCTTGAACACGACGAGCAGCGGGATCACGGCAAGCGTCGCGATCATCAATAGCTTGTAATCGTCGATATAGGCGATGATCTGCGCCTGACGCGTCACAACGGCGTCGAGCGCAGCACGGCCGGCGGCGGTCAGCGGATTCCAGAACTGTGCGATCGCCGGGTTCTCGAACGCCCGGTTCACTGCCGTGACGTGTTGCGCGATATCGGCGTGATTGATCTGCGTGTTGCGTATCAGCAGAGCGTTCACCACCGAAATGCCGACGCTAGAGCCGATATTGCGCGAGAGACTATACAAACCGGCGCCTTCGGTCCGCTGCTCGGGCGACAGCGTGGACAAAGTCGCCACGCTGACCGGCACGAAGAGAAAGCCGAGGCCGACGCCCTGAACCAGACCGACGCCCACGATCGCCCCCCGCGACACGTCCGGCGTCCAACCGGTCATCGCATAGAACGACCACGCCGTGAGGAAGAGGCCGATTGCGAGCAGAATAGGCGTATCGAGTCGCCGGACCAGGCGCCCGACGATCAGCATCGATGCCATGGTACCGACGCCGCGAGGCCCCATCACGATGCCGGCGGTGGCGACCGGGTAATCCATGAGCCCCTGCAGATAGGGCGGCTGCAGCGCCATTGACGCGTAAAGGGTGAGCCCGATGATAGCGATGAAAAGCATGCCGGCCGCGAAATTGCGATCGCGGAACAGAGCCGGTTTCACAAAGGGCTCGTCCGCAGTGAAAGTGTGGACGAAAAACAGATAAAACGCCGAGCCCGCCACAATCGCCTCAATGATGATCTCGCTGGAGCCAAACCAATCTTTAAGTTCGCCGCGGTCGAGCATGATTTGAAGTGCGCCAAGAGCGAGGCTCAAGGTGCCGAAACCAAACCAATCGAGCTTCGCGCTGGCATTGCGCGCGGATTCCGGCAGGAAGGCACCGATCCCGAGCAGGGTGAGAATGCCGATCGGTAGGTTGATATAGAACACATAGCGCCAGCTGTAGTTCTCGGTAAGCCAGCCGCCGAGGACCGGGCCGAGCACTGGTCCCATCGTCACCCCGAACCCGAACAGCGCCATCGCAAAACCGTGGCGCTCGCGCGGATAGGCGCCGTACAGCACGGTCTGCGAGAGCGGAACCAGCGCCGCGCCGAATGCGCCTTGCAGGACGCGGAACAGCACGATCTGCGTTAACGACTGCGCCATACCGCACAGCATCGAAGCGACAATGAAGCCGCCGATGGAGACGAGGAAGAGGCGCTTCAATCCGAACCGGCCGGCGAGAAAGCCGGTCGGCTGCGTCATGATCGCGGCGGCGACGATGTAGGAGGTGAGCACCCAGTCGATCTGGTCCTGGCTCGCCGCGACGCTGCCCTGCATGTAGGGCAGCGCGACGTTGGCGATGGTGGTGTCGAGCGCCTGCATGAGCGTGGCGAGGATCACGCACACCGTGATCGCCGCGCGATTGCCGCCGTTTGCTGTGCGCTGCGCCGTCATTACGGCCCTCGCGGAGCACGGCCGAACAACGCGGTGAGGAAGTACGGCAGGCCGCGCGCATGGCCAGTGTCGACGCCGACTTCGACGCTCATACCGGCGCGCAGCGGCGGCAGATTCTTGTCGCTGGTGTCGAGATGCACGCGCATCCGGACGCGCTGCACGACCTTCACCCAATTGCCGCTGGTATTCTGCGCCGGCAGGAGCGAGAACTCCTGCGCAGCGGCGGGGCTCACGCTCTCGACGACACCGTGCCACTCCAGGTCCGGAAAGGTATCCACCGTCACCGTGGCCGGCTGCCCGGGCCGCACATAGGTCAACTCGGTCTCTTTCGGGTTGGCATCGATCCAGACGTGATCAGTGTCGACGAGATAGAAGGCGGTCATCGAAGCCGCGAGGTATTTTCCGGGGGCGATCGCGGGCACATTGGTGACGGCGCCGGCGAACGGCGCCGTTATGACCGTATGATCAAGCTGCCGCTGAGCCTCCTCGAGCTGCGCCAGCGCCTGCAGGTACTGCGGATGCTGGGCAACAATGATATCCGGATTGCCGCCGAGCTTGGCGAGCTGCACTTGCGCCTGCTCGCGCAGCGCGGCGAGCTTGCTCGTGTCGTTGTCGAGTGTGTAGTGCGCCTGGTCGTAAACGGCCTGCGAAATGGTGGCGCTGTGCAGCAGCGTGACATTGCGGTCGTAGTTTACCTGATCGAGCTCCACCTGCGCCTGCTGCGCGGCGGCGTCGCTCAGCATGCGCTTGTAATCCTGCTTCATCGCTTCGATCGACAGCGCCGTCTGCGCCAGGTTGGCCTTGGCGTTGTCGACGGCGATCTGGAATTGGCGGGGATCGAGCCGGTAGAGAACCTGACCGGTCGCGACGTGCTGGTTCTCCGCCACGTCGACTTGTTGCACGATGCCCGACACGTCGGTCGAGATGCCGACCTTCTCGGCTTCGACATAGGCGTCGTCGGTCGACATCACCTGGCCGCCGGCGACGTACCAATAACAACTGACGATCAGTGCGAGCGGCAACAGCGCAAACAACATCCAGCGCACCCGGTCGCGACGCCTCAGCCCGCGCACTTTGTCGGCGGCTGTGGTCCGCTCCTGGGAGCGTTTCTCTGCCGGAGCGACCGGCGCGATCGGCGGCCTGGGATTTTCCGGCGCTTCTTCGCGCGCGGGCGGCACGGATTTGCGAAGGGCTTCAGCCATAGCGCCGTTCTCCCGCCGTGCCGTCGGCACCGCGTTGCTGAATCAAGCCGCGCAAGTTGTCCTTCACGACTGCAAGCTTGGAGACCATCTGCTCGACGCTTTCGCGCTCGACGCCAGTAAGCGTTGCCGCCATCGTCTCCTCGCCGAGAACGCTGAGCCGTTCGAGTAAAGGCCGTGCAGCAGGGGTCAGGAATAGCCGCTTGGCGCGCCGGTCGGTGGGGTCCGCGCGACGCTCGATCAGCCCGCTGTCAGAGAGCTTGTCGAGCAGGCGCGTGAGCGTGATCGGCTGCAAATCGAGAGAGTCCGCGAGTTCCGACTGCTTCAGCCCCTCCGAACGGTCGAGCCGCACCAGGACTGCCCATTGGGCGCGGGTGATGCCGAATTGCGCCGCCTTGTAGTCTGCATAGGTGCGCAAAAGGCGGGCTACATCATTGAGAATAAAAGCAAAGTCGCGATTAAGCGAGCGCGGCGGCATGGTGATGGCCTTTGCAGCTGATTCCTTGCGGTAGCATAATATAAGGTGGCTTATGATATCTACGAGCTGGGCTGCAGAGCAGTATTGCAAGGAGATCATTCCGAACCGGCGGGAAGGATCCGCGTGTCAAGCGAGCCCCAGCTCGGCGAAGGCGGCGATGTGGTGGTCGGCCGCTTCCTGCGCGAAGCAGCAGAATACGACGCGCTCGATTCCGCGCGGCGCTGCCGCAAGTTCCGAGGCGACCGTACCCACGGCGATGCGGGCGGCACGATCGGGCGGAAATCGATAGATGCCGGTCGAGATCGCCGGAAATCCGACCGACACAAGCCGATGCGCGGCGGCAAGATCGAGCGCCGTGCGATAGCAGGAGGCCAGCAGCTCCTCTTCGTCCTTGGAGCCGCCGCTCCAGACCGGTCCGACCGCGTGGATCACATGCTTTGCGCGCAGCCGATAGCCGCGCGTGATTTTCGCTCCACCGGTCTCACAGCCGCCGAGTGTCCGGCACTCGGCGAGCAATTCCGGTCCGGCGGCGCGATGGATCGCGCCGTCGACGCCGCCGCCGCCGAGCAACGTGCGGTTTGCCGCATTGACGATGGCGTCAAGCGCAAGCGTGGTGATATCGGCTACACAGATTTGCAGCCGGGCGGCGCCGACTTCAGCTGCAAAGAGCGGCGTCACGTTCGCCATGGCTAGATTTTTCGTTTGAGCATGATCTTGTCCGACCTTCCTTCGCCCGCCGAAGCGTGCTTCGCGAAGGCGGGAAACCGGTTCCCACCCTCGGATCAAGTCCGAGGGCAGGCTTTTTCGGGATCATGCTCTGAGCATATCATGCCCATTCGGCCTGCGCTTCGGCCCGCAAATCCACGGTGCTCCGCACGCCGATGTCGTCGAAATGCTCGTCGAGGAAGCGCCGGGCGGCGCGCTTGCCAATGACGTGCAGCATTTCGAAGAAATCGTAGTCGGTCGAGATCTTGCTGAAGGTATCGAACTGGGTGCCGAAGCGGTCGAGCACGATGCGGTGGACGTTGACGCGACGGTATTGGCCGGGCCTGGTGCCGCGCGGCAGCCGGCCCTGATCGATCAGGCGGGCGACAAATTCGATGGCGCGGTATTCGGCGAGGAGCGAGGAATTGAACGTGATTTCGTTGATGCGGTTCATGATCTCGCTGGCGGAGGTTGGCGTCTTTTGCCGCACCAGCGGATTGATCTGAACGACCAGCACATCTTCAGTCTTGGTCGTACCGAAAAACGGAAAGATCACCGGGTTGGCGAGATAGCCGCCGTCCCAGTAGGGCACGCCGTCGATCTCGACCGCCCGGAACAACAGCGGCAGGCAGGCTGACGCCATTACTGCTTCGGCCGTGATCTTCTCGCGCGAAAAGATGCGCACCCGGCCAGTCTGCACGTTGGTTGCCGAAATGAAGATTTGCAAATCGGAAAAGGCGCGCAGGGCCTCGAAATCGACGAAGCGATCGAACAGCTCTTTGAGCGGATTGATGTTGAGCGGATTGAAATCGTAAGGCGAAAAGTAGCGCGATAGCACGTCTAGCCAAGCCTGCATGGGCGAACCTTCGAGAGGGACGAACGACAACAGCCGGTCCACCACTGCGCGCTGCAATGGCGGTAGATTCCCGTTATTGCTCACCGCGCGCCAGAAATCGGCGAGCCGTTTTTGTGCTTCCGCGCGGCCCCCGCGCGCCAGCCCGTCGGCCAGCATCACCGCGTTGACGGCACCCGCGGAGGTACCGGAAATGCCCTCGACGACCAGCCGCTCGTCGCTCAGGAGGTGTTCCAGCACGCCCCAGGTGAATGCGCCGTGCGCGCCGCCGCCCTGTAGCGCGAGATTGATCCGCTTCGTCTTTTGCGCGCCTTGCGCGTCCGCCGCTCGACCGGGCCACAGCGAGGCGAGAAAATTTTTCATGACGATACGCGCCTCACGATGGCGACGTCGGACGTATCGCGCCGCGGCAAAAGTTCATTCCGCGGTCCAGCCGCCGTCGATCGAAAGGTTGGCGCCGGTGATCGATTTCGCCGCATCGGAGCAAAGATAGACGGCGAGCGCGGCGACCTCATCGACGGTGACGAATTCCTTGGTCGGCTGCGCGGCCAAGAGCACGTCGCGCTTGACCTGCTCCTCGGTTAGTCCGCGAGCCTTCATCGTGTCGGGAATTTGTTTCTCTACAAGCGGCGTCCATACATAGCCGGGACTGATGCAATTGGCGGTGATGCCGAAGGTCGCGACTTCGAGCGCAACTGTCTTGGTGAGGCCGGCAAGCCCGTGCTTGGCGGAGACGTAGGCGGCCTTGAACGGCGAGGCCACGAGCGAGTGCGCGGAAGCGGTGTTGATAATGCGGCCCCATTTGCGCGACTTCATGCCGGGCACCGCGGCGCGGATCGTATGGAACGCGGACGAAAGGTTGATCGCAATGATCTGGTCCCATTTCTCGATGGGGAATTCCTCGATCGGCGCAACGTATTGAATGCCGGCATTGTTGACGAGCACGTCGAGCGAGCCGAAGGTCTGCTCGGTCGTGCGCACCATGCCGGCAATCTCGGCGGGCTTGCTCATGTCCGCGGGCGAGTAGAAGGCTCTGACACCGAAATCCTTCTCGATGCCGGTACGCTCCTTTTCGATCGCGGCCTTGTCGCCGAAGCCGTTGATGGTGACGTTGGCGCCTTGCGCGGCGAGCGCGCGGGCGATGGCCAGGCCGATGCCCGAGGTCGAGCCGGTCACCAGCGCGGTCTTTCCTTTCAACATGACAATCCCCAATTCAAGAAGGCGCGCCGTTAACGGAAAAGCGCTGTTACTGCCTGACTTTTGCGCGAAGTGGCGGCAATTTGAGACGCTTTTTGCTGCGGCGCAACATCAAAATCGGGGGGCTCGTCACGTTTTCGCGATTCCGGTCGAACCGCTACAATGCCGGCAAGGGACCTCGTGCTCACAGGGTCCGGCAGTCCCGTGGCTGAGGGGCGACAATGCCGCAAATGATTTTCCCGGCGCCTGACCACGATCACGGACGCTGCGCCAGCGCTGCCCTCGCGCATGCTGAAGCGCTGTGCGCGGCGCGCGCGCAACGGCTGACGCCGATGCGCCGTCACGTGCTGCGAGCGTTACTTGCGAGTCACAGGCCGCTCGGCGCCTACGAGATCATTGAGCGGCTGGCCGATCCGGCCCGCCCGGCGCCGATCACGATTTATCGCGCGCTCGATTTCCTGCGCGACAATGGTCTTGTCCACCGCATCGAGAGCCGCAACGCCTTCGTCGCCTGCGTGCACAATCACGCCGGCGACGACCCCGTCGTGTTCCTCATCTGCGAACGCTGTGGCGCGGTCGGCGAGGCGCCGGGCGGCGCCATTGCGGAAGCTCTGAAGGCATCGTCCCGCGCCGCGGGTTTTGCGCCAAAAAGCCCGGTGATCGAAATCGCCGGCATTTGCTCGCATTGCCGCGAATGATGACGGTTGCTTTTCTGGCGTCGCCGGGGCTTTGTCGGCCTGACCTGCCGCGCCCGCCGCGCTTGTCCTTGTCGCGTCGGAATTGACCTGAACCTCAGTGCCGCATTCCCCACAATCCCGCCCGCTCGACGCGCTCGCGATTGCGTTGATGGTCGCGCTGTGTCTGACCTGGGGCTTCAATCAGGTTGCGGTCAAGCTCGCCATCCACGACATCCCGCCGTTGATCCAGTCGGCGGCCCGTTCGTTCATTGCGGCGATCATCGTCGGGGCATGGGCGCAGCTGCGCGGGATCGCATTGTTCAAGCGCGACGGCACGTTGCCGGCGGGGATAGCAGCCGGCACCTTTTTCGCGCTTGAGTTTCTGCTGATCTATCGCGGCCTCATTTGGACGACGGCGACGCGCGCCGTGCTGTTTATTTATCTCGCACCGTTCTTTGTGGTTGTCGGGTCGCGTTGGCTCATCCCGGGAGATCATTTTCGTTCCTCACAATGGTTCGGTCTGTTGCTGTCCTTCATCGGCATCATCATTGCCTTCGGCCTACCGACCCCGGCCGCCGATCCGCACCAGATGCTCGGCGATGTCATGATGGTCGGCGCCGCGGCGGGGTGGGCGGCGACGACGCTCGTCATCAAGGCGAGCGCGCTCAATCGTGTCAGTGCCGAGAAGACCATGCTCTATCAGCTCGTGGTCTCGGCGCCCCTGCTCGCCGTTGGCGCCCTCGCATTCGGCGAACACATCGACGCGATGCCCTCGGCGCTCGCGCTCGGCGCGTTGGCTTACCAGATCATTTGGGTGGTGAGCGTCACCTACGTGGTCTGGTTTGCGCTCGTGGTACGCTATTCGGCCACTAGGCTGTCGGCGTTTACCTTCCTCACTCCGCTATTCGGCGTGGCTGCCGGCCATCTCGTCCTCGACGAGCCGCTGACGCTCGCTTTTGCCTTGGCGGTCGCGCTGGTCGCCTTGGGCTTGGTGCTCGTAAACCGGCCGCGGTGAGGCTATATCCAGCTTTCTCCCCGCCCCCTTGTGGGGAGGGAAAACTAAGGACGTCCCAATGATGGAATTCTCCGGCCCCGCTGAAAGGCATCGAACCGTCGCCGTGCGGGTGGGCAACGTCACCGTCGGCGGCGGCGCGCCTGTCGTGGTGCAATCGATGACCAACACCGACACCGCCGATGCGGAAGCCACGGCGCAGCAGGTGGCGGCGCTGGCGCGCGCGGGCTCGGAGCTGGTGCGGGTGACGGTCGACCGCGACGAGGCGGCGGCCGCAGTGCCCCGCATCAAGGAGCGGCTCCTGCGCATGAACGTCGACGTGCCGATCGTCGGCGATTTCCATTATATCGGCCACAAGCTCCTGGCCGACCACCCGGCCTGTGCCGAGGCGCTCGACAAGTATCGCATCAATCCCGGCAATGTCGGCTTCAAGGAAAAGAAGGACCGGCAATTCTCCGCCATCGTCGAAACTGCGATTCGCCACAACAAGCCGGTGCGCATCGGCGCCAATTGGGGTTCGCTCGACCAGGAACTGCTCACCCATCTGATGGACGAGAACGCGAAGTCGAACCATCCGGTCGACGCGCGCGACGTGACGCGCGAGGCCATGGTGCAATCGGCGCTATTGTCGGCCGAACGCGCCGAGGAGATCGGGCTGCCGCGATCAAAGATCATCATCTCGGCCAAGGTTTCCGCCGTGCAGGACCTGATCGGCGTGTATGGCGAGCTGGCGCGGCGCTCCGATTACGCGCTGCATCTCGGGCTCACCGAAGCCGGCATGGGCTCGAAAGGCATTGTCGCTTCATCTGCGGCGATGGGTGTGCTGCTGCAACAAGGCATCGGCGATACCATCCGCGTCTCACTCACGCCGGAGCCGAACGGCGATCGCACGCTGGAAGTGAAGGTCGCGCAGGAGCTGTTGCAGACGTTAGGAATGCGCACTTTCGTGCCGCTCGTCGCCGCCTGCCCCGGCTGCGGCCGCACCACCTCCACCACGTTCCAGGAGCTGGCGCAGAACATCCAGAAATTCATCCACGAGTCGATGCCGGAATGGAAGACGCGCTATCCCGGCGTCGAGGGCCTCAACGTCGCGGTCATGGGCTGCATCGTCAACGGACCGGGCGAGAGCAAACACGCCGACATCGGCATCTCGCTTCCCGGCACCGGCGAGCAACCGGCGGCGCCGGTCTTCATCGACGGCAAGAAAGCGATGACGCTGCGCGGTCCGACGGTCGTTGCTGATTTTGAGAAGATCGTCGTCGATTACATCGAGCGGCGGTTCGGTTCGGGAGCCGGCAGGACGGCGGCGGAGTAAAGCGCACTATGGCTCACATCACATTACAATCGTGACGGGACAAGCAAAGATAGGCCTTGGATCTAGCGCCAAGGCAATGTACCGATTGTCGTCGGTAATCGGGTGCGGCAGGCTTTTAATGTGTCTTATCCCGACCAGTGCCTGCCAGAAGGTATGCTCAGTCGTCAGTGCATCGAGCCGGTCCAACAAATCGCCATTCTCAAACAAGAGATGAAGTGACCCTGTGGCTGCTCCGTGACAGCCGGCAAAAATTGTCACGATATTCGAAGTGCTACGATTTGTATTCGATCTCAATTCAATCCAATTCGGCAGCCTTGAAACCAGAAGAAAGTCATGTTCACCGACTTTTGTTGGCAGCAACTCGTCGCCAACCCGGACCGCCCATTGAGGCGTCGCATCTCCGTCAATACCTTGGTCCGCTACCAAGCCCTTTTCTCGCAGCAGTCGCGTTCTCAATTCAAATTGGATAGGCAAATCTAGATGTGCATTCGGCTTGCGGTGAAAGCCTAATCTGGGATTGCGGACATCGACGTATTCGTACTCGAGAAATGCTGCTGTACGAAGATTCGAGGTCGGGCTGCCACAACAGATGAACGAGCCGGAAACGTTAAAGTCACCTTCGAAATCCCTTTCCAGTCGCGGACTCAAGTTTTGTAAAATGCGGATCGTTTCGTTGCACGCCCACTCGTTATCGTGATGCATCCTGAGCGGATGTAAATAGTGGTCCCGCCCACCAGCGAGCTTAGTTACGTTACCCGATTCGGCGCCAAACATGCGCGTAATAAATTGAACATTTTTGGCATCAACACGGTCCATCTTGTCCAAGATAGACCGATTGGGATCAAAGAAATATCGCAGCGAGTCATAGCCACGTTGGATATGCGGTTTTAGCACAACGTCGCATGCGACGCCGAAAATGCCGCCGGCAACAAACTGGAGCAAATTCCGCCGGTTTTGGTTGAGTAGCTCCTCGGTCATCGCATTCACTCCCACACGATGGGGTGCTTCGATTATATGCGTTTTCCCACTTGTAATCACGCTTCAGGTGGTTGGTGTACCTAACCGTTCTCATCCAGGCTCGCCACTAGCTTGTCGGGCGAGCCGGCAGTAACGACCTCGCCGCGCCGCGCGGCCTTCATCGCTTCGATGGTTTCGGCATTGGGAACGAGCGGCTCGAAGGGGAGCGCCTTCTCCTTGGCGATCCGCACCATCATGAGGCGGAACGCATCGGACACGGTGAGACCCATAGCGCTGAGGACGGCAGCGGCTTCGTTCTTGATGCGCTCATCGATGCGAGCGCGGACAACAGCATTTTCGGCCATGGCGCCTCTTTCTGAGCTACAATGTAGCCCAGTCCCTCAGAAGTTCAAGTGAACTGGATTCCTACGGCCGCCGGAAGGGCGCGCCTAATGGCGCTCAGTTACTTTCGCGCCAACTTCTGGACCAGATCGTCTAGCTGTTCGAGACTGCGATAGCGGATGCTCAGCGTGCCGTGATCATCATGATGATCGATGCTGACGACCAAGCCCGTCGCGTCGGAAACTCGCTTTTCGAAGGCCAGCATGTCGGCGCTCTTGGCAGTTGAACCGCGCGCCTTGCGGCCGTTTGCGGGTTTTTTCCCGCTCTTACCCGCCCGCTCGCGCGCCATCGCCTCGACCTGACGCACGTTGAGTTCGCGGGCGACGATCTCGTCCGCAAGCTCTTCGGCATTAGGCTCGCCAACCAGCATTCGCGCGTGTCCGGCGGTGAGCTTGCCGCTGTGAATATAGGCCTTCACCGGATCGGAGAGCTTGAGGAGCCGCAGCGTGTTGGCGACGTAGCTGCGGCTTTTGCCGACGATCCTTGCAATCTCCTCCTGGCTGTTGCCGAACTCATCCATCAGCGCGCGATATCCTTCCGCCTCCTCGAGCGGATTGAGGTCGGCGCGCTGCACGTTCTCGATAATCGCGAGCTGCAACGCCTCGGCGTCGGTCGCTTCGATCACGACGACGGGAACCTCGTGCAGCCCGGCGCGCTGCGCCGCGCGCCAACGGCGCTCGCCGGCGACGATCTCGTAGCCGTCGGCAACGCCGCGCAGCGCCCGTACGACGATCGGCTGAATTATGCCGCGCTCGCGCAGTGAAGCGACGAGTTCGTCGAGTTCGGCATTGGCAAAGGCGCGCCGCGGGTTGCGTGCATTCGGCCGCAGCGAGCCGGTGGGTAGCCGCCGCTGACCGCGCGGGCGCTCGACCGAACTCTCGTCGCCGACATCCCCGATCAATGCGGCAAGTCCGCGTCCCAGTCGCGACCGCGTCCCCTCCTCCGCCATCGCGGCTTCTCCCGAGCTTTCGGTCATGCGCACTCCGCGTATCAGATCGTCATCGCCGCTTCGCATCGTCCCGAATGACCGGGACAAACGACCTCACCCGACGCACAGTTCTTTTTCGCGCTGGATGATCTCGGTTGCGAGCCGCAGGTACGCTTCGCTGCCGCTGCATTTGAGGTCATAGACCAACACCGGTTTGCCATAGGACGGCGCTTCAGACACCCGCACGTTGCGCGGAATGATCGTGTCGTAGACCTTACGCCCCATGAATTCGCGCACGTCGGCGACGACCTGGCCGGAGAGGTTGTTACGCGAATCATACATCGTCAGCACGATGCCGTGGATCGTGAGATCCGGATTGAGCTGCTCACGCACCGTATCGACTGTCTTGAGGAGCTGCGACAGACCTTCAAGCGCGAAGAATTCGCACTGCAACGGCACGAGAATGGCATGCGCCGCAGCCATGGCGTTGACGGTCAAGAGATTGAGCGAGGGCGGGCAATCGACCAGCACGTAGGTGAAATTCGTATGGCCGAGCGTAGGCGCTTTAAGCACCGTGAGCGCGTTGCGCAGGCGGAACGCGCGGTCGCGCGCCTGACTGATTTCAAGCTCGAGCCCGGCGAGATCGAGGGTCGAAGGAGCAAGATGAAGCCGCGGCACGGCGGTCGCGACGATCGCATCGCGCAAAGCCGTGTCTCCGCTCAGCACGTCATAGGTCGAGTAACGCCGGCTGCGCCGATCGATGCCGAGGCCGGTCGAGGCGTTGCCCTGCGGGTCGAGATCGATGATCAGAACGTCCTCGCCGATGGCCGCGAGCGCGGTGCCGAGGTTGATCGCCGTCGTCGTCTTGCCGACGCCGCCCTTCTGGTTGGCCACAGCCAGGACCCGAGGCGGTCTCGCGGGCCCCGCTTGCGCTTCGCGATGGGGGGCCGAAAAGGCGACCACGATGGGGGCGCTGGGGGTCTGCTCCGAGGATGACGTGTCACTCACTCGATTCGACCTCTCTTGCGGTTCACGAAGTTTAACTGGAATCCCGCTTCACGCGCGGGTAAAACTTCGGTTCAAGCCCACGCACGACAACGATTCGGGCCTTCGGATCAGTCCGACTCGGCACCAGACTTGCTTGAATCTTCCAACATTTAGCAGCTTCGGTCAATTCACCAGCAACATCTTGTCCCTTGGGAAACAGCCCGTGCGCCCCCTTTTTCAACAACGGATAGGCCATGGAAAGGAGCTCGGTGAGTGGAGCCAGCGCCCTTGCGGTCACGACATCGATCGGCTCCGGGGCATTTTCGACAAAATCCTCGATTCTCGCCGCATGGACCAAGGCGGGGGCGCCGGTTGCCCGCGCCGCCTCGCGGAGGAAGGCGGCTTTCTTGGCGTTGCTTTCGATGAGGTGCACTCGCGCACCGGGGGTATCTGCGAGCGCGCAGGCAATTACCAAGCCCGGAAATCCGCCGCCGGAGCCGAGATCGGCCCAAATACGCGCTTGCGGCGCGAGCGCGAGGAGCTGCAGCGAATCCGCTACATGGCGCGTCCACAGCACCGGTTCGGTCGAGGACGCGATCAAGTTGATCCGCCGCTGCCAGGCCATGAGCTCGGCGACGAAGCGGTCGAGGCGGGCGATTGTTTCACGTGAAACAGGCGTCAGCGCCAGCGCCCGGTCGCGGTCAGCCGACAGGTCGGGTGGCTGCCCAGCGGGGGCCCGCGAAAGCGTGCGGCCGGCGTGACGACGCGGCTTGCGGCGGCCGCCCGCGATCATGCCGCGCCGCGGCTGATTTTGCGGTCGTGCCGGCGCACGTGCGCCACCAGTAGCGTGAGTGCGGCTGGCGTGATGCCATCGATGCGGCCGGCATGGCCGATGGTGCGCGGCCGATGCGCTTGCAGCTTGTGGCGAACCTCGTTGGACAGTCCGGGCAGGGCGGCATAGTCGATGTTGTCGGGCAGAACGACGCCTTCGTCGCGGCGATAAGACTCCACGTCGGCCGCTTGCCGGGAGAGATAGACCTCATATTTCGCATCGATCTCGACTTGCTCCGCGATTTTTCGGTCGAGCTCGCCGAGACGCGGCCAGATTCGGGCAAGATCGGCGATGCCGATATCCGGATAGGACAAAAGCTCGAAGGCCGAGCGGCGATGGCCGTCCTTGCGCAACGCGAGGCCATGCCGCGCAGCCTCGCTCGGCGTCAGCATCAGCGTCCGCGCCATCGACCGTGCCGCGTTGAGCGCGGCCATTTTGGCCTGATGCGCGCGCGCGCGCTCGGACCCGACGCAGCCGAGCGCGATCCCCTTATCGGTCAGCCGCTGATCGGCATTGTCCGCCCGCAGGGTCAGCCGGTATTCCGCGCGCGAGGTGAACATGCGATAGGGCTCGGTGATGCCGCGCGTCACCAAATCGTCGATCATGACGCCGAGATAGCCCTCGGCGCGGTCGAACACGATGGGCGCGCCGCCCGCCGCCCGCGCGGCCGCATTAAGCCCTGCGATGAGGCCCTGCGCCGCCGCTTCTTCATAACCGGTCGTGCCGTTGATCTGGCCGGCGAGGAAGAGGCCGGGCAGACGCTTGGTCTCCAAGGACGGTTGCAGCTCGCGCGGATCGACGTGGTCGTATTCGATCGCATAGCCCGGCCGCACGACACGCGCACGCGCGAGCCCGGGAATGGAGGCGACAAGCGCTTGTTGCACGTCTTCCGGCAACGATGTCGAGATGCCGTTCGGATAGACGGTCGTGTCGTCGAGACCCTCCGGCTCGAGAAAAATCTGGTGTCCGTCGCGCTCGCCGAAGCGCACGATCTTGTCCTCGATCGACGGGCAGTAGCGCGGGCCCCGGCTCTTGATCTGGCCGGAATACATCGGCGAGCGGTGGACGTTTGCGCGGATGATGGCGTGCGTTGCCGGCGTCGTGCGGGTGATGCCGCACTCCACCTGCGGGTTGGCGATGTGTGTCGTGAGCACCGAGAACGGCTCCGGCGGCTCGTCACCTGGCTGCAGCTCCAGCGCCGGCCAGTCGATCGTGGTGCCATCGAGCCGCGGCGGTGTGCCGGTCTTCAGCCGCCCGAGTGCGAATCCGAGCCGCTCCAGCGTACGCGAGAGGCCGATGGCCGGCGCCTCACCGGCGCGGCCGGCTGGGATCTGCCGCTCGCCGATATGGATGAGGCCGCGCAAGAACGTGCCCGCGGTCAGCACGACGGCTCCCGCACCGTAGCTGCGGCCATCGGTCAGCCGCACACCTGTCACGCGGCTATTGGCTAGAAGATCGTCGACCTCGCCCTCGATCACCGTCAAGTTCGCCGTCAGCCGGATCGCCTCCTGCATGGCCGCGGCGTAAAGCTTGCGATCGGCTTGCGCGCGCGGCCCGCGCACGGCAGGGCCCTTGCGGCGATTGAGCACGCGGAACTGAATGCCGCCGGCATCCGCCACGCGGCCCATCAGACCATCGAGCGCATCGATCTCGCGCACAAGATGGCCCTTGCCGAGCCCGCCGATCGAGGGATTGCAGGACATGGCGCCGACCGTCGCAAACCGGTGTGTGATCAATGCCGTTCGCGCGCCCATCCGCGCGGCCGCAGCGGCAGCCTCGCAGCCGGCATGGCCGCCACCGACGACAATCACATCGAAGCGGGCGTCCATCGCAATTCTCCAGAAGGCGCCGCCCATTTAGCCGGGACCGGAACGGCGGTCAAAAAATGGGATAAATAGGGGCTGTTTCACGTGAAACATCGCGCCGAATACGCTCCCTGATCGTTAACCATTCGTTAGCATTGACCCTTCATTTACCAATGCAGAAATCGCGGAAAATAACGTCGAGGATATCTTCGACATCGACCCGGCCGGTGAGCCGGCCGAGCGTCGTCGCGGCCGACCGCAATTCTTCCGCGATCAGTTCTTCGCGCGCGGAATCGCCCTCGGCCAAGGCGCGATCGAGCGCCGCGACGGTCTCCTCAAGCGCCCGGCGGTGACGCGCTCGTGTCACGACGGGAGACTCCGTCGCCGAGAAATAATCCCGGGCATAGGCCGCAAGCGCCGTCAGGAGCGCCTCCGTTCCGGCCCCAGTGGTCGCCGAAATCGAGAACGCAATTGGGGAGCCATTGCTGGATCGTGATTCACAACTTATGCATAGCTTTTCCACAGCCAAATCGATCTTGTTGCGAATCACCCAAGTATCTGATTTAAATATACTTTCATCGTTATTTTGAGCTACTATGCCAGTGGCTGATGGGTCAATGACCCATAACACCAGATCGGCGGCCGCCGCTCGCGCGCAGGCGCGGCGCACACCCTCCTGCTCGACTGGATCGTCGCTGTCGCGGATGCCGGCCATATCGAGCAGCGTCACCGGATAGCCGTCGAGGCTCAGGTGCACCTCGATGACATCGCGGGTGGTGCCGGGATAGGGCGACACGATCGCCGCCTCGCGCCGCGCGAGCCGATTGAGCAGCGTCGATTTTCCTGCATTAGGCGGGCCGGCAATGGCCACGACGAAGCCATCCCGCAGGCGCTCGCCGCGCCCGCCGTCGGCCAGCGCTGCCGCGATCTCGCTGCGCAATTGCTGCGCAGCATGAAGCGCCGGACCGATGAGATCTTCAGGCACGTCGGTCTCATCGGCGAAGTCGATACGCGCCTCGACCAGCGCCAGAGCTTCGATGATTTTATGCCGCCACGCCTCGGCGCGGTCGCCGATCAAGCCCTTGAGCTGGCGAAACGCCTGCCGGCGCTGCGCCGGCGTCTCTGCCGCGATCAGGTCGGCCAGGCCTTCCACCGCGGTGAGATCGAGCCGGCCGTTCTCGAAGGCGCGGCGCGTGAATTCGCCGGGTTCGGCGGGTCGGCAGCCTTCGATCGTGCCCAGCGCATCGAGGACACCGGCGATGACCGCATGGCCGCCGTGAAGCTGCAGCTCGGCGACATCCTCGCCGGTCTCGCTGTGCGGCGCCGGAAACCAGAGCGCCAGCGCCTCATCGATGATGTCCCCACTCGCCAGATCGCGCACGCGCGCGAGCGTCGCCTTGCGCGGCTCCGGCACGCGGCCGATGAGTTTTTCGAGCGCAACGCCCGCGCGCGGCCCCGAGACGCGCACCACCGCAATCGCCGCCGGCGGGCGGCCGGATGAGAGCGCGAAGATGGTCGGGCGAGCATCGGACATGAGCTGTTGAGCCACTCGGCGCGTCAGCGCTTCGCTCTACGCGGGCTACTTGCTACGGTGCGTCCATGTCAACGTCGCCGAACGCTTCCGCTCCGCACCCAAACCGGCTCGCGCGCGAGACGAGCCCTTATCTCCTCCAGCACAAGAACAACCCGGTCGACTGGTGGCCCTGGGGGCCGGAGGCGCTGGCGGAGGCGAAGCGCACCGGGAAGCCGATCCTGCTTTCCGTTGGCTACGCGGCTTGTCACTGGTGCCACGTGATGGCGCACGAGAGTTTCGAGGACGACGCCACCGCGCGCGTGATGAACGAGCTGTTCGTCAACATCAAAGTCGACCGCGAAGAGCGGCCCGACATCGACCAGATCTACATGGCGGCGCTGCATCATCTCGGCGAGCAGGGCGGCTGGCCGCTGACCATGTTTCTCACCTCCGGCGGCGAGCCGATCTGGGGGGGCACCTATTTCCCGAAGTCGTCCCGCTACGGCAAACCGGCTTTCGTCGACGTGCTGCGCGAAGTCGCGCGGCTGTTCCGTGAGGAACCGGAGAAGATCGAAAACAACCGCGCGGCGCTGATGGCGCGACTCGCTGCAACGGCACGGGGAGGCCGCACCGCCACAATCGGCACGGCCGAACTCGACAATTCCGCGCGCCAGCTCGGCGGCCTCATTGATCCGGTGAGCGGCGGCACAAGAGGTGCGCCGAAATTTCCGCAAGCCGCGCTGTTTGAACTGTTGTGGCGCGCCGGGCTGCGCACCGGCGAGGCGCGCTACTTTGCCGTCGTCGAAATCACGCTCGACCATATCTGCGAGGGCGGCATTTTCGACCATCTCGGCGGTGGTTTCTCGCGGTACTCGGTCGACGAGCGCTGGCTCACTCCGCATTTTGAGAAAATGCTTTACGACAACGCCCAACTGCTCGAACTGCTGGCGATCGCATACCTCCGCTCCGGCAAGTCCCTCTACCGGCAGCGCGCAGGCGAGACCGTCGCCTGGCTCGCGGGCGAAATGACGACGGCCGAAGGGGCGTTCTCGGCTTCGCTCGACGCGGATTCAGAGGGCGAAGAGGGAAAGTTTTACGTCTGGTCGTACGACGAGGTGATCCGACAGCTTGGAATCGAGGATGGCGAGTACTTTGCCCGCCACTATGACGTGACGCCAGAAGGCAATTTCGAAGGCCACAACATCCTCAATCGGCTCAAACCGCAGCCGCGCAGCGATGAGGACGAGGCGCGGCTTGCCGCGTTACGCGCAAAACTTCTCGCCGCGCGAGAGGCGCGCGTGCGTCCCGGCCTCGACGACAAGGTGCTCGCCGATTGGAACGGACTCATGATCGCGGCGCTTGCCAATGCGAGCCTGATGCTTGCCGAACCATCATGGCTCGATATCGCCCAGCGCGCTTTCGCCTTCATCGCGCGCGTCATGACGCGCGGCGATCGGCTCGGCCATTCCTGGCGCGACGGCCAGCTCAAGTTTCCCGGCCTGGCGTCTGATTTCGCGGCGATGATCCGCGCCGCGCTCGCGCTCTACGAGGCGACCGGGCAGCAGAACTACCTCGATCAGGCGCTGGCCTGGCAACAGGCGCTCGACCGCGATTACGCCCATGCCGAGACCGCGACCTACTACCTCACCGCCGCCGACGCCGAGGGCCTCGTTATTCGCCCGGCCGCGACCAGCGACGAGGCCACGCCAAATCACAACGCGGTCGCTGCTCAGAACCTCATCCGGCTGGCGCTCTTGGCGGGTGACGAGCGCTGGCGCGAGAAGGCCGACCGGCTGATCGCGGCCATCGCGCCGCTCGCTGCCGAGAACCTTTACATGCACATTGCGTTGCTCAACGCCATCGACCTGCGCCTGCGCGCCGCTGAGATCGTAGTGACGGGCGAGCGGGCGGGCGCGGAGGCGCTGCTCGCTGCGGCTCGCGCGCTACCGCCTCTCGACCGCATTGTGCTCCACGCCCGCTCGGCAGAGGTTCTGCCGCCCTCGCATCCGGCGCGGGAGAAGGTGCGGGCGACCGCCGAGCCGCAGGCCTTCGTCTGCATCGGCGAAGCCTGCTCGCTGCCGGTGACCGATCCAGCCGGCCTCTTTCGCGTCATTGAGGCGGTGCGGCATATTTGACGCTACGGGGGTCCCTTCGGCGCTGATTCGTGCTTTATGGACGCTACCGGGCGAAAGTAGAAGCAAGGGAGATCGAACAATGCGATGTGGGGTCGTTTTAGTGGCCGCCCTGACCGTCATGACGGCGACCGGCGCGCATGCCGAAGGCTGGTGCGGCTATGCCGCGCGTGAGAAGTCCATCATCGAATGTGGCTATTCGAGCGCGACGGAATGCGAGACCGCCATCGGCAAGGGCGGCATGTGCTTCGTCGATCCGGATTACGCGCTCAACGAGAGGCGCGCTATGCCCGCGATCGCCTCGAACCTTATTGTCGCAAGGGGCTGACGCCTACGTATTGTTGGCGATTTCCTTCGGCCGTTCTTCGCTGGCGCTTTTTGCCCGTACGGCCTGCATCGCAATCACGAACGCCGGCGCGATAAACAGCGGCCCGAATTCATAGCCGGTCTGCGTCGCGAGCAAGGACGCGACGAGCGGTACGACAAGGACCAATCCGGCGCCGATGAGGACCGACTTCGGCATATCAGCCGCCGGATAGAGGCTGGCAAGCCATATCGCTACGAACGCGCCGATGACCAGGTCGTAGTCTTGCAGGTACGGCGTCGCGAGACAGGTACCGAGAACCAGTAGCGTGTTCTTCGCAGGTTGCGGACTATCGCGGTACCAGGCGACGGCAACGGTCCCGGCCGCGGCCAGGGCGACGACGATTTGCGTGCCATACGCCGCTGGCACGTCGGCGCCCAACCGACGCGCGGCCACGAACACCGAGAGCATGCGGTGCCAAACGCCGACGCCGTTTTCCAGAACGGCTTCGCGCAGGATGGCCGCGTTGTGTAAGTAGGCGACCCAGATTTCCGGTCCGAACAACGGGATGCTTACAAGCACCAGCGCCGCCGCCGTCACCGCGGCGGTAAAAAGTGCGCCGAAATTCCGGCCAGCCACAAGCGCGATCGGAAGAAGAAGCCCGAACTGCGGCTTGTAAATCAGAAACCCGAACAAGACGCCCGCGACAATCGGCCTGCGCTCGAGCAGCGAAAGTCCGCCGCCCAGGAGCGCCGCCGTCCAGGTGCCGTTCTGGCCACCGACCGCGTTGATGAAGACCGCCGGGGTCGCCAGCGCCAGCAACAGCGCGCTTCGATCGGGCCGCGCGCCGCGCAAGGCAAGATAGAAACCAAGCCAGCCGGCCAAAAGCCACACGGCGAGAGCGGGCAGGTAACCCAGAAAGGCCAGCGGCGCGGTCAGGACAAGAAGAACCGGCGGATAGCTGTAGTGATAGAAATCGAGGCCGGCGCCGACCACGCTCTCCTCAAATGCGTGGAACGCGGACCAGTTGTAGACGTCGGTCGCGCGGCCGTGCCAGGCCAGAAACGCCGCCGACCAATAGTTGACGAAGTCGTCGCCGAACGGTCGGCCCGCGCCATTGGTCAGCCCTTCATGGGTTTGGCGGATCAGATCGACAACATAGCCCGCGCCTGCCACCGCCACCCAACAGATGGCGAGCATCCGTAGCCGGCGGGATAGCGCTAAGTCCAAGATCCGATCCCGGTCGCCCTGCGCAGCGATGTGGCCGTGAAAAGAAAGTGGCCGGGCGAGCCCGGCCGTCGCGTTCACGCTTTACGTATTCATCGAATCGAAGAACTCGCTGTTGTTCTTGGTGTTGCGCAGCTTGTCGAGCAGGAAGTCGATGGCGTCCATGGTGCCCATCGGATTGAGGATGCGGCGCAGCACGTACATCTTCTTGAGCTGATCGGGCGGCACCAGGAGTTCCTCCTTGCGCGTGCCCGAGCGCGTGATGTCCATCGACGGGAAGGTGCGCTTGTCGGCGACCTTGCGGTCGAGGATCAGTTCCGAATTGCCGGTGCCCTTGAATTCCTCGAAGATCACCTCGTCCATGCGGCTGCCGGTGTCGATCAGCGCGGTGGCGATGATGGTCAGCGAGCCGCCTTCCTCGATATTGCGCGCGGCGCCGAAAAAACGCTTCGGACGCTGCAGGGCGTTGGCATCGACGCCGCCGGTGAGCACCTTGCCCGACGACGGCACGACCGTATTGTAGGCGCGGCCGAGGCGCGTGATCGAATCGAGCAGGATGACGACGTCGCGGCCATGCTCGACCAGGCGCTTGGCTTTTTCGATCACCATCTCCGCGACCTGGACGTGGCGCACCGCCGGTTCATCGAAGGTCGAAGAGATCACCTCGCCCTTCACCGAGCGTTGCATGTCGGTGACCTCCTCAGGCCGCTCATCGATCAGCAACACGATCAGATAGCATTCCGGATGATTGTGCGTGATCGAGTGCGCGATGTTTTGCAGAAGCACGGTCTTGCCGGTGCGCGGCGGCGACACGATCAGCGCGCGCTGGCCCTTGCCGACCGGCGCGACGATGTCGATGACGCGGGCGGAGAGATCCTTCTTGGTCGGATCCTCGAATTCCATCTTCAGCCACTGGTCCGGATAGAGCGGCGTGAGATTGTCGAAGTTGACCTTGTGGCGTGCCTTCTCGGGGTCCTCGAAGTTGAGCGAATTGACCTTGAGCAAAGCAAAGTAGCGTTCGCCTTCCTTCGGGCTGCGAATGTGACCGTCGATGGTGTCGCCGGTGCGCAGTCCGAAGCGACGGATCTGCGAGGGCGAGACGTAAATATCATCCGGCCCGGGTAGGTAATTTGCTTCCGGCGAGCGCAGAAAGCCGAAGCCGTCAGGCAGAACCTCGACGACGCCTTCGCCGACGATATCGGTTTCGCGGGCGGAGAGCTGCTTGAGGATGCCGAACATCAGCTCCTGCTTGCGCATTGTGCTGGCGTTCTCAACTTCAAGTTCCTCCGCGAAGGAGACGAGCTCCGCCGGAGTCTTGGTTTTAAGTTCCTGGAGTTTCATTTCCCGCATGCGGAATATCCTATGGAAATGGGCCAGCGCCGGGTTTGGGGCCGCAGATTGCTGGCGGGAGGAAAGAGTCGCAGGTCTTGGGTTGCGAGGGCTTGGGCCCCAGTCCCGATGCATCAGCCGGCTCCAAGTCCATTGGAGCCAGAACTCAATTGCATCCGCCTACGTTCGGTGAGATGCCCCGAAGATAAGAAAAGACTGCCCTTCAGGCAAGTGCCGAGACAGACTTTGCACCGACCTTCGCACCGACGACGCGCACGGCTCAGAACAGTTTCAGCACCACGAGAATGACAATGGCGATCATCAGCACGGTCGGTACTTCATTGATTATCCTGTAGAATTTCTGCGAATGCTGGTTTCTATCGGCGGCGAACGCCTTGACCCAACGGGCCAACAATCCGTGCACCGCCGACAGGACGACGACGAGGGCAAGTTTCGCCTCGAGCCACCCCGATGCGAACCACCCGTAGCGGGAATCGGGTCCATACCACGCCAGCCAGAGCCCGAGCACCCAGGTCGCGATCATCGCCGGATTGATGATGGCGCGTAGCAGCCGCCGCTCCATCACCTTGAAGGTCTCCGACTGGATCGAGCCCTTCTCCGCAGCACAGTGATAGACCAACAGCCGCGGCAGATAGAGCATCCCCGCCATCCAGGCGATCACCGCAATGATGTGGAATGCCTTGATCCAGCCATAGGTATCCACTTCCGTTCTCCGTGAGCCTATTCCTGAAGCTCTCAGCCGTGCGCCGAGGTACCGCGGACCCGCGCGACGAGCCGCTCGACGTGGGCGATCGGTGTGTTCGGCAGCACCCCGTGGCCCAGATTAAAGATGAACGGCCCGCGCGAAAATGTTTCGAGAATGGCGTCGATCGAGCGATCAAGCGCTGCGCCTCCGACCAACAGCGCCAGCGGATCAAGGTTACCCTGGATCGGCCGCCGCGTCTGGATATGATCCCGCACGAAGATCAGTTCCACGGTCCAATCCAATCCGACGGCATCGACCGCTACCGCTTCAAGATAGCGTCCAAGCTCGGTTCCGGCGCCGCGGGGAAAGCCGATGATTCGCGCCCCAGGAATATGTTCGCGTACCATCGCGACAATTCGCGCACATGGCTCGATGCACCATCTGCGGAATTCATCGGCCGGCAGCACTCCCGCCCATGTGTCAAAAATCTGTATGGCATCGACCCCTGCTTGAAGCTGCCGAATTAAATAGCTCGCCGAGGCCTCGACCAATATGTTGATCAACGTCGCAAAAACATCAGGAAACTGATATGCAAAAAGCCGCGCAGGAAGCTGGTCGACTGTTCCACTTCCCGCAATCATGTACGTTGCCAAAGTCCACGGTGCACCGCAGAAACCCAACAGTGCAACTGCCGGCGGTAGCTGTTGCTTGACCCGAGCAATCGCTTCGTAGACCGGCTCAAGCCGCGCATGGTCGATCTCTCGATAAAGGCCATCCAGCGCCGAAGGGTCCTTAAGCGCATCGAGCCGCGGTCCCTCACCATCCGCAAACGTTACGCGTTGGCCAAGCGCATGCGGTACTACGAGAATATCGGAAAACAAGATCGCAGCATCAAATCCGAAGCGATGGATCGGCTGTAAGGTAATCTCTGCCGCCCGTTCAGCGTCGAAGCAGAGATCGAGGAAGCTCTCCGCTTTCTCGCGGATTGCGCGATATTCCGGAAGGTATCTGCCGGCCTGCCGCATGAGCCAGATCGGCGGAACGGGCTCATGCTTGCCTGCCAGGACACGAAGAAGAGGTTTGATCGCGAATATACCCGTCACGCTCCCATCCTAAACTAAATTAAGTTTAAGACTATCTGTTGTAGTACTTGGACAGTTAATTGGACTCATACATTTGTGCCCACACGTCATCCACGATCCGTCCACATATTCCCACTGAGCGCTCTATGATCGCGGTCGCAAGAGTTCAACGTTTTTATTGCCTTTTCTGGGGTATTTTGGATTTTTGTGAAGCTGTTATCCACATTTCACCGATGCTCGGCGCGAGACTGACTTTCACGGGCGGAACGGCACGCATGTGGATCGATTCCTCACCATCTCGCCTATTAGTCTTGCGTGGCAACCCAAGCCATGGCCTTCTCCCCACTGATCGACAGGTTATCCAATCCTTCCTATGACGCCCGCTGCCGGCTTTTTCCATCTGCATCTGATCTCCGATTCGACCGGAGAGACCCTGATTACAGTCGCTCGCGCCGCGGCGGCACAATATACGAGAGTCATGCCGGTTGAGCACGTGCATCCGCTCGTCCGCACGCAAAAGCAGCTCGACCGGGTGCTGGCTGAAATCGAGGCGTCGCCTGGCATCGTGCTTTACACGCTGCTGCAAGAAAACCTGGTCGATAGACTGGAGGAAAAGTGCCGTGAGCTTGGTACGCCGTGCCTGTCGGTCCTCGGTCCGGTCCTCCACCTGTTCCAGGCCTATCTTGGCGCCGAATCGACGCACAAGGTCGGCGCCCAGCATACCCTCAATGCTGAATATTTCCGCCGCATCGATGCGCTCAATTACACGATGATGCATGACGACGGCCAGCAGGCCGACGATCTCGAAGAGGCGGACGTTTTGCTAATCGGGGTGTCGCGGACTTCGAAGACGCCGACCTCGATCTATCTCGCCAATCGCGGCGTGAAGACGGCGAACGTGCCGCTGGTGCCGGGGGTGCCGATGCCGCCTGGGCTCGAGCGGCTCAAGCGCCCGCTGGTCGTCGGCCTGTACGCGACGCCCGAGCGCGTTGTGCAAATTCGGCAGAACCGGCTCCTTAGCCTCAAGGCGCACCGCGACGATGACAAGTATATCGACCAGAAATCCGTGGCGGAGGAAATTGCCGCCTCACGTCGGCTCTGCGCCAGACATAATTGGCCGGTGATCGACGTCACGCGGCGTTCGATTGAGGAAACCGCGGCGGCGGTGCTTGCGCTCCTCGGCGAGCGTCGCCGACACATGGCCTCATGACCGATGCCGCTGTGGCTTGCCTCCGCTCCGCTCATGCTCGCATCGAGGAGCGTCGTGCGACGGACGCTGCTCGAAGCTGCGGGTGTTCCGATCGAGGTGCATGCTGCCGACATCGACGAGCGAGGCCTGGAAACAGGCGTGACGTCGGAGATGCCGGCTGCAATTGCTGCACTGCTGGCGCGCGAAAAGGCATCCGTGGTCGCAGGATTACATCCCGGCCGGCTGGTCCTCGGCGCCGATCAGACCTTGGCGCTCGACGCCACGCGGTTTGCCAAGCCGGCCGATCGCGCGGCCGCCCGCGCCCAGCTTCGCGCGCTTTCCGGCCGCACCCATGAACTTCATTCGGCAATTGTGTTCGTGCAGGACGCAACGGTGCTATTCGAACATGTCGGCACGGCGCGGCTGACCATGCGCTCGTTCTCCAATCGGTTCCTCGATCTCTATCTCGAGGCCGTCGGAAGCGCGGCGACTGCAAGCGTCGGCGCCTACCAGATCGAAGGCCCCGGTATCCAACTCTTCGAGCGGGTGGACGGTGACTATTTTACCATCCTGGGCTTGCCCCTCATGGCGGCGCTCGATTTCCTGCGGCGGCACGGATGTCTCAGCCGATGAGCGGCGAACGGCCCTTCGTTCTCTGTCTGACCGGTTCGCTCGGCATGGGCAAATCGAGGACCGCGAAGTTCTTCGCCGAGGCCGGGGTGCCGGTGCACGATTCTGATGCCGTTGTGCACGCGCTTTACGAAGGGGAAGCGGTGCCCATCATTGAGCAGGCCTTCCCCGGCGCGACTGCGGGCGGCAAAGTCGACCGCGCCAAGCTCGCGACAATGGTGCTCGGCGACGATGCGGCGCTCGCCCGGCTCGAAGCGATCATGCATCCGCTGGTCAGCGTCTCGAGGGACAAGTTCCTGGCCGAAGCGCAGGTCCGCGGTGCACCAGTGGTCGTGCTCGATATTCCGCTCCTGTTCGAGATCGGGGCGCAACGCAGCTGCGATGCCGTCGTCGTGGTCTCGGCGCCGCCAGAGATCCAACGCCAGCGCGCATTCGAGCGCCCCGGCATGACCGAGGAAAAACTTGCCGCGCTGCTTGCCAAGCAAATGCCGGATGCGGAAAAGCGCCGGCGCGCCGACTTTATCGTGGATAGCTCGCAATCGTTCGATCACGCTCGCGCCCAGGTGCGCGACATCCTGCGAGTTGTGGCTAAAATGCGCAAGCGCAGCAGTGATTCGTGAGTGACTGGCGACCTAAGCCAGCGGCGGCGGCGGCGTGAGGGCCTCATGCGCGAGATTGTGCTCGATACCGAGACAACGGGTCTCGACCCTCTGGACGGCCATCGCCTGGTCGAGATCGGCTGCGTCGAGCTGATCAACCGCATACCATCCGGTCAAACGTTCCACAGCTATTTCAATCCCGAGCGCACCATGCCGGCGGAGGCGTTCGCGATCCATGGCCTCAACGATGAATTCCTCAAAGACAAGCTCTTTTTCGCGGAGGTGGTGGACGACCTCGTCGTCTTTCTTGGCGGTGCGCCGCTCGTTATCCACAATGCCGCGTTCGATATTGGGTTCCTTAATGCCGAGCTCGAGCGCGCAGGCCGCCCGCCCATCGCGCGCGAGCGAACGGTCGATACGCTCATCATTGCGCGCCGCAAGCATCCCGGCGGATCAAACCGGCTCGACGACCTTTGCGCGCGCTATGCAATCGACAATTCCCATCGCACCAAGCATGGCGCGCTGCTTGATGCTGAACTCCTCGCCGAAGTCTATGTCGAACTGATCGGCGCCCGCCAAGCGCAACTCGTTCTTTCCCAGGCCACTATGCGGGGCCACGCGTCCGGCGAGCCGATCATCGTGCGCGAGCGGCTGGTGCCCCTGGTCGCGGCGGTAACGGCTGAGGAACGCGCGGCGCATCGCCTGTTCATCATAACCCTCGGCGAGAACGCAATTTGGCGCGACTACGTCAGTTCGGAGTGAGCGGCTGTGACGGCGGCGAGGGCTGCATGGCCGCAATTCGTTGGCGGTAGAGGCCGACAAAATCGATCGGGTCGAGCAACAGCGGCGCGAAGCCGCCGTTGCGCACCGTCGTGGCGATGATCTCGCGCGCGAATGGAAACAGGAGGCGCGGGCACTCGATCAGCACGACGGGCTGCAGGCTCTCGGCCGGCACGTTCTGGATGCGGAAGACGCCGGCAAAGACCAGCTCGAAGCCGAACAGCAGCATGCCTTGGGATTCCGCCTTGCCTTCCATGCGGAGCGTTACCTCGACGTCGGTCCCGCCACTCATGGGCGCGGCGTCGACGTTGACCTGGATGTTGATGGTCGGCTGCTGCCCGCTAGGCGCCATCGAACGCGGGGCGTTCGGATTTTCGAACGACAAGTCTTTCACGTATTGGCCGAGGACGCCGATCTGGGGCATCGTCGGCTCTGGCTGAGGGCCGCCGTTCGTGGCTGACATGCTCGTCTCCGGCCCGCGCGCGGGCGTTAAGGCTTGGCTAACACAGGCAAAGCGAGCGAACAATGGGCGGCGGCTCAGCTGGCGCCGGAGGCCTGCCCCCGGTTTCGGCGTGCTGCCTAAAAGCACGTCATTCATGTCCAGCGTGCGGCGGCTCCTACCGCCTGGATTAATGGGAACGGTTCCGGCGGTTACGATGTTGGCGTGGCGGCGGCGATCGTTTAAGCTTTAACGTCGGCACGCATATCGGACAGCGGCCACTGGATGGTTCCCCGTGCGTGCCTACATAAAGCGGGGACCAAGCGTCTCCCGCGGATTCGTCACTTCTAGCCGCTATCGATGTACCGTCCGGCCATTCGCGACGCCGAGAGAATACCGAGAGAATTGAGACGTGTTCGATATTTATACCATCATCTTCCTGGCGCTCGCAGTGTTCATTTTCCTGCGGCTTCGCAGCGTCTTGGGGCAGCGCACCGGCCGCGAGCGACCGCCCTACGACCCCTATTCGACACGCGATGCGGTGCGCAGCCCGGCGAGCGACAAGGTCGTCACCTTGCCGCCGCGTCCGGCAGAGGCGGCAACAACGCGGCCAATCGAGGCCGTATCCCCTCCAGCGGACCGCTGGAAGGGCGTCGCCGAGAGCGGGTCGAGCATAGCGGCGGGGCTCGACGCCATCGCGGCGGCGGACCCGAGCTTCGATGCCAAGCACTTCATCACCGGCGCACGCACCGCCTACGAGATGATCGTGACCGCCTTCGCCGAGGGCGATCGCCGCCAATTGCGCAGCTTGCTCTCGCGCGAGGTTTACGATGGTTTCGACGCCGCGATCAGCGAACGTGAAGGTCGCGGGGAGACCGCCG
>JBEKNW010000006.1:0-44916 GCA_049522435.1 Xanthobacteraceae bacterium
CTGGACGGGCGTGCTGCTGTTCTACTGGCGCGCCGTGATGGAAGGGCGGCGCCGATATTGGTACGCGCTCGGCGGCGCCGCGGCGCTTCTCCTCATTGCCACCGATGCCGCCCTGATCCTCCTTGGCGCGCTCGCCTTGTTTACCGCATTGACCGAGCGCGGGCGCGCGGCGGTTTCCACCATCGAAGCGTGGATCACCGGGGGCGCGCTGATATTTGTGCTGCTCCTGCATCTCTTTTGGCTCGCCGGCGCGGGCGCGGGCGACGGCCTGACGCCGGCGCTTGCGCGGTTGCGTGACGCCGGGATTGCCGGCGGAAATACGACGGCCTGGCTGCGGCTTCTCAGCGCGCTCCTGCTCGCCCATGCCGGGCTCGCCGTTCTCGTGGTGCTGGCGGGCGGCTGGCCGCGAACGCGGGCCGCTCCGGCGCCCGCCATCGCGCGCGCGCCGGTGGTTCCCTTCGCCATGACCTTCGTGAAAGCGTTCGCGCTCATCCCGGCTCTCCTGGCGACGATCGTCGCGGTGCTGGTCGGGCATCGACTGCCGATCGGGGGCGCGGCGCCGCTTCTCGTTCTGTCAGGGCTTGCGGTCGTCATCGCCGCCGGCGACAGCGTCGAGCTTCGCCATCAACGCATTCTCGGGTTCGCCTGGGCCGGGCTATTGGTCGTGCCGGCGATCTTCGTTCCCGCCGTGATCGTCCTCTTGCCGTGGACGACCGCTACCGATCTCAATATCGCGCAGCCGGCGGTCGCCATGGGCCGCTTCTTCGCCGACAGCTTCGAGCGCAGGACCGGGCATCCGCTCGCAATCGTCGGCGGTGACGCCCGCATCGCCGCGCTGGTGGCGCTCGCCGCGCCGAGCCGTCCCAGTGTCTATTTTGCCGCCGACCCCGAGCGCTCGCCCTGGGTCACGGCGCAAGACATCCGCGAAAAAGGCGCCGTCGTGGTCTGGTTGACGGCCGATACGACACCGGCACCGCCGCCCGAAATCAAGGCGCATTTTCCCGACCTCATTCCCGAGGTGCCGCGGACTTTCGAGCGACTGGTGCGGGGCAGGCTGCCGCCCCTGCTGATCGGATGGGGCGTGATCAGGCCGGCGAATGCGGCCGCGGCGGCGCCCGCAGTACCCTCGGCCGAAGGCGTCCCTCGATGAGCGCCGTCTTCGTCTTTCACAACCCGGCAATCCGCGCTGTCGGCGCGGGCGCGTAGGCAATCGGCCCGCACTTGGTCATAATCCAAAGCATGAAACGGAGGGAGGGATCATCACATGGACGCCGCGCTTCGCCGCCAGACGCTGGCGGATCTGCTGCATCGCAGCGCCAAGCGCTTTCCAAACAAGACCGCCATCATTTGCGGCGACACGGCATGGAGCTACGCGGCTTTCGACGCCTTGTGCGACCGCCTCGCAGCGGGTCTGGCCGCGCGGGGCATTGCCAAGGGAGCGCGGGTCGCCATTCTCGCACGCAATTCCCACGGCTTCGCGGCGCTGCGGTTTGCGCTGGCGCGGCTCGGCGCCGTGCTGGTCCCGATCAATTTCATGCTGAAGGCGGAGGAGGCCGCCTTCATCCTGCGGCACGCCGGCGCGCAGATGCTGGCGACCGATTCCGGCCTCGCCGAGGTCGGGCGCGCCGCCGCCGCGCTGGACACCGGCGTGCGCGAGTTTGTTTGGCTGCCGTCGGAGGAGAAGTCCTCGCCGGTGCCCGGCATGATCGCCTTCGACGAACTGGTTGCCAATACGGACGAGCCGCCGCCGGTGGAGCTCTCGGGCGGCGATCTTGTGCAGATCGTCTACACCAGCGGTACGGAGTCGCTGCCGAAAGGCGCCATGCTCACCCACGACGCGGTGATCTGGCAGTATGTGAGCTGCGTGGCCGACGCCAACATTTCCAGCGACGATCTGACTTTGCACGCCTTGCCGCTCTATCACTGCGCGCAGCTCGACGTGTTTCTCGGCCCGGCGATCTACGTCGGCGGCACCAGCGTGATCACCGCCAAGCCGACGCCGGACAACCTGCTGCCGCTGATCGAGCGTCACCGCGTCACGTCGTTCTTTGCGCCGCCGACGGTGTGGATTTCGCTGCTGCGCTCGCCGCTGTTCGCCACGACGGACCTGTCCAGCCTCAAGAAGGGCTATTACGGCGCCTCGATCATGCCGGTGGAGGTGATGCGCGAGATGGCGCAACGCATGCCGAATGTGCGGCTGTGGAATCTCTACGGGCAGACCGAAATCGCGCCGCTGGCGACCATGCTCGGTCCCGAAGACCAGCTGCGCAAGCCCGGCTCCTGCGGGCGGGCCGTGCTCAATGTGGAAACCCGCGTCGTCGATGACCGGATGCGCGACGTCGCTCCGGGCGAGGTCGGCGAGATCGTGCACCGTTCGCCGCACTTGATGCTCGGCTATTTCCACGACGACGAGCGCACCAAGGCCGCGTTCGAGGGCGGCTGGTTTCATTCCGGCGATCTCGCCACCATCGACGCGGAGGGCTACATCACCGTCGTCGACCGCAAGAAGGACATGGTCAAGACCGGCGCCGAGAACGTGGCGAGCCGCGAGGTCGAGGAAATGATCTACCGGCTGCCGCAGGTGTCGGAGGTGGCGGTGGTCGGTGTGCCGCATCCGCGCTGGGTGGAGGCGGTGGTCGCGGTGATCGTCGTCAAGGCCGGGCAGTCGCTGTCGAAGGACGCCGTCTATGCCCATTGCGCGGAGCATCTGGCGCCGTTCAAGGTGCCGAAGAACGTCGTGTTCGCCGAGGCCTTGCCGAAGAACCCGAGCGGCAAACTGCTCAAGCGCGAACTGCGGCGGGAGCACGCGGGGTTGTTTGGGTAAGGGTGGGCGCGGACAGGGGAGGCGCTTTTGCCCCGTCATTGCCGGACTTGATCCGGCAATCCATAGTACGGCGCCGCTGCAGGGCGCAACCTGCCCGACCAGCCCAGAAGTTTATTGGTAACGTGAATTCGGCTACATGTAGGGTATAGTTGCCTCCATTACCAGTTGTGGTGTGCATCCAATGGCAGAAACACAGATCGAGTGGACCGACGCCACCTGGAACCCAGTTACGGGTTGCTCTGTGGTCAGCGCGGGATGCACGAATTGTTACGCCATGGGTTTGGCCAAGCGTCTGGAGCTCATGGACGTTGACAAGTATAGGGGTCTCACTCGCCAAAGCGGTAGGCGCATCGTGTGGAATGGAATAGTTCGTGAAGACACGGCTGCCTTGAAAATTCCAATTACTTGGAAGAAGCCAAAAAAGATTTTCGTCAACTCGATGAGTGATCTTTTTCACGAGAAAGTAACGGATGCATTTATTCTTGAAGTCTGGAAAGTGATGCGTGCTACACCGCATCATCATTATCAAATTCTAACGAAGCGGCCGCAACGAATGGGTGAGTTCGTTCGCGCCAAAATTGGGGAGGTGCTTCCAAACGTGTGGCTGGGCACAAGTGTTGAAGATGCAAAAGTCGTCAACCGAATCGATCATCTCCGTGGCGTACCAGCTGCTATCCGATTCATTTCATTCGAACCTTTGATCGGGCCGGTCGGCAAAGTTAATCTTAATGGGATACATTGGGCCATCGTCGGTGGCGAAAGCGGCAAAGCCGCGCGGCTTATTCACGAAGAATGGATAGACCAAATTTATGATAGATGCGTTGCGTACGACGTGCGCTTTTTTTTCAAGCAATGGGGCACCTGGGGCGAGGACAACAAACGTCGGTCCAAAAAAGCTAATGGCCGTGTTTATCGTGGAAGACTCTGGGATCAAATGCCCAGTGGCACAACACCCATGAGAGCGTAGCACCCGCCGTCGCTCCGGAGGATTGGGCCAGGGCGAAAATGGTCGAGAAACAATACGATTGGGCGGCAGGTGCTACGCTTGAGGAGCACACCAAGCGAAAGCACAGTATTCTGCGCGAGTACTTCGCTCGGTATTTGGCTGTACGCTGCCAAATACCACACCAGCAGCGATTTAGGGTGGCGATTGTCGAGGGGTTCGCCGGTGCCGGGCGGTATCGCTGCGGGACGGCGGGTTCACCCATAATCTTTCTCGAAGAGCTTCAAGCCGCGTTAGATGTCTTCAACATCAGACGTGCAAACGACCGGTTTGCGCCTCTGGAAATCGAATGCTTGCTTATCCTGAATGACGCCACGCCCGGTGTGATACAACTGTTAAAGAACAACATAGAGCCGATACTTGCGGCCTCTAAGCAAGCGTCGCCAAAATTACACGTTCAGACGCAATATTTAGACAAGCTGTTTGAGGATGCCTATCCTGAAATAAAAGAGCTTTTGACTCGTGGGCGCTATAGAAGCGTACTCTTCAACCTTGATCAATGTGGCCACAGTCATGTTGAACGGAAAACGCTTGTCGACATTATGCGTACGTTCACGTCCGCTGAGGTTTTTTACACCTTCGCGATTGAAGCGCTCTTGGCATTTTTACGGCAGAGAGAGCCACGATTGGTTGCCTCGCAGCTCGACTACCTCGGGTTGGGTGCCGCCGGCCTTAGCTCGCTTGAAGGATTATTGAATAAAGAATCGTGGCTCGGAAGCGCGGAACGGTTGGTCTTCACCACATTTCAGGACTGCGCACCTTACGTAAGTCCATTCTCGATCAATAACCCCAACGGGTGGCGGTATTGGCTAATTCATTTTGCAAACTCGTACCGCGCCCGGCAAGAATACAACAACGTCTTACACCGAAATAGCACCGCACAAGCACATTTTGGGCGCTCTGGCCTCAATATGCTGTCATATGATCCCGCCCACGACAGCGGCAATCTCTACCTTTTCGATATGTCAGGACGTGAATCCGCAAGAGTGCAACTCGCTGATGATATTCCCAAATTGGTATCAGAGTTTGGTGATGTGATCGGTGTCGAAAATTTCTATGAAAACATATACAACATGACACCTGCACACATGGATGACATTCATACGGCGATGATTGATAACCCTGACCTAGAAATCATAACTGATGCCGGCGGCGAGCGTCGAAAAGCGACCGCTATCGGTCCTAGCGACATTATTCGCTTGAAGCGTCAGAGAAGCTTCTTTCCAATGTTTTTTAGTGGCGGCCTACCAACTTGGAAAAAGTAAAAGCTCTCCTTTCGATATTGTTCTCATTTAACAACTGTGCTGCGGCTATGGTGGATTCCATCGATCGAATAAGATCCTTTGAAATGGCTGCCCATTCCGCTCGTGTCGTTTCGAATTCGTTATTGTAGTCCAACCATAAATCATCGTGAAGAAATATGCCGCCAAGTTCCCAACTGCGCAGATCGGCAAATTCGTCAGTGCGAGTTTTTGGGCCGTGAACAACGAAATTGCGATACTTTAGCAGACGTTGAGTCTCGCGACTAAAGTTCCGAATTATTCGTCCAATCTCCATTCGAGTATGTTTTTGCCATTTGAGGTCTACAATTAGCGCAATTGTGCTGGCGCCAAACAAAGATATTCTTTCTTTGAAGTGAAAGGTGTCCATGGCAAGACGCTGGCCACACTCCTCCAAAATTGCTGAAGCCGTGACTTTGCCGGTTCGAGGACGCAGCAGAGGTATGCGTTTTTTTGTGCGGTAAGCCGAAAGAACCGGCGATATCACGCCAGCAAGATCGTGCAAGTATCTCTGTTCGGGCGTGAAGTCTGCGTAAAATGGCTGCGCGACAATTATATCGCGGATATAAGCTCGATATGCTGCTACGTCGTCTAGTTCCGAGATAAATGTGTTCTTAACGTCGAAATATTTTAGTGTGATCGCCTTTAAATGCTCTAACAGTCTTAGGGTATATTTGAGCTCTCTCCGCATATAGGTCTGTCTGGCAGTGAGTTCCTACTCCGCCCCCGCGGCGCGCTTGCGGCGTTCGCCGCCGGCGCCGCTCGCGCCGCGCCAGCACTGGCTTGTATTATATCTCGCCCCGCGTACGGGGAGAGGTCGATTTGCGAGCGGTGCGAGCAAATCGGGTGACGGGGCCTCTCCGCGATTCTGAGCGTTCGTAAACGCCCCCTCATCCGGCTCGCCGCGCCGACGCTCCTTCGGAGCTTTGGCGGGCTCACCACCTTCTCCCCGCAAGCGGGGAGAAGGAAATTTACTTCGCCGCCACCGGCGTCAGCTCGAACACGCGGCCGTACTTGGTGGCTTCGGCGATGTCGCCACGTTGCAAAGCGAGCCGCACTGTATCGAGCTTGTGAACATCCTCCGGAGACAGATAAGGCGACCAGGCCGTGCCGTCCTCGATCAGTTCGACCGGCACTTCGGCAGCGTATTTGCCTTCACGGATGAATTCTTTCGATTTGCGCGTCATCGCTTCTTCCGCTGCTTAAAATCCGCTGACCATTGTTCTGGTTTCGGCCGATATGCCGTCACTAATATTGCCGGTGTTCCGGCTTCCTTCGGAACGCCCCACATGACGTGAATCGGGCGACCATCTCGATCGTGCTGCAAGGCCAGTACTGATGGCTCCTTCCGCGAAGTCGGATAGTCCTCGACCACGATAGCTGAGCCGATGGTGCCAAGCACGTCTTCAGCAATGATATCATCGGCGGCGAGTTCACGGAAGCCGTGGCGAGATACGATATAATCGCCGCTGAGAACGAGCGCTTGCACGCGACGCAAAGTCTCGCTCATCCCGGCCCCCTCCCGGCAGAATTACGGCGGCACCTGTCCGCGCGTTTGCGCCGTCCTCGCTTGCCGACCGCAGCGTGCGGCCTCGCTGACGCTCGGCCCCGGAATGACGCCTCTACTTCGCCAGTTTACCCCGCCAGTGCTTTCCTGAGCGCCAGAAAATCGCGCCAGGCGAGCCGCTTCTGCAGCGGGCTGCGCAGCAGGAAGGCGGGATGGTAGGTCGCGAGCGCGCGAATCTCGCGGCGGCCGGTGTCAAATTTGAACCAGCGCCCGCGCGTTCTGGTGATCCCGTCCTTGGTCCCGAGCAGTGTCTGCGTCGACGGCTGTCCGAGACAGACGAGGATGTCGGGGTCGGCGAGCTCGATCTGGCGGCGGATGAAGGGCAGGCAGATGGCGCTCTCGTGCGGCGTCGGCGTTCGGTTGCCGGGCGGCCGCCAGGGCACGATGTTGGCGATATAGGCTTGCGTGCGATCAAGCCCGATCGCTTCCATCATGCGGTCGAGCAATTTTCCCGAGCGGCCGACGAAAGGAAGCCCAGCTATATCCTCATCGCGCCCCGGCGCCTCGCCGACGAACATGATTCGTGCCGTTGGATTGCCGTCGGCGAAGACCAGTTGTGTCGCCGTAGCGCGCAGCATGCAGCCCTCGAAAGCTTCGAGGAGCGCGCGCAACTCTTCCAGGTTCGCCGCGCTTTTGGCAGCCTCGCGCGCCGACATGATGGCGGCCTCGGGCGAGGGCGGCGGGGCGGCCGGAGCTCGTTGTATTCTCTCCCCTGAAAGGGGAGGGCCGGATCGGCGTAAGCGATCCGGGGAGGGGTCCTTCTGCGCTTGCGTGCGCGCGGCTGGGCCGCTGACCCCCACCCGGACAGCTTCGCTGCGTAGCCGATGCTCCGCATCGGCGTTCTCTTGATCGACGGCGGCCGTAGGCCGCCTTTGCCTCCCCCTTTCCGGGGCAGGATAAGGTTCGGCGAAGCGGTCGACCGGTTCCTCGCCGACGAGGGCGTCGACTCCGGCATCGAGGTAGAAGGCGATAAGCTCGCGGGTGTCTTTGCTTGCAGGAATCATGGGAAATGCGAGTCTAGGCGAGACGATGAAAGCATGAAACACTTCTTTTGCGCACTGCGGTTGCGCGAAATGCGGAGCAGACCATGAACGCAGCGGAAGTTCCCCCCCGGGAGGCGATGGAGTTCGACGTGGCCATCGTCGGCGCGGGACCGGCCGGGCTTGCCGCCGCGATCAGGCTCAAGCAGCTCGCGCCGGAAACATCATTGGTCGTGGTGGAGAAGGGTTCCGAGGTCGGCGCGCATATTCTCTCCGGAGCGGTGCTCGATCCGATCGGGCTTGATCGCCTCATCCCGGACTGGCGCGGCGAAGACACGCCCGTAAAAACCGCGGTCAGCGAAGACCGCTTCTACATGCTCAGAGCTTCCGGCGCGCTGCGGCTGCCGAACGCGGCGATGCCGCCGCTGATGAGCAATCACGGCAATTTCATCGTCTCGCTCGGCGATCTCTGCCGCTACCTGGCGCAGAAAGCGGAAGCGCTCGGCGTCGAAATCTATCCGGGTTTTGCCGCCACCGAGGCGCTGTTCGAGAATGACGCGGTCGCCGGCATCGCCACCGGCGACATGGGCGTCGCCAAGGACGGACACCACAAGTCGAGCTTCACCCGCGGCATGGAGCTGCGCGCCAAATATACTCTGTTCGCCGAGGGCGCGCGCGGAAGCCTCTCGAAGGTGCTGATCGAGCGTTTCGGCCTGGCGCAGGACCGGCAACCGCAGAAATTCGGCATCGGCTTGAAGGAGCTGTGGCAGGTCGCGCCGGAGCAACACCGAAGCGGCCTTGTTCAACACACGATGGGCTGGCCCCTCGACAACCGCACCGGCGGCGGCTCGTTCCTTTACCACTACGCCGACAATCTCGTGGCGGTCGGCTTCGTCGTCCACCTCAATTACCAGAACCCTTATCTCTCGCCGTTCGAGGAGTTCCAGCGTTTCAAGACGCATCCGCTCGTGCGCGACACGTTCGCCGGCGGCAAGCGGATTTGCTACGGCGCGCGCGCCATCAGCGAAGGCGGCTGGCAGTCGGTGCCGCGCGTGGCGTTTCCGGGTGGCGTCCTGGTCGGCTGCGCGGCGGGCTTTTTGAACGTGCCGCGCATCAAGGGCATCCACAATGCGATGCTCTCCGGCATGCTGGCGGCCGAGCACGTCGCCGCCGCGCTGGCGGCGGGGCGCGCGCATGACGAGATGTCGAGCTACGAGGCGGCCTGGCGTGCTTCGCCGATCGGGCGCGACCTCTGGCGGGTGCGGAACGCCAAGCCGCTGTGGTCGAAGCTCGGCACGCTCGCCGGCCTCGCGCTCGGCGGGCTCGATATGTGGACCAATACGCTCGGATTCTCGCTCCTCGGCACGCTCGCTCACGGCAAGCCGGATTGGGCGACGCTCAAGCCGGCGGCGGACTGCCGGCCCATCGCCTATCCGAAGCCCGACGGCAAGCTCACCTTCGATCGGCTCTCCTCGGTCTATCTCTCGAATACGAATCACGAGGAGGACCAGCCGGTGCACCTCATCGTGCGCGACGGCGCCCTGCAAAAATCCTCCGAGCACAACGTCTATGCCGGGCCTTCGGCGCGCTATTGCCCGGCCGGCGTCTACGAATGGGTCGAGGAAGCCGGCAGTCCGCGCTTTGTGATCAACGCGTCGAACTGCGTCCACTGCAAAACCTGCGACATCAAGGACCCGAATCAAAACATTACATGGGTCCCGCCCGAGGGCGGCGGCGGGCCGAATTACCCGAATATGTGAATCAGTCGTACACCTCGCGCCGGTGTCCGACGGCGACGACCAGAACGATGAAGCGGTCGTCCTCGATCGCCGCGACGATGCGGTAGTCGCCGACGCGGTACCGCCACAAGCCTTTCGGATCGCCGGTAAGGGGCCTGCCGAAGCGGCGCGGGTCTTCAGCCGTGGCGATACGCTGGCGGAGATAACGGAGGATCGCCCGCTCGGCCACCGCGCCGAGCCTGCGCAGATCGCGCGCCGCGTCAGCGTCAAACTCGACGCGCCAGACCCGAGTTTGGCTCATGCCGCGTCAACGTGTCTCGGCGAGCTGGCGCTCCAGTTCTTCGAGCGTCACACGCTTCGACTTGCGGGCGAGACGCCGCTGCGCGAGATGGTAATCTTCGAGGTCCTCGAGGTGGCGCAGGATCGCTTCCCGCGCATAAAAGCTTTTGCTGCGGCCGGTCTTCTTGGCGAGCGCATCGAGGCGCTTTTCGATTTCAGCGGGCAAGCGCAGCGCCAGCATGATCTTCTCCGTGCCTGCAATACATGTATAGCAAGCGGCCATCTCCGCCAAGCCCGGCGAAGCCGCGGCATAGCGGGGCGAATCGGCTCGCTGCCGCTGCCGCGATTTCGCCTCCGTTCCGGCCTAGGGGGCTTACGTTCTTGCCGGGGCGTTGCAAAACGGTCATTCTCGCGCGCACATCGGTATTCCGGCGCCTGATTCCCTGTTTGCCGATTTAAGTTTGCCAATGGAGCTATCGTTGACTCATTCGCTGCTGTCCCGGCACGCCGCCGCCGCCGCCGCCGTCGGCGCCGTTGTCCTCTTGAGCCTGCCATCAGCGCTCGCCGCCCAGGCGCCGACACCGCAGGAACTCATGCACTCGACTGTCGCCGGCAGCTACCTGGCCGCCCGGCATGCCGGCATCGAGCGCGACTCCGCCACCGCGGCCGCCTATTACCTCAATGTGCTCAAGGCCGATCCGCGCAATGCCGAGCTGCTCAGTCGCACCTTTCTCTCGGTTCTTACCGATGGCGACATCGACGAAGCGGGCCGGCTCGCCGACCGGCTGATCCAGCTCGATCGCAGCGACCGCATTGCGCGGCTGGTGATTGGCGTGCGCGCGCTCAAGCAGAAGCAATATGCGCTCGCCCGGCAGAACTTCGCGCAATCGGTGCGCGGCCCGGTTACCGATCTCACGGCGACGCTGCTCTCGGCGTGGGCGCTCGCCGGCGCCGGCGACACCCGCGGCGCGATTGACACCTTGGATCGGCTCGCCGGCCCGGAATGGTATGCCATCTTCAAGGACTTGCATGCCGGCCTTATCCTCGATGTCGCCAACAGCAGGAAGGAAGCCGGCAAGCGTTACGAGCGCGCCTACAAGGCCGACTCGATGGCGCTGCGTACCGTTCAGGCCTACGGCCGCTACCTGTCGCGCAGCGCCGGCAAGGACGACGCGCTGAAGATCTATCAGGAGTTCGCCAAGTCGGTCCCCGATCATCCGCTGATCATGGCAGAGATGAAGGAAGTCTCGGCCGGCGACAAATTGCCGGCGCTCGCCGATTCGCCGCAGTCCGGCGCCGCCGAAGCGCTTTACGGGCTCGGTGCCTCGATCGGGCGCCGCGGCGGCGAAGATCTGGCGCTCGTCTATCTACAGCTGGCGCTCTATCTCGATCCGACGCACGCGATGGCATTGCTCTCGCTTGCCGACCTTTACGAGTCGCTCAAAGAGCCCGGTCTCGCGATCAAAATCTACGACCGGATACCGCCGTCGTCGCCGCTGCGGCGCAATGCCGAAATCCAGGTCGCCTCCGATCTCGATTCGCTCGACCGCACCGACGAAGCCAAGAAGCGGCTCGAACGTCTCATCGCCGAACATCCGAATGACACCGAAGCGATCCTCGCGCTCGGCAACATCTTGCGCAGCCGCAAGGAATTCGCCGAATGCGCCGATGTCTACGGCAAGGCCGTCGCCAACCTGGCGATGCCGGAGAAGTCGAACTGGGTGACGTTCTATTTCCGCGGCATCTGCTACGAACGCTCCAAGCAATGGCCGAATGCCGAAGCCGATCTGAAGAAGGCGCTCGTGCTTTTTCCCGACCAGCCGCTCGTGCTCAATTACCTCGGCTATTCCTGGATCGACCAGGGCGTCAATCTCGACGAAGGCATGAGCATGATCCGCCGCGCCGTCGAGCAGCGGCCGGATGACGGCTACATCGTCGACTCGCTCGGCTGGGCCAATTACCGCATCGGCAATTACGACGAAGCGGTGAAGGAGCTCGAGCGTGCCGTCGAGCTCAAGCCCGACGATTCGACCATCAACGATCACCTCGGCGATGCCTATTGGCGGATCGGCCGGGTGCTGGAGGCGCATTTCCAATGGTCGCACGCCAAGGACCTCAATCCGGACCCGGAAGATCTGCCGAAGATCGAGGAAAAGCTCAAAGCCGGGCTGCCCGATGACACGTCTTCCGCGGCCGATGCCGCCAAGACGAAGAAGGCCGGCAACGGCGGGTGAGGAGTGTCCTTGCCCGTTCCGCTCGTCGAGAACGCGCCGGCCAAGATCAATCTGACGCTGCGGGTCCGCTGCCGCCGCGACGACGGCTATCACGAGATCGAAAGCCTGGTGGCGTTCGCCGACTTCGGCGACCGCCTGAGTTTTTCGCGCGGCGGCACGCTGACGCTGATGGTGCGCGGACCGAGCGCGGCGGAGGCCGGGGAGAGCGCCGACAATCTCGTGCTCAAGGCGGCGCGCGCGCTCGCCGCACGGTGCCCCGACATCGTCCTCGGCGCCTTCCGCCTTGACAAGAGGCTGCCGGTTGCGGCCGGGCTCGGCGGCGGTTCCGCCGATGCCGGCGCGGCGTTGCGGCTCATGGCGCAGGCGAACGGCCTTTCCCGCGACGATCCCCACCTCTACGCGGCGGCTCGCGCGACCGGCGCCGATGTGCCGGTCTGCCTCGATCCGCGTACGCGGGTGATGCGCGGCATCGGCGAGGTGCTCTCAGCCCCGCTTGCTTTGCCGCCATTGCCGGCGGTGCTGGTCAACCCCGGTGTGGCGCTGGCGACCAAGGCGGTCTTTGCCGGATGGACGCCGGCCGCGGCGCAGCGTGGCCCGCTTGATCTTTCAGCGCTGGCGAATGTGAAGACCAGCGAGCAATTTTTGTCCATCGTCACCGCGCAGTCGAACGACCTCGAAGACGTCGCGATTGCACTCTTGCCTGCGATCGCCCATGTGCTCGAAGCATTGCGTACGCTTCCAGGTTGCCGACTTGCGCGCATGTCCGGTTCGGGTGCGACTTGTTTCGGCGTGTTTGCCTCCGCGTCCGCAGCGCGAGAAGCGGCAAAAATCCTGCGCTTCAAGCGTCCGCATTGGTGGGTGCGCGCGAGCGCGCTCGGCGGCGGCAAGGGATGACGCCAAGGGATGACAACATGAGCATCAAACGCGAAGATTTGGATGCGGGCCGGATCGACTTTGCCGATGTCACCACCGGCAAGAGGCTTCCGCTCGTCCATTCGGGCGAAATTTTGCGCGACGATTTTCTTAAGCCCATGAAAATCAGCGTCTACACCCTGGCGCAAGCCATCAAGGTGCCGCGTTCGCGAATCAACGACATTGTGCTCGGCCGTCGCGGCGTTACCGTGGATACGGCCTTTCGTCTGGCTCGCTATTTTGGAACCTCGCCGGAGTTTTGGATCAATCTCCAGGCCCGCTACGATTTGGACGCGGCAGATCGAAAACTCCACCGCCGCATCGAGCGCGAAGTCGCGCCGCGGGCCGCCTGAGGCGGAAGGGATGATTGTGCCAGGGGCATTCAATCGACGAAGGTGCACAATGAGTTCGGTGCACTATCACCGTCATTGCCGTGTGGTGCGAAAATCAAGAATTTCGCACCAGCCATTCGACCCTGAAAATCAGGGGTGTTTTGAGAGATGCGGCGCACGCGTTGAGGGCAAGCCGCAGCGCCTTTAAAAAGAGGGCAACTATATACTTGACTGATAGTTATGGGGGGGGGTTAATTGCAAAACCGACAGGTCGACGCGGCTTTCTCTGCCGCTATTTCAAACGAATCCGAGTTGGCGGCAGAGCGCTCGCGTATCGTTCAGGATGCCATCAACCATGCGCATCATTTGGTCAGCGACGCCAACGACTGGCTGGCTCGCAACACCCTGAATGCCCTCGATCGCTACCGTAATGGTGAAGTCTGTCTGGTGATTAAATTGAACGATCTCTCCGGGCGCAGTCCTGTCGAATGTGATCTCGTATTTTTCACGGTTCCAAGTAATCCCGTAAGCTTTAGGGAGGGTCTTTGGAATAGTGCGACTGATAGTAGCGCGCCCCCATGTCATGAACTGGCGCGTGATGCCGATGGGCACGAGGGAAAGGTGCTTGCTGGTGTTACAAAGCTCATTCAAAGCCCAGAGGGTGTTATTTCCTCCTTTGTAAGACTTGAACGAAGCAAAGAACGTGCGGATTTCCGGGGGCAAATCCTTGCAGCCGCCGGCCAAATTGTCCCGCCAAGCTTTTTCGGTCGGACCGAACGGAAACTTGGTGGCCTTGAGGCGAGTATTCCCGCTGGCCTTGGCGGCAGCGTAACCGGCTTGGTCGAGGACAGAGCGCAGGTTGTTGGCGGCATCAAAGAGGATGTTGGGAAGATCGGGCGACAACCGGCGCGCAAACTTGATTTTGTGAAGATCGTGTATGCCATCGATATCTTTCTCGACAGCATGGGACCACGGCTTCGTATTGACAAACTCATTGATTTTGGCGTTCAGATCGTGGATGTGATGCTGTGCGCGCAGTAGAGTGCAATGCGGGCTTGCGAAGAGATTGCTCATGGCTGGCAAGACATCTGATCCGACGAAAGACCCTGAATTTCAGAAGGTGGTAAAGCACTTTCTGACTACGCGACCGCAATCTCATTCGGAAATGAAGCTCGGCAAGTCGAGAGCAAAATCAAAAAAGAATTCCGCCAGTCGGGCGACGAAAAAATCCAATAGCTAGCTGCAATCACTTGGCTTCTTCGATTTTGATGCGGCCCGCGAATGTCCAAAGACAATCGTATGATCCGATCGGCCTAATCTCTATTGCTGAATTTGAAACGTGAGCATGAATTTTCCAGCGGCTCTTTTTTCAAGTTGGTAGTCTACGGTCACCTTGTTGGTGTTATTCATTGTCAGAACCGCAACGCATTTCCTAGTGCCGCTTGCATCATCGTAGCTCGATTCGGACACACTACCCACGTCAACCGCGGAGAGATTGAGTGTGCGAGCGAATTGCGCTCCGTCAAAAGCCTTTTTCAATGTTTCGATGGCGGCGGAGTTATCACAAGTAGGCAACTGATACCATGATCCGCAAGAAGTAAGCGTCAACGCGAGCGCGAAAGAATTGCCAACCACAAACAAGGAGATTAAAATGTTGTGCGGACCTATCACTTTCGATCCTACGGACAAGGCAAATCCTCCACGTATCCGATTTGAAGTCATCGGATATTTCACGAATCCCCAAGCGCGTGCAGCGCTTCTTGCAAAAATGTTCGCAACTCACGACGCGCCTGTGCCTCGTTCGCCGTCACACTGCCATGATCCTCAAACTCAAAAGGGAACGTGAACTTACCCGTGCTCGTGCGCACATCTAGGCTTACAATGACGCCTTGACCAAGCCGCTTCCACGGCGTGATGCTCTCGGTTTTAATCGTCGCCATTAGCCTTTCCTCCTCTTGCGCCAGTGCAGAAAGCGATTCGCCTTCTGCTTAAGTGTCCGTGGCTTGGTTAGGTATCCGGTACGTCAGCCGCTTGCCCTCAATACCCTTAAGCGCAAGTGCTGCACGTTCCCCGTCTTTCATCTTGCGAGTGTTGAATTTGAAATCCCATTCCGCAAGGTAGCGCGGCAGATGGGCTTCGCTGATCGAATGGTGAGTTCCAAACACGGCGCGCTTCATGAGGCTGAAACGACACTCTGCCGTGTTGACGTGAGCAAAACCGCCAAGCCGCACGTACTCATTGGCTGAATGGTTGACGGTCGTATGGCCCGCGAACTCGCGTCCGACGCGCTCATACGAAGCGAGTTCATCGGTCATCAAGTGTGACTTGCGATCAACAGTCTTGACGATGGCCTCGCGTAGCGTTTTGGCCTTGACGTTAGCGACGTGGAACGAGTGGCTGTCGCCGTCGCGATCAACCAGCGTCAGCACGGCGTGCTTCTTTGGCTCTTTTGTCGCATAGGCGCGGTTCTTGGCCTTTCCGCCGATCAGAGTTTCGTCGCTTTCAACTGTGCGCCCTTGCCCGCCAATCGGGCCGCGCTTCTTGGGCGTCATGCCCTCGCGAATGCGGTGGGCCATGAACCAAGCCGATTTGTAGGTGATCCCGAGCATGCGGGAGAGTTGAAGCGAGGACATGCCCTTTTTCGAGGATACGATCAGGTGGCTCGCGAACAGCCATTTGTGAAGCGGGATATGGCTTCGCTCATACAGGGTGCCGACGCGAACCGTGAACTTGTCCTGGCATTCCGAGCAGTAATACCAACCGGCTCCCATGGACGGCCCGTTCAGGGGCCTTACGGTGTCCAATTGGCCGCAGAATGGGCAAACCGGGCCATCGGGCCAGCGCGAAGCCTCAAGGAACTCGCGGGCCTTGGTTTCATCGGTAAAGGCTGGATTGGTCAGGTCACACATGGCTTACTCCTATGGTTTGAAGCATGCCACAGGTCCGTCCGTCAGTCAAGTATATAGTTGCCTACAAAAAGGGCAGTTTTCCTTTGCTCCGCGATATAGCTGCCCCAAGTCTTGGTAGAATCGCATGTTCGGGAAGCCATCTCGTTCGTAGTCCCAGTGCTGTTCGACGGCCATTCGTTCTCTCCAGACGAATAGGCTGCCCCTCGCATGGTTGTTAGTCGGACCATCCATTGTCACCTCCTCTTCGGACAATTGATGCGCTCGTTCTTAACTACGACGGCAGCGACAATGTAGCACGTCCGCCGGATGTGCTGCCGATAAATGTTCAGGACGAGGCGTGACGGCCAAGGGGAACTGGAAACCCGCAATGGCCGCTCTCAAAACTCATTCGCGATTGACGCTTCTCAATAACGAAGATTTTTGAGAGACGGGCGGCGCGGCGGGCAACCGCCGTCAAACCCAGTGAAATGGCCTCTTGAAACTCATTCTCGATTCCTACCTCTCAAAAGGTCACCGACCCGCGAGTTTCGAGCGGTGCATAAATCAAGAATTATGCACCAGCAGGAAATGAGCCTGTAGCAGAGCTTAGTGGCAATTTCTTCCTTTTGGCGTCTGCGCCGGGGAGTGATCGCAGTACCCCTGATAGCGGACTCGCCCTCACGCGACCGGCGCGGCCGAGATGGGCCAAGAAGCGACATTCAGCGTCTCATAACTGTAGACACCGCTTTCGCACTTGTTCCGCTCCATGCAGGCGACGTACGAGGCCATGGAGCGATACCCAAGCACAACCGCGCCGGCCGATTTGCTCACTCCATCCAAATTCTTTGAAAAGCGGATCGGTCCTTGAATAGCTCGGAAAGCACCTCAAAATTCAACTTGTGTCCTCCCAAATAGTTCTTGTAGCGACCCAAAAGTGGGGCTCCTGCTAGTGCAAAGTCACCGATAGCGCCGAGCACTTTGTGTCGCGTACATTCGTTGGGGTATCGCAGGCCCTCTGGATTCAGAATTCTGCTTTCCGCAAAAACCACAGTGTTTTCAAAAGAGGCTCCAAGCGCGTAGCCAGCACTCCACAATCTTGCAATATCTCTCATAAATCCGAAGGCTCTGGCTCTAGCTACTTCGTGGCGATATGATTCGCTGTCCAGCGTTACCTGGAAATGCTGTGCACCTAACAATGGGTGCTCGAAGTAGGTAGTCGCCTCAAAGATGGTATGATTGTCCGGTAACAGTTCGCCATAGGCATCGCCCTGCCTAACACGAATCGGCTTCACGACTTTGATGTATCTGCGCGGTGCGGTAAGATTAGTGATTCCTGCTGCCTCAATGGCTTCGACAATGGGACCGGCACTCCCATCAAATATCGGGATTTCGGGACCATCAACCTCAATCCACGCATTATCAATTCCGAGCCCCGACAAAGCTGAAAGTACATACTCGGCAGAAGAAACTGATGGGACGCCGCTAACAGGGCTGAGAACGCTTGCAAATTCAGTTGCGTGAAGAGTCTCAAGAGTTGCCGTAAATTCGGGCTGCGGCGGAACGAGACCTACACGATGAAATATGTAACCACTGTTTTCCTCGGCTGGACATATTTTTAGTGTCGCCGGGGACCCGGTGTGAACTCCGATGCCAACAAGTGAAACGTCATCTCTTAGCGTTGTTTGATGAGTTGGGATTGTTCGTGCCACATGGGCTTCAATCGTGGCGACTTTGGAAGCAGGTGTCGTGTGCGGTTCTCTTGTCGGATGCGAACTCGCTCCTCGCGACAATGATTTAAGACCACGGATTAGCCTATCCATGTCAGCGTGGAACGAACTGTGATGAACATTTAGTCCATTGCGCAGCGAAAGTTCTTGTATGTCCGGTGGAAGTTGATGAGTTTTTGGAATTTCAGTCCCTTCAAGCAAAATAGGGATTACGGGAATGTCACGGTCAAGCGCAGCCCTAATCTCAATGCGAACCCAATCATTAGGATCATCTAGCAAGCGATTACCGTTTGTATCAGTAGCATTGATCCATTGCTGCCCGATCACTGCAAGTAAAACGTCGCATTTGGCAACCTCGTCACGCAATATCTTCACAAAGCTCACGCCGAGCGGCATCGAAGCTACATCAATAAAAAGAAGATCATTGCCAAATTCACGTTCAAGTCGATCATATACTCTGCCGGCATAGCCTGCGCTATCCTGTCGCCGGTAACATATGAAAATCTTGTACAAGTTGGCTGCTCCCGGCAGAACTATGTAATTCTCACAATCAGTCGTGCCAGGTCAGAGCGAGCTTGTCGGCTGCATCCAGGGGCATCGTCTATCTCGCCGTCATCGTCGTCGAACGCCGCGTGCTGCATTATCTGCCGGCGCGGAGTTTTGGGGGGAATATTTAGCGGCGAGCTTGCACGTTCCCCTCCCCCTTGTGGGGAGGGGTAGGGGTAGGGGTCGGGAGGCGACGTGAAAACGTCGACGCTCGCGCATCACCTCCCGACCCCCCACCCCGCCCTCCCCCACAAGGGGGGAGGGAGAAAACGCTAATGCGTCCGCGCGATGCAGAAATCGACCGCCTCGGCGAGCGCCGATTTCATCGGCGAATCGGGGAACAGGGCGAGCGCGTCGCGGGCGATGGCGCCGTAATGGTGCGCGCGTCCGATCGTGTCCTCGAGCGCGCGGTGCTTGATCATCAGGCCGATGGCGTGATCGAGGTCGGCATTGGTCATCTCGCCGCGTTCGAGCGCGCGCCGCCAGAATTCGCGTTCGGCGTCAGAGCCGCGGCGGAAGGCGAGCACGACCGGCAGCGTGATCTTGCCCTCGCGAAAATCGTCGCCGATGTTCTTGCCGAGCTTCGCCGCCGCACCGCCGTAGTCGAGCGCGTCGTCGACGAGCTGGAAGGTTATTCCGAGATTCATCCCGAACGACCGGCAGGCGGCCTGCTCGGCCTTCTGTCGCAACGAGAGCACCGGCCCGACTTCGCAAGCGGCCGCGAACAGCTCCGCGGTCTTGGCGCGGATGACGGCGATGTACTCGTCCTCCGTCGTCGCCGTGTTCTTCGCCGCGGCGAGCTGCATGACCTCGCCCTCGGCGATCACGGCGGCGGCCGAGGAGAGAATTTCAAGCGCCTTGAGGCTGCCGACCTCGACCATCATCTTGAATGCCTGGCCGAGCAGGAAATCGCCCACCAGCACGCTGGCTTCGTTGCCCCAGAGCATGCGCGCCGCCAGCCGTCCGCGCCGCAGCTCGCTCTCGTCGACCACGTCGTCGTGCAAGAGCGTTGCCGTATGCATGAACTCGACCGCCGCCGCGAGCTTGATATGGCCGTCGCCAGCATAGCCGGTGAGCCGCGCCAGCGCCAGCGTGAGCATCGGCCGCAGCCGCTTGCCGCCGGAATTTATGAGATGGTTGGCGACCTCAGGGACCATCGCCACCTCGGAACCCGTGCGCGTGAGAATGACGCCGTTGACACGCTCCATGTCGGCGGCGACCAAGTCGACCAGGGGGTCGATCGAGGGTTGGCCCGGGCTTTCAAAAGGGACGACGACGGCCACTTAAGCTTTCTCCACAGGGGACGCGCAAGCATAGAAACGCTATGCTGACGCGGCAAGTATGCCGGCAGTTGCACTCAGTAAAATATGCTGGCGCCTGCGCCTGTTCCGCCAGCGCCGATCACGCCACTCGACTGGCGGCGGAGAGGGGCAAAATGTCAAGCAATGAACCTCTTGCCGGAAGCGTAGCCGGAACCCGGTATCAGGTGGCGGTTCTGGTGCCGTGCTACAATGAAGAGCGCGCCATCGCCAAAGTCGTCGCCGACTTCCGTGCGGCGCTGCCCGAGGCGGCCGTCTACGTCTACGACAACAATTCCACCGACGGCACCGTCGAGGCCGCGCGAGGCGCCGGCGCCGTGGTTCGCCGCGAGACCTACCAGGGCAAGGGCCACGTGGTGCGGCGGATGTTCAATGACGTCGAAGCGGATGTCTACGTGCTGGTGGACGGCGACGCGACCTACGACGCGCCGAGCGTGCCGGCGATGGTCTTAAAGCTGGTCGAAGAGCGGCTCGACATGGTGGTCGCCGCCCGTATCGATCGCGAGGAGGCTGCCTATCGCCCCGGCCATCGCGCCGGCAACCGGCTGCTGACCGGCTTTGTCGCCCACATGTTCGGTCGCTCCTTCACCGACATCCTGTCCGGCTATCGGGCGTTCTCGCGTCGGTTCGTGAAATCGTTTCCGATCCTCTCCGGCGGTTTCGAGATCGAGACGGAGTTGACGGTTCACGCACTGGAGCTCGAATTGCCGGTGGGCGAGGTGGCGACGCCCTACTACTCGCGGCCGAGCGGCTCGGCTTCGAAGCTGAGCACCTGGAGCGACGGCGTTCGCATTATCTGGACGGTTTTCAGGCTCTACCGCGCCGAGCGGCCGCTCTCGCTTTTCGGGGCGTTCGGCCTGGCTCTCGCCATCATATCGATCGGCCTCGCCATTCCGATTTTCATTACCTACGTGCAGGAAGGCCAGGTCCCGCGCCTGCCGACAGCGGTGCTCTCCACCGGCCTAATGGTGCTCGCCTTCCTCTCGATCGCCTGCGGCTTGATCCTCGACACCGTCACGCGCGGCCGGCGCGAAGCGAAGCTCATCGCCTATCTGGCGCTACGCGCGCCGGGCGAGGAACGGCGTCAGAGCTGAGCCTGCAAAGCGCAAGTTGCCGGGGCCTATTGCGACGGCGCAGGTTGCGGCTGGCAGAACGGAAAACGTTCGACCCGCTTGGTATAATGGTAAAGCCTGCACAGCACGTCGGGCCCGCCCGTCTTGAACGCGTGCTTCAGCGGCTCCGCTTGGCTCACAACGATGTGGGCGGCGATGAGGGCAACGCCGAGGGGGTAGGTCCATCGATGGTGTTGCAAGTCGGTGAGATTCGAAATCAGCAAGGCGGCGGCGATGATGACCAGGGGGTCCGTCAGGTTGAAATATTCCTGCTTTAAGCCACGGCCTATATCCAGCGTGTCAACGCCCCAGTCCGTGAGCATGAGCGCGGCGACCGCAAGTACCAGGCGCCACTCGCGCCTTCGGATCGCGATCACGGTCGCCGCAACGACGAACCATTCGAGGAAGATCGTCGGGCGTGACGATGTATGCAGGATGAACGTCCGCCGCGCGATCACACCGGCGACGGCCCCGACCAAGAATCGAAGATGTGTGGCGTCGAGGAACGAGGTGCCGGTCGCGAGCTGCGGATTCGCGGCCGATGCCCATAACAACATCTGCTCCAGCGGATGAAAGACGACGACCACATTGTTGGGATTGTAGCGCGCGTAAAGCGCCAGCAACCCGATCATGCAGCCCGCCACGGCGGCGAACATGGCGGCGAGCGCTTCCAGCGGGGCGAGACGCCAGATGATCCCATAGGCGGCCATGCCGAGGCCAATGCAGACTGCGATCACCGCCCAATAAGTCTGGGCGCCGATCCGCAGCACCGGCAATTGCAGCATCGCCGCGCCGGCGTCCGAAAATCCGTAAATCACAATGTCCTTGGCCAGATACGCGGCCAGCAAGGCGATCGCGGCGCTGGCGGCCAAAGCGGGCCAAGCCCGCCGCGGCGCGTCCCAAAAGCCGGGCCGAGACGCGGCATCGGGGCCGAACGGAAGCAGCAGAACAGGCAAGGCGCAGATGAGGAAAAAAATCTGAATCTTGTTCAGCATCGCCAACGTAATCAGAAGACTGGCGAAACCGACGATTGCCGGCCGCCACGCCCGCTGTCCCCTCTTGGCGGCGACGATCAGCATGAGCAGCGCGATCATGAACAATGCGACGGCCAGAAGCTCGGTGCGCATCTCGCGCATCTGCATCGCCATCCCGCCCGAGAACGCGAGCAGGAAGCCGCCCAGCGCCGCGATGCGCCAGTCGCGAACCAGCGCCCGCAGCAGATAGGAAAACGCCACCACGAAGCCCATGGCGAAGATGAGCGACAGCACGCGACCGGCTCGCGTCGCTTGCGTCCAGGCGTCGGCGAAGCCGGCCGCGTCGCTCAGCGGCGGCACCGCGGAAAGCGACTGCACGTGGATCATGCCGACGCTGTGCAGCGCGCGCAGCCAATAGCTCAGCAACAGGATCGACAGATAGCCGGGATGATCAAAATATTCCTGCGGCAGGTGGTCGTTGAGCAGGAAGGCATTGTAGACCACAATGTAATCCATGTCGGCAATGCGCCAATAGGGATACCAGAAGCCGGCGACCAGGAACGAGGTCAGCATGCCCGCGCAGATGACGAGCAATTCACCCGCCCAATTGAATGGGACCAGGCGCTGGAACGGCAGCGATGTGTCGGAGCTCCGCATCGCCTGCAAAATGTGCGACGCGCCGGCCATAGGATTTTGCAAAATCATCGGCAAAGGCGGACGGGAAAAGAAGTGGAATACTGCCTTATAGTACAGGGCCTGCACAGGCAACACGCACGGTGCGGCGGGAGCGATTTGATTTTCGGCCGCCGAAGGGCGAATGGTAGAGGTCACGGCAGGGAGACAGAACAGTTTGCGCGAACTCGTTCGCACCAACGATGCAGTGCTGATCTCGGCGATCGAGGCGCTGCTCAACGGCGCGCATATCGGTCACCTGGTGGTCGATCAGAACATGAGCGTGCTGGAAGGCTCGATCGGCATTTTTCCGCGCCGCATTCTCGTCGGCGACGATGAATTCGAGGCGGCACGCCGGCTGCTCAAGGATGCCGGCTTCGCCAGCGAACTGAGCCGCGATGACCGCTGAACGAGCTGAGACGAGCGAGGATGCCGTCCTCGGCGGCCGGCTCGTGCTGCGCCAGCCGCGCAACGGCCACCGCGTCGGCCACGACGCCATCCTGCTCGCGGCGGCGGCCTCGGCACGTGCCGGCGAGCACGCGGTCGATCTCGGCGCCGGCGTGGGCGCGGCGGGGCTGGTGCTCGCCCGCCGCATCGAGGGCCTCACCGTCACCTTGGTCGAGATCGATCCGGTCCTGGCGGCTCTCGCCGAGGAGAACGCCGCGCGCAACGGCCTTGCCGAGCGCGTGCGCGCCGTCTGCCTCGACGTTGCGGCGCCGGCCGCCGCGTTCGCTGCGGCGGGACTCGCGCCCGGTGCAGCGGACCGCGTATTGATGAATCCGCCGTTCAACGCTCCGCAACAAAAACCCTCGCCCGATCGCGGCCGGCGCCTGGCGCATAGCGCCTCGCATGCGACGCTCGACCAGTGGGTGCGCACGGCGGCGCGGCTCCTTCGCCCTGCAGGCGTGATCACGCTCCTTTGGCGCGCGGACGGTCTCGATTCGCTCTGCGCGGCGCTGACGGCCGGTTTCGGCGCGGTCACCCTTTTGCCGCTCCACCCGAAGCCGGGCGCGCCGGCGATCCGTGTGCTGGCGCGCGCCGTCAAGGCAAGCCGCGCGCCACTGTCGCTGTTGCCCGGCTTCATCCTCGCCGATGCCGCGGGAAAGCCGACCGCCCAAGCCGAGGCCGTGCTGCGCAGAGGCGCCCTACTGCCTTTGGCCGGGGAATGAAACTTTCGCTGCTGCTCAGCCGTTAGGCATCAGGCAGGCACCGAATCAGGCGGTACCGGCGCGGCCGCTTTCGCCTGGCCGCGGCTGGGAACATGGGAAAAGCCGACAATGACGCCGATCAGCATCATGAGCACGTATATCTTCATTGCTTGCGCTCTCCAGCCGTTCGTTCCGGCATGCTCTGCGAGCAAGAAGCATTCCAATGGGTTAACGAACGGTTACTTGAGGCTTCGCCAAGCACAGCCTATGTGGATTTCATGACCGAACCGTGGACGGGCGAAGGCGTGAGAGAGGTGGGGACGCGGGCGCTGGCGGCGCTGCGAGAATTCGTTCCGCAGCGCTTCCGCAGCGACCGGCCGGTGGTGCCGGTGGTGCGCCTCACCGGGGTCGTCGGGTTCTCGACGCCACTCAAGCCCGGCCTTACGCTTGCCGGTATCGCGCGCACGCTCGACCGCGTCTTTGCCGTGCGCAACGCCGCAGCGGTCGCATTGGCGATCAACTCGCCGGGCGGGTCGCCGGCGCAATCGCACCTCATTTTCCGCCGCATCCGCGCGCTGGCGCAGGAAAAAGAGCGCCGGGTGCTGGCGTTCGTGGAAGACGCCGCCGCCTCGGGCGGCTACATGATCGCCTGCGCCGCCGACGAGATCATCGCCGATCCCAACTCGATCGTCGGCTCGATCGGGGTCGTCGGCGGCTCGTTCGGCTTCGACAAGCTGATCGCCAGGATCGGCATCGAGCGCCGGCTCTATACCTCTGGCGAACACAAGGGCATGCTCGACCCATTCCTGCCGGAGAATCCCGGCGACGTCGAACGGCTGAAGAAACTGCAACGGGAAATCCACGACGATTTCATCGCGCTGGTGAAATCGCGGCGCGGCGATAAGCTCAACGGCCCGGAAAACGACTTGTTCTCCGGCGAATATTGGACTGGCCGACGGGCACTCGACCTCGGCCTTGTCGATGCCATCGGCGATTTGCGCTCAACGCTCCGCGAGCGCTTCGGCGGCAAGGTGTTCACGCCGCTCATCACCGGCGAGCGCAGCCTGCTCGGGCGCTTCTGGGGCGCCGGTCGCAGCGAATTGATGCAAGCGGGCCTTGCCGAGGACATGATCTCGGCGCTTGAAGCACGCGCCATGTGGGCGCGATATGGGCTTTAGACAGAGGTAGAGGATATGCCGCCGGTATTCGCTTTGGCGCTCGGACTGATGGGAGCCGCCGTCCTGGTGCGCTGGTGCGTCAAGGAGGTGCGGCGCGTGAATGCCGAGCTCGATGAGGTGCGCGGACGCTCAACCGTCGAGCCGGTCGATCGCGAGGCGCTGCAGACGTTGAAGCGCGATCCGCAAACGGGCGAGTACCGGCCGGGTTAGCGTAAGATTTGACCTCAAGTAAATTGTGCTAAGGTGTCCCTGTCGCTAACGGGGTACAGGCTTTGGCCGCAGACGTGACCAGGGAGCAATTCGAGGCGCGCGTCGGCGTGCTTGAACGCGAGGTTGAGGGCGAGAAGCTCGTCACCCGCCACATTCTGGAACAAACCCGCCGTAACGCCGACGATTTGGCCGCACTGAGGTCAGGCCTTGTTCGCGTCGAGCGTACGGTCGAGGCTGTTGCCCAGGACGTCGGCAGCCAGAGACGAACATTAGAGGGATTGGTGCGCGACCTCCCGAAGATCATTGGAGACGCGTTTTGCAGCGCATCACGCACGCGCGGCGGGAAGTAACAAAGATTTCGGCCATTGTTTCTGTCGTCGCGCGTGACGACGCTCCTTCGCGGGCTTGACCGCAGGCGGGCGTTCCACCAACAACGTCCCAATGAACTCGACAGCCAACGATGATTTGCCGCCGTACATGCGCCCCGAACGCTCGTTTCAGGGGCTCATCCTGGCGTTGCAGCGCTACTGGGCGGATTGGGGCTGCGTCATCCTGCAACCCTACGACATGGAAGTCGGCGCCGGCACCTTCCATCCGGCGACGACGTTGCGCGCGCTCGGCCCAAAACCGTGGAACGCGGCCTATGTGCAGCCATCGCGCCGGCCCAAGGACGGCCGCTACGGCGAGAACCCCAACCGCTTGCAGCATTACTATCAGCTGCAAGTGATCCTCAAACCGTCGCCGGACGACCTGCAGGAGCTTTATCTGCGATCGCTCTACGCGATCGGCATCGACCCGAAGCTGCACGACATCCGCTTCGTCGAGGACGATTGGGAGAGCCCGACGCTCGGCGCCTGGGGGCTCGGTTGGGAGTGCTGGTGCGACGGCATGGAAGTTTCCCAGTTCACCTATTTCCAGCAGGTGGCCGGCTTCGAATGCGCGCCCGTCTCCGGCGAGCTGACCTATGGGCTCGAGCGGCTGGCGATGTACGTGCAGGGGGTGGAGAACGTTTTCGACCTCAATTTCAACGGCCGCGAGGGCGCGCAGAAGGTGACCTACGGCGACATATTCCTGCAAGCGGAGCAGGAATATTCGCGGCACAATTTCGAATATGCCGACACTGATATGCTGTTCGAGCAGTTCCGCATGGCGGAGGCGGCGTGCAAGAAATACCTCGAAGCCGGCTGGCGGGGTGACGGCCAGAATCGTGACGAGGTGCGCAGCAATCGCGGCCGCCACCTCATGGCGTTGCCGGCCTACGACCAGTGCATCAAAGCAAGCCACGTGTTCAATCTGCTCGACGCGCGCGGGGTGATTTCCGTGACCGAGCGGCAGAGTTACATCCTGCGGGTGCGCGAACTGGCCAAAGCGTGCGGCGAGGCGTGGCTCGCGACCGAAGGCGGAGGGAAGAGCGCGTGAGTGAAAACTCAGTTCACCTCTACGATCCGCTCTCCCGTTTCGAGCGATTCAAGGATTTCATCCAGAGCTGCGCTGATTCTCATCCATAGCGCATCGTTGCTGATATTTCCGATCCGAAGCCAAACGACTTGCGGCCCAGACGGCTCGCGTAGTGCAAGCGCTACAAAGTCTTCGTCCTTTGTCATCAAGATCGCGCGAATACGCCGGGTATGCTCCCAGATGGCGATATCGTTCGCGGCGCCCAACCCGACGCGGTTCACGTGTTCGGCCGGATAGCCGCGCTCCCTGAGGCGGACGGCCAGTCCGGGGGGAAGCTGCGCGTCGATGACGAAGCGGATCATCAGGCGGTTTGAACCACCCGGTGGTTCGACGCATGGGCGGCATAAAGCAGCGCCGCTGCGATATCCTCTGCCGTCAGGTAGTCAAAGTCGCGCAGCAATTCCTCTTGAGTCGCGCCATGTGCAATGGCCTCGACGATATCGATGACGCGCATGCGCGTGCCCTTGATGCAAGGCCGGCCACCGCAGATGCCCGGGTCTGACGAGATGCGATCAAGCAACGTGTCATCGGTCTTGCGCTTTGGCATGATTGCAATGTCGGGCTCACCTTCGGAGACAAGGCGGATTTGACTTCCACGCCGTGGCTTGCGGCCCCACCGGTCCAGGAATTCTTCCAACGCGCCTGTCAATTCGCGTTCAAGTCTGCTTCCAGGCCCGACTTCACTCGACAAAGGTTTGAGGGCCCGTTCTGTTTCGCCGCCATCCGCGCCCGCTCGGTAGTTTTCCAAATATTTCTTGCTGGTGTTGTCCCGGTAGCCGACGAATTTGCTGGGTCCGAATGCCCAAGCCGCGCCTGGCAGGCGGAGGGCATACCAAACGTGAACCTGAGCGAGCCTGGATTGCATTTCCGCACTTCCAGGGATTTCATCAGCGAACCTACGAATGTTGGACGCTACTTGGTCGGGCGAGGACACTAGCTTTTTCATGTTCACTTCCATTTAAGATGACTAAGATTATCCTAATTATCCTACCTCTTCGGCGCAGTCAATGATTGTGTTTTTCCCTTTCACGTAGTTTTTCGCGTTCGGTCGCATTACAAGGCGCCACGGCACAAAATCGAACTGGGAGTGGCTATGAGCGAGATGCCTGAAATCGGCGGCCGACGGCCGATCGTGATCGAGGTCGAAGCCGGCAAGAGCTATTGGTGGTGCGCCTGCGGACGCTCCAAGTCGCAGCCGTTCTGCGACGGCTCGCACAAGGGCACCGCCTTAACACCCATCGAATTCAAGCCGACGAAGTCCGAGCAGGTTTGGTTTTGCGCCTGCAAGCGCTCCGGCAAAAAGCCGATGTGCGACGGCACCCACAAGACGCTGCCCTGATGCCCGACCTTCTGCTCGAGCTTTTCTCCGAAGAAATCCCGGCGCGCATGCAGGCGCGGGCGGCGGAGGATTTGCGAAAAGCTGTCACCGACCGCCTGGTCGATGCCGGCCTCGTCTACGACGGGGCCAAAGCGTTCGTGACGCCGCGGCGGCTGGCGCTTTCCGTTCACGGCGTGCCGGCGCGCCAGCCCGACCTGCGCGAAGAGAAGAAAGGCCCGCGCGTCGGCGCGCCGGAAAACGCCATCGCCGGATTCGTCAAAGCCGCGGGGCTGAAATCGATCGGCGAAGCGAAGGTGCAGCCCGACAAAAAGGGCGACTTCTATGTCGCATTGGTCGAAAAGCCGGGGCGTGCGGCGATCGAGGTGATCGGCGATATTCTGCCCGATGTCATCAAGGGCTTTCCCTGGCCGAAATCCATGCGCTGGGGTCCGCGCTCCGGGGAGCCCGGCGCGCTCAATTGGGTGCGCCCGCTGCATTCGATCGTCGCCACGTTCGGGCCGGAGACCGAGGAGCCGGATATCGTATCGTTTTCGGTCGACGGCGTTGCGGCCGGCAACCAAACGCGCGGCCATCGCTTTCTTAGCCCCGAGCCGTTCACGGTGCGCCGGCTCGCCGATTACATGCAAAAGCTCGACAAGGCCAAGGTGGTGCTCGATGCCGAGCGGCGGCGCGACATCATCGTCACCGAGGCAAAGCAGCTTGCCTTCGTGCAAGGGCTCGAACTCGTCGAGGACGATGGCCTGCTCGCCGAGGTCGCCGGCCTGGTCGAGTGGCCGGTGGTGCTGATGGGCGCGTTCGATCCGGCTTTTCTGCACATCCCCGAAGAGGTGATCCGCGCCACCATCCGCAACAACCAGAAATGCTTTGTGTTGCGCGATGCCGCGCACGCCAAGCTGGTCGACAAGTTCATTCTGGTCGCCAATATCGAGGCGGAGGACGGCGGCCAAGCGATCGTCGCCGGCAACGAGCGCGTGATCCGCGCGCGGCTTGCGGACGCGAAGTTTTTCTACGAGACGGATTTGAAGACGCGGCTTGAAGACCGGCTGCCGAAATTCAAGGACATCGTTTTTCACGAGAAGTTGGGGACGCAGGCCGAGCGCATCGAGCGCATCGAGCGGCTGGCGGCCGAGCTGGCGCCGCTCGTTGGCGCGGATGTGGAGAAGGCCCGACGCGCCGCGCGGCTGTGCAAGGCGGACCTGCTCACCGAAGTCGTCGGCGAGTTTCCCGAACTGCAAGGCATTATGGGAAAATACTACGCCGAGGCGCAGGGTGAGGACGAGGCCGTCGCCCATGCCTGCGAGGATCACTACAGGCCGAAGGGGCCGGATGATCTGGTGCCGGCCGATCCGGTGTCGATTGCCGTATCACTGGCGGACAAGTTGGACACGCTGGTTGGATTTTGGGCGATCGACGAGAAGCCGACGGGTTCAAAAGACCCTTATGCATTGCGCCGTGCTGCGCTCGGCGTCGTCAGGTTAGTATTGGAAAATAAACTTCGACTAAGGTTGATCAAAAGCTTCAGGGTCGCCGGAACGGGTTTTTTGGATCAAAAAGTATTTCGCGATATCGAGAAAACCGAAGCCGCGGCAAAAAGCGTTCGTGATGCGGGGTTTTCTAAGCCTGACTATTCGCAAAAGCTAAAAGCTCATAGCGTGATCAACGTCGATGCCGGCAAGTTCATCGCCGCCCTTGGCGCAATGGAGTGGGACCTCCGCGACTTTTTCGCTGAGCGCTTAAAGGTCCAGCTCCGTGAACAGGGCGCCCGGCACGATTTGGTCGATGCGGTATTCGCCATTGGTGTACAGAGTCCCGCGATCGATATGCGCGTCGAGGATATTATCAATATCGACGACGCTGCAAACATCGAAAGCGCCCAAGATGATCTGTTTCTCATCGTCCGCCGCGTCGAGGCGTTGGGAAAGTTTCTCGACACCGAGGACGGCAAGAACCTGCTCGCCGGCTATAAGCGCGCCACCAACATCATCCGCATCGAGGAGAAGAAGGACGGCCGCGAATACACCGGGGCACCCGATCGAAGTCGTTACAAAGCTAACGAGGAAGAGACGCTGGCATTCGAAATCGAACGCGCTAAGTTGGGGACGGCACGAGCGATTGATAATGAGGATTTTGAAGGGGCTATGAGCCACTTGGCGAGACTTCGCCCCCACGTCGACGCTTTCTTCGACAAGGTCACGGTCAATGTCGACGACAAGGCGCTGCGCGAGAACCGGCTGAAGCTGCTCAACGAAATCCGCGCCGCCACCCGCGCCGTGGCTGATTTTTCGAAGATCGAGGGATAATCACCTCTCCCCGCACGCGGGGAGAAGGAGCCCGGACGCCTTCATGCGCCGTCACGGTTCTATTGACAATAGTCATCACTGCGGTTACAAAGATGCGACTCACCCTCGTCGATGGCGGTCGCCGGCGGCCGCCGATCGGCAGGGCGGATGCGGTTTTTGCGCCGCGGCGGTCGGCCGCCTTGGCGAGGACCGCGGTGGAGCGCCGGGAGGCGCCGCGCGCCCGAAGCAGGCGGTTCGCGCAAGCGGATCGTTCTGTAGCGCGCGCCACGCCCGAAGCGCGAGCGGGTGGCAACATCCGTCCGCGTGGCGTGGCCCACGACCCTGGCGCCTCTCGGCGCTCCACTCCCCGCTTTGGGGAGGCGTTGCTTGAACCTTGGGACAAAGCTCGGACGCCGACGCGCCGCGAGATGCGGTCGCATGCCTGATCGAGCGATGCAGCTTCCGATCGCGGTTTGCACTTCGACGCCGAGCCGTATCGCGGAGTGCCGAACCGTTGCAGTTGAGGCTTTCGCTGGCGTCGTTTCTCGCATAGAACGCGCAAGGCGTTTTGTGCGTTGCAGATTGTCGAATTCCGCAGCGTCTTGCGCGCCTCCCGTACTTACTTCCAACCCGAGGAAAACCCATGGTCATCACCGCTGCTCATATCACGCCGCTCGTCGCCATCGTCGCCGGCATTCTGATCCTGATCATCCCGCGGCTGTTGAACTACATCGTCGCCATCTATCTCATTGTTATCGGCTGCGTGGAGCTCAATGCCATCCATCATTTCGTCAACTGGCATTGAAGCATCAAATTGCGGCCGACGGCTGGCGTTGCATTGGACGCCGGCATCTGCATTAAGGATGGGCTTAAAGCTCAAGCGAACGAGATCCCATGGTCAAATCGCGCGCAAAAATCTCCCGTCAGCCGGTGAAGAAAGCAAAGAAAACGGCGGCCCGCGCCGCGGGCGGCCGAATCCGGGGGAAATCTCGATCCGCCAAATCCGCAGCCCGGCTGGCGCCGCCGCAGCCGGCGGCCCAAGGCAAATGGGTCTACGCCTTCGGCGGCGGCGGGGCGGCCGGACGCGCCGGCATGCGCAATCTGCTTGGCGGCAAGGGCGCCGGCCTTGCCGAGATGGCGCAGCTCGGCCTTCCGGTGCCGCCCGGCTTCACCATCTCAACCGAGGTGTGCAGCTATTTCTACGACAACGACAAATCCTACCCGAAGGATTTGAAGGCGCAGGTCGAAGCGGCGCTCGCCGAGGTCGGCCGCATCACCGGGAAAAAATTCGGCGATGCGGAGAATCCGCTGCTGGTGTCGGTGCGCTCGGGCGCGCGCGCCTCGATGCCCGGCATGATGGACTCAGTGCTTAACCTCGGACTTAACGACGTGACCGTCGAGGCGCTGGCGAAGAATTCGGGTGACCGGCGCTTCGCCTATGACAGCTACCGGCGCTTCATCACCATGTATGCGGACGTAGTGCTCGGCATTGCCCACCATCACTTCGAGGAAATCCTCGACGAGCACAAGGACCGCAGCGGCTACACGCTCGACACCGACCTCGATGCCGCCGACTGGGAGCAACTCGTCGCCCGCTACAAGAAGCGCGTCGAAGAGGAGAGCGGCGAGCCGTTCCCGCAGCATCCGCACGCGCAATTGTGGGGCGCTATCGGCGCCGTGTTCGGCTCGTGGATGAGCCCGCGCGCCATCACCTATCGCCGCCTGCACGGCATTCCGGAAAGCTGGGGCACCGCGGTCAACGTGCAGGCCATGGTGTTCGGCAACATGGGCGAGACTTCGGCGACCGGCGTCGCCTTCACGCGCAATCCTTCGACCGGCGAAAAGAAGCTGTACGGCGAGTTCCTCATCAACGCCCAGGGCGAGGACGTGGTCGCCGGCATCCGCACGCCGCAGGAGATCACGGAAGCGGCGCGCCGGGAGGCGGGCTCCGACAAGCCCTCGATGGAGACGGCGCTGCCGCACGCCTTCGCCGAGCTCAAGCGCATCTACAACGTGCTCGAGCGGCATTACCGCGACATGCAGGACCTCGAATTCACGGTGGAGCAAGGCAAGCTGTGGATGCTGCAGACGCGCAGCGGCAAGCGTACCGCCAATGCCGCGCTGCGCATCGCCGTCGAGCTGGCGCAGGAGAAATTGATCAGCAAAGAGGAGGCGGTGACGCGCGTCGACCCCGCCGCGCTCGACCAGCTCCTGCATCCGACCATCGATCCCGGCGCCGAGCGCAAGGTGATCGCGACCGGCCTGCCGGCCTCGCCGGGCGCGGCTAGCGGCAGGATCGTGTTCTCCTCGGAAGAGGCCGAAACGCTCAAGGGCCAGGGGCACAAAGTGATCCTGGTGCGGGTCGAAACTTCGCCCGAGGACATCCACGGCATGCACGCCGCCGAAGGAATTTTGACGACGCGCGGCGGCATGACCTCGCATGCCGCCGTGGTCGCGCGCGGCATGGGCAAGCCCTGTGTCGCCGGCGCCGGCGCCTTGCGCGTCGATTACCGCGCGCAGACCATGACTGCCGGCGGCACGACGATGAAGAAGGGAGACATATTGACGATCGACGGCTCGACCGGACAGGTGCTCGCCGGCAAGGTGGCGATGCGCGAGCCCGAACTCGCCGGCGAATTCGGGACCCTGATGAAGTGGGCCGATGCGGTGCGCAAGCTCAAGGTGCGCGCCAATGCCGACACGCCGGCCGACGCGCGCACGGCGATCAAGTTCGGCGCCGAGGGCATCGGGCTGTGCCGGACCGAGCACATGTTCTTCGACGAGGACCGCATCCGCGCCGTGCGCGAGATGATTCTCGCCGAAGACGAGAAGGCGCGCCGTGTCGCGCTGGCCAAACTCCTGCCGATGCAGCGGGCCGATTTTGTCGAGCTGTTCAAGATCATGGGCGGCCTGCCGGTGACCATCCGCCTGCTCGATCCGCCGCTGCACGAGTTCCTGCCGCACACCGAGGAGGAGATCGCGGAAGTGGCGCGGGCCATGGGCGCCGATCCGAGAAAACTCGCCGACCGCGCGCGCGAGCTGCACGAGTTCAACCCGATGCTCGGCTTCCGCGGCTGCCGGCTGGCGATCGCCTATCCGGAAATCGCGGAAATGCAGGCGCGCGCCATTTTCGAAGCCGCGGTCGAGGCCGGCCGCGCGACCGGGGCGACGGTGGCGCCGGAGATCATGGTGCCGCTCATTGCCAGCAAAGCCGAACTCGACCTGGTCAAAGAACGCATCGACGCCATGGCGGAAACGGTTGCTGCAGAGACAAAAAGCAAGATCAAATATCAGGTCGGCACCATGATCGAGCTGCCGCGCGCGGCACTGAAGGCCGACGAGATCGCCGAGACCGCCGAGTTCTTTTCCTTCGGCACCAACGACCTGACGCAGACCACTTTCGGCATCAGCCGCGACGACGCGGCGAGCTTTCTGGGCATCTACACGTCGAAGGGCATCTTGGCGGTCGACCCCTTCGTGTCGATCGACCGCGAGGGCGTCGGTGAACTCATCCGCATCGCCACCGCGCGCGGCCGCAAGGTGCGGCCGAAACTCAAGCTCGGCATCTGCGGCGAGCACGGCGGCGATCCCGCCTCGGTTTCATTCTGCCACGAGATCGGGCTTGACTACGTGTCCTGCTCGCCGTTCCGCGTGCCGATCGCGCGATTGGCCGCCGCCCAAGCCGCGCTGGGCCGTGGCGCCAGTTCGACGGCGTAGTAGTAATTCGCTCAATTCGTCATTCCGGGCTCGCGGGCGAAAGCCCGCGCCCCGGAATGACGAATTATGCCGCGACGTCGGCGAGGAAGGCCTCGATGTGCCGGCGCAGATCGGCGACGGCGGCCTCCACCGACTGCGAGGTGTCGAGCACGACCTCGGCCGACATGTGCGTCTGCGTGGCGGCGCCGGCAACGTCGCTGAGCACTTCGGCCATGGTCTGCGTCGCCTGCGCCGCGCTCGCGACATTGGACGAAATGTTGCTGGTCGCGGCGTTCTGTTGCTCGATCGAGGCTGCGACCCCGGAGGCATAATGCTGAATTTCCTGCATGCGCTGGGTAATGCGGCGGATCGAGTCGACAGCGCTCGCGGTGGAACCCTGCACGGCAAGGATTTGCCCGACGATCGCCTCGGTGGCCTTGGCGGTCTGCACGGCAAGCGATTTGACTTCCGAGGCGACTACGGCGAAGCCGCGTCCCGACTCGCCGGCACGGGCCGCCTCGATCGTGGCGTTGAGCGCAAGCAGATTGGTCTGCCCGGCAATGGTCTGAATGAGCTTGACGATGTCGCCGATCTTCTGCGCCGACTCGGCCAGCGTGGTCATCTCACCGTTGGTGGATTGCGCTTCGTCGACCGCCTTGTGCACGACGTCATTGGTTTGCGTGATCTGGCGGGCGATTTCGGCGATCGAGTTCGACAATTCGTCGGTGGCGTACGCCGCCGTCTTCACTCCGGTCGAGGCGTCATTGGATGCTTCGACGGCGCTCGTGGCGCATTGCGAGGTGTGATTTGAGGCGGCCGAAAGCGTGACCGCGGTCGATTTCATCGCCGCCGCGCTGTCGCCGAATGTCTTGAGTAGCGTCTCTATCTTGGTGCGGAATACCGCGATCACCGCGTCGATGGCGCCGCGGCGCCGCTGCTGTTCGGCCATATCGTCACGCTCCTTTTGCAGGAGCTTTTGCTCGGTCACGTCCTCGTGGGTCGAGACCCAGCCGCCGCCCGGCATCGGCTCGTTGATGGCATGGACCGTGCGGCCATCGCTCGCTCCGATAGTCCACGTCGAAGTCTTCCCGGCAACGATGCTATCTATGATCTCCTTGCAATATTGCTCGGGATCGCCGGTGAACAGCCCGGTCTCTTTGCGGTGTTCGATGAGCGCCCGCAGCGTGCAGCCCGGCTTCACCACCTCGGGCGAAAGTTTGTACATGCGCAGATATTGCTGGTTGCACATGACGATTCGCGCGGATCGATCGAACATGCACAGGCCTTGCGGCATGTGGTTGAGGGCGTTGGTCAGCCGGCGGATTTTTATCTGCAGGCGCCGCACCGCATAGGCGCCGACGACCATCAGGAGGAATGCGACGGCGAGACCGGCGGATTGCCAGTCCGGCAGCAAAGATAAGAAAGGTAAGATCGTGTCGGGCACGGCGGGTGCGGCTCCGGATGCGCGCCGAGTATTCCGTTCCCGCATTGCCGTTTGGTTAATGAAAATGAAAAGAGAACGCGACCGCCGCCGGCGCGGCATCGGCTTCGCCCGATCCAACTTTCCGTGAGTTAACGCGTCCGCAAGGTTAATTCGACAATAAATGAATGTGTCGCATTCGCGCCACTGCGGCGGCATCTGCTTAAGCTTGGAGACGTGGCGTAACGAGCGTGCGCGTGAGGGGTGATGGTTGCGTTGCCTAGGCGGCCGACGGGCGCGGTGTCTGGACCCTTCTGGCTCAGCGCTCTCTGCGCCGTGTTCACGCCGACGTCGATCGGATCTCAGGACCTCGCGGCGTTCTTCGCGCGGCAGCCCGGCGTTTCCGAACCCTGGCGCGACCACCTGATTGCTTCCCCGTTCGGCACCATTCACGCCGCGACGTTCAGCTTTTCGCGTCCGATCGGGACGGCGATGCCCGAACCGCTCGGCGCGCAGCCGGTCAATTTCGATCCGCGCTCGCTCGACGTGAAAGTGTGGTCGGTCGAGGAGCCGCCGATGGCCCGCCCGGCGCTGCAAATCGCATACCCGACCGTCAACCGCCGCCTCAAGGGCGACCGCATGCCGTTGCCGCAAACCTCTCCCAGTTCGAGCGAACCTGAGAGCTTGCCGCAATTGCAACCGATCGATGCGCCGTCATCGCAACCCATCAGCCCGCCTGCGCCCGTCACGGCACCGCGGCCCAAGGACGCCGAACAGCTCGACCCTGCGCCCGCCGCGGCGCAGCCGGACGCGGCGATCGAGGCGTTCGGCTCCTTGCCGACCACCGGGCCGCAGAGCCATGAGCTCACCAACGCCGTTCAGCCAAGCTCCACGGCGCTGGATGAGCGCGACAACGCCCGCGATGCGGATGTCGAGGACGACATCGCGGTGGCCGACAAGCCGCCGGAAATACCCGCTTCCGGCGAGAGCGATCCGCTCGAGGCGGCGCCGTCGCCGTTCGCCTCGCTGTCCGTCCTCGACGAGGATCCAGCGGAGCGCAACACGCAGCTCTATTTCGGTGTCGCCGCCATGGGTTCGCGCGGCGGACTGGAGCAATGGGAGCCGGGCGCGGAGCCGGTTCTGGTGTCGCCTTCCGTCGATCCCGACATCAAACTTTCGGCCCTGGAAGGACCCGGCGATGCCGGCGCTGGCGGTGAAACCGTGGCCGGCAAGGACGATGCCAGCCGGCTCAAAAGCCCGGCGGATCGCCTCGGCCTTGCGGGCAAGCCGCGCGCCAAGGCGGAGAAATGTCTTGCCGATGCCGTCTATTTCGAGGCGCGCGGAGAGCCGCTGCGCGGACAGATGGCGGTCGCGCAGGTGGTGATGAATCGCGTGTTCTCGGGCTATTATCCCGGCAACGTTTGCGGCGTCGTCTACCAGAACGCCTACCGGCATCTCGCCTGCCAGTTCACCTTCGCCTGTGAAGGGAAGGACTTAAGCCGCATCGATGAGCTCGATATGTGGGAGCAGGCCAAGCGCATTGCCAAGGATGCGCTCGACGGCAAGATCTGGCTCGCCGAAGTTGGCCACGCCACGCATTATCATGCCTATTGGGTGCACCCGAGCTGGGTTCACGAAATGAAGAAGATGTACAAGCTCGGCGTGCACACCTTCTATCGGCCGCGCGCTTGGGGCGACGGTTCGGATGCGCCGATCTGGGGCAGCGTGCCGATCACGCCCAAGCAAGTCGGCGCCGCTGCGGAAAATCCCGAAGCGGCGAAGGACCCCGCAGCCGCAACGAAGAGCTCGGATGCGGCGGCAAAAATTCCCCAAGCCGCGGCATCGCCCCCCGAGCCAGCCGCCGGCAAGAACGAGCCCACCGCCAAACTGTAAGAGCGCTCCCGGGCGCGGGGACAGCTGTGTGGGCGGCTGCAAAGTTTCGTTTGGGCGATCCGCGTCGACGCCTTATGCTGCAGGCCATTGCGAGCGTCCTTTGCCCGAGCATGCCGGTATGGCGACATTCAAGGCGATCGTCATCGACAAGACCGAAGCCGGCCAGACGGTCCGGCTCGCCGATTTCGACGAGAAGGATTTGATGGCGGGCGACGTCACCGTTGGCGTGGAATACTCGACGGTGAATTACAAGGACGGGCTCGCGCTCACCGGGAAGTCGCCGGTGGTGCGCCGCTTCCCGATGATTGCGGGCATCGATTTCGCCGGCACGGTGGAGGCCTCCTCGCACGCCGGCTGGAAATCCGGCGACCAGGTGATCCTCAACGGCTGGGGCCTGGGCGAGAGCCATCTCGGCGGCTTCGCGCAAAAGGCGCGCGTCAAAGGCGACTGGCTGGTGCGGCTGCCGGAGACGATGAGCGCGCGCGAAGCCATGGCAATCGGCACCGCCGGTTACACCGCGATGCTGGCGGTGATGGCGCTGGAGCGGGCCGGCATCGTGCCGGCGCGCGGGCCGGTGATCGTGACCGGTGCCGCCGGCGGCGTCGGCTCGGTTGCCGTCGCGATTTTGGCCAAGCTCGGCTACACAATCATCGCCTCGACCGGGCGGCCGGCCGAAGCGGCTTATCTCAAGGGGCTCGGGGCCGCCGAGGTGATCGAGCGCAAGGAGTTGACCGGTCCCCCGCGCGCCCTCGGCAAGGAGCGCTGGGCCGGCGGCATTGACGCCGTCGGCTCGACGACGCTCGCCAATGTGCTGTCGATGACGCGCTATGGCGGAGCAGTCGCCGCCTGTGGCCTTGCCGGCGGAATGGACTTGCCGACCACGGTCGCGCCGTTCATCCTGCGCGGCGTGTCGCTCATTGGCATCGATTCGGTCATGTGCCCGCTCGCGCTGCGGCAAGAAGCTTGGCGCCGCCTGGAGACCGACCTCGACCGCGCCAAGATCGCGGTAATGACCAGCGAAGTCGGGCTCGCCGATGTCATCGATGCCGGGGCGCGCATCGTCGCCGGACAGGTGCGCGGGCGCATTGTGGTAAAAATTCGGTAATCAGTTCAGAATTTGGCTACGACGTTCGGCAAGCATGCGAGGCGCTATGGTAAGGGGACGGTTAAGAAATCTCGTTAACATAGCCCTCGAGTCCAAAGGGGAGTCGCCAATGTTGCTGCGCGTGGCTGTCGTCTTGGCGTGCGTGTTGGGAGCTACCTCGGCGGTCGCCGAGGAGCTCGGGCCGGAACAGGCCAGGACGTTCGTGGTGGGCAAGCTGTTTGCCTACACCTGCTTCGATAGCACCGCGGGCGTAGGCCGCATCTCTTCCGACGGCTCCGTCGTCGGCACCATCCGGCCGGGCGGCCGCGGCGAGGTGCGCTTCGCCACCTTGCCGGCCGGCACGATCAAGGTCGACGGCACGGCAATGTGCGCACACCTGTCCGGCTTGCCGATTGAGCCATGCTTCAAGGTGCAGAAGATCGATTACCGAAGCTTCCGCGGGTCGGTCGCAGGCTTGGGTTTTGCCTATTGCGACTTCTACCAGCATAACCCGCGCGCTCAGCTGATAAGCCGCGCGCCCGCGCCGGCGCCCGTGCCGGCCGCCCAGCTGACAAGCCGCGTGCCGGCGCCGGTGCCAGTGCGGCCGATGCCCATAGCGACATTGCGGCCGGCGATCGAAGAGTGATCCCGATCTCCTTGTGCGGGTTTTCGATTTGAAGTTCCCGCGCCAGGGGGCAGCTGGATCGTAGGAACTGCAAACCCGCCGGTTCCCACCCCCGGATCAAGTCCGGGGGCAGGCTTTTTCCGGATCATGCGTCAGCAATTGCCGTTCTGCAATTTTCCGTCGCAATTGTTGATATTGCCCTGAAAGCCTTGGAATCCCTTCAGGCTGGAGTCCACGACCTCACCGTTTCTCTTTTTGCAGCGGGCGGTCAGCGTGTCGCCCTTGACCGTGGCGTCTGTACAGGTCAGCGCGTAGGACCCGTTCGGGCCGGCGCAAGCCAGCGTGCCGTTGATATTGCCGATGTCGCCCACGCACGAGGCGAAATAGGGCAGGCTCGTCTTCATCGGCTGCTGATTGAACGTCTTGCAGGTGGCGTTGAGCGTCGTGCCGTCGACCGAGATGTCCGTGCAGGTCTTCTCATAGGATCCCGCCGGAGCCGCAAGAGCAGCCGAGATGCCGAGGACCAGCATGGCCGCGGCCATTGTACCCAATGCGATCGATGTGCGGTGCGTCGTCATGTTTACTCCCTCCCTGGTTGAGCCACCTAGAGTGGCAGAAACCACTATATACAACCAAGGATATATTGCAACCAAATTTCATTTTCATTGCAATTGATGCGAGTGGATGGCCGGAATCGGCAAAGCTGCCGCTCACTCCAGCTCGAGCCGGAACGGGGCAGCCTCCGCAGCAAGTATCCCGCGGCCGATGGTCTCGATGGCGGAAACCATGCGACCTTCGCGGCCGAGCAGGCGGTCGGCGAGCGATACGATACGGATATTCGGCGTCGCCGTCGGCGAGGCGCTGCGCAACGCCTGCGCGATGCTGTTTTCGTCACGATGCGGGCTGAGCGCGCAAACGCTGGCGAAAGCGCTCGCCGTCGAGCGGCTGATGCCCATGTAGCAATGCACCACCAGCGGCGCTCGGCGGTCCCAGCGGCGGACGAAATTCAGCAGATCGGCGACGTGCTCCTCGTCCGGCACGATATAGCCGTCGAGCGGCGCGGAAATGTCGTGCAGCCGCAGCCAAAGGTGGTTTTCCGCCGCGATGGCGGTCGGCCGCTCAACGCGTGCCTCGTCGCCGATCAGCGACACGACGTGCCGCGCGCCGGTGTCTTCGACCGTTTCATGAAGGCGCGCGAGTGAGCAGACGTGAATCATGGAACGACTTGGATCATGGAATCAAATGCGTGTTTTGGTCAGTCTCATATAGGCATGGCCGGCGGCACAAGTGTGACGCTCACTCGCCGGCCAGTTTCCTGAATCGTTCGAGATAGCGGGCCTGCGCCGTCTCGGCGGGCCACGGCTTGAGGTAATCGCGCTCGATGGCGGGGGAAATGGCGGGCGGGCGGCCGAAGAACCGCCGCGCCTCTGCGGCGTCGAAGCCGGCGAGGCGGGTCGCTTCGAAATAGGCCGCTTCGCGGTCGGCGATCTTGATCAGTTTGTCGAGTTCCGGCGCGGATTTTGCCGGCAGCCCGAAGCGCCGATGGATCGCCGCGAGCAGCCGCCGCTCGACCGCCTTGTAGGCGTCGCCGATCACCGCCTTGAACGGCGAGATCATGTCGCCAATCACGTATTCGGGCGCGTCATGCAGCAGCACCGCCAGGCGCCGGCTGCGATCGAGCCGCGGCACGCGCGCGCGCGCCAGCGCCTCGACCAGCAGCGAGTGCTGGGCCACGGAATAGATGTGCGCGCCTTTGGTCTGCCCGTTCCACCGCGCCACGCGCGCGAGCCCGTGCGCGATGTCCTCGATCTCGATATCGAGCGCCGAGGGATCGAGAAGATCGAGCCGCCGTCCCGACAGCATCCGCTGCCAGGCGCGCGGCGACGCCACGCGTGCTGGTCTTGTCATGCCGGGGAGGCTACCCTGCTCTCGGCCGTTCGCAAGCGGGCTTGGGTTTTCCTCCCCTTTTCGGGGGAGGAAAAATACGTGATGCGCTACGCCGCCGCCTTTTTGCCCCACAGGCGTTTCGACGCGATGTCGGCACCCTCGCGCAGGGTCTTGAGCTTCAACCAGACCACGTCCTCGGCGACCCATTCCCAGCCGGCGAAGGTGCCGAAGCCGCAATCGACGCCGGCAATGACGCGCTCGCGGTCGCCGATCGCCGCGACAGCCTGCTCGATGCGCTGCGCGACGACCTCGGGATGCTCGACCAAATTGATCTTGGAATCGATGACCCCCGGGATCAGGATCATGTTGTCGGGGAATTTGTGTATCTTCAACGCCGCATATTCGTGCTGGCGCCGCGCGTTGGCGAACTCGATCGAGAGCGCGCCTACGTTAGCTTGGTAGAACGCCTGGAGCAGCGGCTCGAGACCGATATCGAAGATATGCGGTCCTTCCCAGTTGCCCCAGCAGATGTGCAGCCGAACGCGGTCGCGCGGAATTCCCTGTAGCGCCTTATTGAGCGTAGCGATGTGCAGTTCGACGAGCTTGACGAATTCCTTATCGGACTTGTCCTGGAACAAGAGCACGCGCTCCATTGCCAGATCCGGGGAATCGATCTGCAAGACATATCCGGCATCGACCACGGACTTGTATTCGTAGTGCATCTCGCGCGCGATTGCGTCGAGATACGCTTCATAAGTTTTGTAATAGGCGTTGAGCATCGTGCAGGCGATGATGCCCGGAGATGGCTCGGCAAAGAACATTTCGGGAAACGGCGGTTTGATCGCGTCGGCGTGGCGCTTGAAACGCGCGAGCTCGGTCTTGATGGCTTCCTTGTCAGTATATTTGATCTCGGCGATCGCCTCAGGGCAGCCGAACACTTTTCCGGTCTTGGGAATTCGGGCCATGAACAACTTGGTGAACAGCGGCAGCTGAACCCACTCTTGGCCGTAGGGCCGCTTCGACTCGCCGCCGAACCCCGACATGCGCTTGGGTAGGTAGGTTTGAAACCCTACCCGGCCCTGCTCGCCGTCATTGGCGATGTCAATTCCGGCCCAGCGCTGCTTTTCCATCACGTAGGCGACGCGCTTGTCGATCATGTCGGTCAGTTTGGCCTTGTCGACCTTCTCGCCGGCCTCGTCCGCGATCAATAGGTCATTGAGCTCCGCGCCGCGCGGCAGGCTGCCGGTATGCGTGGTCAGGATGTGGTCGACGCTCTTGTGCATGATTCCCTCCCTGGTAACTTTTATTTGACCGCCAACGCTGTCTCACGACTATGCCGGCCCACTACCGCGGCGCCCAAGGCGATGGTTCGGCGTCCGCAGAAAGATCGCCGGCGCGCGGTGAACAATACCGTACTTTTTGTTGCTGCCAAGCCTGGGCGCGAGCAAAAGCGCGGCAGCCGGAGCGAGGTCGGGCCTCGCCCACAGATCAGGGGCCGTATCCCACGACCGATCATCCGAACTTTCTTGGGCGAGTCGCGTAACTGGATTCGCCTGCGGACCTTGGCACCAACCGCAAAAGGAGTATTCTTCCTCCGCACAAAGTCATCTGGGAATTTCCGGCTGACAAGAACGCAGGGTCACGGCGCCGCCGCTGGCTGCTGTGTTTTGATCATTCCGGATCAAATTAGATGCACAGGGAGGAATACATGTTGTCACCACGTAGTCTATCGGTCGGCGTTGCGGCATTGGGCCTGGCGGTCGCGATGGCCGCGTCCGGCCACGCCGCCGACGTCACCAAGGCCAAACTGTATCCGGACAAGAAAGGCACCGTCGCCGACTTGCAGCCGATGTCCAAATTCTGCGGCACCAAGCCGATCAAGGTTGCGCTATCCGACGGTTGGGGCGGCAATTACTGGCGCCACATCACCCGCGCCGAATTCGAGGACGAGGCCTCGAAATGCAAGAACATCACCGAGACCCGCTACACCGACGGCGAGTTCAAGCCTGAGAAGCAGATCGCCGACATCGAAGGCCTGATCGCGCAGAAATACGACGTCATCGTCGCATTCCTCGACGGCGGTCCGGCCATTCTGAAAGCGACGCGGGAAGCGACCGCTGCCGGCATCGCTGTGGTCCCCTACGACACCGGTGACAATTTCCCCGGCACCATCGGCAAGGACTATGTCGATCGCGTCACCGAGAGCCAGAGCCAGGTTGGAGAGCAATTCGCCGATTGGCTGGCCAAGACCCTCAACGGCAAAGGCACCGTCATCATGTTCGGCGGCACGGCGGGCAATCCGATGACGGCGGCGCAAATCGCCGGCTGGAAGCCCACCTTCGCCAAGTATCCGGGCATCAAGGTGCTGGAAGCGGAACCGGTGCCGACAAACTGGGACCCGGCGATGGCGCAGCAAAAGACCGCGGCGCTGATCGCCAAATATCCCGAGATCGACGGCATCTACAGCGAGACCACCGGCCCGATCCGCGCCTTCCTCGCGGCCGGCAAGCCGGTTCCCGCCTATGTCGGGCAGTCGCTCATGGACCTGAGCTGCCTCGCCGCCGATCATCCCGATTTCAAGATGGCGAGCATCGACGCGCATACCTGGATGGTGCGGCTGGCGTTGCGTAAGGCGGTGGCGGCGGCCGAGGGCATCGACGAAACCGAGCCCAGCCTGATCGTCCTGCCTTTCACCGAGGACAATACCTCGAAGGATGCGAAGCTCGCGGTGAAGTGCGACAAGTCGATGCCGATGGATTCGATCCCGTCCTCGATGCTGTCGAAAGAGGGACAGATCAAGGCCCTGGGCGGCAAGTAAGTCGAGAACCATCGCACACTGATCGCCCGGTCTTGCAGGAGGCCGGGCGATCAATTCATATTTCCGCTCGTTCCCGCGCAAGCGGGGACCCAGTTCTATGGTGCTCTTGAGCCCAGTGGATTCCCGCTTTCGCGGGAATGAGCGTAAAATAATCATCGATGTAAAGGACCGGATTCGGGATATGGCGGACGACCGAATATTCCGTCTGCGAATGCCCCGACTAGGCAGAGATTTGACCGAGCTTCCGTTGGCGCTGAAAGCGTTCGTCGCCACGGCGCTTCTGGTGTTGATCGGCGGCATCGCCGCGCCCAGCACGGTCAATTCGGCGGCGATTCTCTCGACGCTGCCGTATTTCGCAATTCTGGCCGTGGCGTCGATCGGCCAACATCTGGTGATCCAGCAGCGCGGCCTCGATCTCTCTACCGCCGGCATCATGTCGTTTGCCGCCGTGGTCGTGACCAAGCTGCCCGATGGCAGCGCCGATCCCGGCGTGGTGATTTTCTATATCGCGGCAGCGCTCGCGGTCGGCGCGGCGATCGGCGCCGTGACCGGGCTCATCGTGACCCTGTTGCAGGTGCCGCCGCTGGTGACCACGATCGGCGTCAACGCCATTCTGTTCGGCCTGACCTATTTCGTCTCGACCGGCGCCTCGGTGCAAGCCCCGCCGATGATGGTCGATTTTTTTGTTGCACGATTTCTCTATGTGCCGACCACGGTTTGGGTGCTGCTGCTGGTGGCGGGCGCGACGGTCTTTGTCCTCACCTTCACCACGACCGGGCGCCGGTTCATCGCCGTCAGCGTCAATCCCTTGGCGGCCCATGCCGTGGGTGTGGCGCTCAACACCTACAGCATCTTAACCTACGCGATTGCAGGTTTCATGTACGCGACGGCGGCGATCATGCTGTCGGGATATCTGGTTTCGCCCACCGTGCTGTGCGGTCTGCCCTACCTGCTCGGTACGATCGCCGCGGTCGTGGTCGGCGGCAATCCGTTGGGCGGCGTCACCAAAGGAAGCGTCGTCGCCACGGTGATCGGCGCCTTCTTTCTGACCTATCTCGCCCAGTTGGTGACCGCGCTCGGGTTCGGCGGCTCGGCCGAGGACCTGGCCGATGCGATCATCGTTCTCAGCGGCGTGGCGCTTCCCGAGATATCGCGGCGGTTGCGCCATGCCTAAAGTTGCGGGCGCGGCCGCGCCGATCGTCACGTCGCTTCCTCCGATCATGACGCTGACCGGCGTGCGCAAGAGCTTCGGTCCGGTTCAGGCGCTCAAAGGCGTCGATCTCGCCGTCATTCCGGGCGAGGTTCATGCCATCGTCGGCGAGAACGGCGCCGGCAAGTCGACACTGATCGGCATTGCCGCCGGCGTGCTGAAGGCCGATGCCGGCACCATCCATTACGACAACAAGGAGGTGAGAGCGCCGCATCCGCGGCAGATGCGCGAGGACGGCGTTTCGGTCGTGTATCAGCATCCGGCGCTGGCGCCCGACCTGACC
>JBEKNW010000007.1:0-43991 GCA_049522435.1 Xanthobacteraceae bacterium
TGCTGCCGATCGCGCTTCTGGTCGGGTACAAGGCCGACACTTGGGGGCGAAAGCCGCTCTTTCTTGCCGGGTTTGCCATCCTGCCCATCCGTGCGGTGCTCTACACGCTTTCCGACAACAGCGTCTGGCTGATCGGCGTCCAGGTGCTCGATGGCGTTGGCGCCGGGATTTTCGGCGCGCTCGCGCCCCTGGTGATCGCCGATATCATGCGCGGCACCGGCCGCTACAATCTGGCCCTAGGCGCGATCGCCACGGTGCAGGGGATAGGCGCTTCGCTGAGTGGGCTTGCCGCTGGCGAGATTGTCGATCATTTCGGCTACAGCGCGGCATTTCTCACCCTAGGCGCCGCCGCCCTCGTGGCCGTCATCGTCTTCTTCCTTCAGATGCCGGAAACCGCCGAACCGGAGACGGAATCACCGCAAGTCAAGGCTGTGGCGTAAGACCGCCAAGTCCCACGCTTACGCGGCTTGCGCCGCGATCGTGGCCCTGGTGGTTTTCGCCATTCGGATGCCGGAAACTGCCGAACCGGAGGCGGTATCGCTTACTGTAGTCTTGAGTCCGTTAATGTGCTTTGGCCCCAAGCATGCGTGATCGAGGAAAAGCAAAAGAGATCGCAGCCCATGGAGTCGAATGGCAAAAATCATCGCGCACTGTCGCCGCTCGGGATACTGGATCGATTCCTGCGCGGGCGGCCGCTCGCCAATCGGGAAGGCGCCTCGCGCGAGATAGGCGTCGGCGAAGGGGTGCCGGCGCTTGGGCTCGATGGCCTGAGCTCGTCTGCATACGGACCGGAAGCGGCGCTCAGCATCCTGGCCGCGGCGGGCGCGGCCGGGCTCGCCTACCTCGGCCCGGTCATGCTGGTCATCCTCGCCTTGCTCGCCATCCTGTTCGTCTCCTACTGGCAGACCATCAAAGCCTATCCGATAAGCGGCGGCGCCTATACGGTCGCCAAGGAAAACCTTGGCGTGAACGCCAGCCTCTTGGCGTCCGCCGGCATCATGGTGGACTATGTCCTCAACGTCGCGGTCGGCATTTCCGCAGGCGTGGCGGCTCTGATTTCGGCGGTGCCGGCGCTGCATGCATATACGCTGCCGCTCTGCCTTGGCATCCTCGTCCTGCTGACGTTCGTCAACCTGCGGGGGACGATGGATTCCGGCCAGTTGTTTGCTCTGCCCACTTATCTGTTCGTCGCCTGCTTCATGATTGTCCTGCTCATTGGCGCTTATGCCATCATGATGAGTGGTGGACATCCGCAGCCGGTGGTTCCGCCGCCGCCGCTGCCCAACGCCGTCGAGGCGGTCAGCCTGTGGCTATTGTTGCGCGCGTTCGCCAGCGGCTGCACGGCGATGACCGGCGTCGAGGCGGTCAGCAACGGCGTCGACGCGTTCTGCGAGCCGCGCGTGACCAACGCGCGTTGGACGCTTGCCATCATCGTCGTAACTTTGGCCATCCTGCTCGCCGGCATCGCCTACCTCGCGACGTCCTACGGCATCATGGCCATGGACCAGACGCAGCCAGGTTATCAAAGCGTGCTGTCGCAGCTTGTCGGCGCCGTAGCGGGACGCGGCGCCTTTTATTACGTGGCCATCGCCAGCGCGCTTTGCATCCTTTGCCTGTCCGCGAATACGAGCTTCGTCGGTTTTCCGCGTATGTGCCAACTCGTGGCGCAGGATGAGTTCTTGCCGCGGCCGTTTGCGACCGTCGGGCGCCGATTGGTGTATTCGGTCGGCATTGTTTACCTCGCGATCACCGCCGGGCTGCTATTGACCGCTTTCGATGGCATCACCGACCGCTTGATTCCGCTTTTTGCGATCGGCGCGTTTTTGACATTCACCATGTCGCAGGCGGGCATGGTGGAGCACTGGCGGCGCGAGCTGCGCGACAATCGCCACGCCGCGGAACGCCGGCGGGTCTGGATCAATCTTGTCATCAACGCCATTGGCGCCTCGGCGACCGTCACCGCGCTTGTTGTCATTGTGGTGGCCAAGTTCGCGCAGGGCGGCTGGATCACGATCGTCGCCATTCCTTGTGTCATCGTGCTGCACAAGGCGATCAAGCGGTATTACGTCGACATCGCCGACCATCTGCGGGACGAGGGACCGCTCGAATTTCGCCAGCGCAAGCCGCCGGTCGTCCTGGTCGCAACGCGGGAATGGAATCGATTGACCGACAAGGCGCTCGGCCTCGCCATGGAGCTTTCACCCGATGTAACGGCGGTGCATCTGGCGGCGCTCGAAGGACCTGACGTGCAGAGGGAAGAGCAGAACCTGCGCGAGCAATGGGCCAAGGACGTCGAAAAGCCCGCGCTCGCCGCACACTATCCAAATCCGCCGCAATTGGTTTTCCTGAGCGCTCCTTATCGACGCATTCATGCGCCGCTGTTGAAGCTGATCGGAGAGGTCAAGGATGAAAATCCCGACCGGACGATCGCCGTGCTTATCCCCGAGCTCGTCAAGCGCCACTGGTGGGAATACTTTCTGAGCAACCAGCGTGCCCGGCGCCTTCGCTCCGCAGTGCTCGAATATGGCGGTTCGCGCGTTGTGGTCATCGGCGTGCCTTGGTATTTGACGGAGCCGAAGATCGAAGCGGGGATGACCGAGGAAGAGGCCGCGGAACCCTTCTGGGTGCGCAACGTGCTTGGCTTCCGTCTGCGCCGCTCATGGCGCAAGCCAGCGTAGGGGACTCTCAGTGCCCGAACTACGCCGTCGCCGCGCGCTTCTTGGCGACCTGGCGCTTGATTTCAAGCGCCCGCGGCGACAGCTCGGCGTCCTTGGCAGCCAGCAGGAAGGCGTCGAAGCCGCCGCGATGATCGACGGTCTTCAACGCATTGGCGGAGATGCGCAGCCGGACGGAGCGGCCGAGAGCATCCGACATCAATGTGACGTTGAGCAGATTTGGCAAGAACCGCCGTTTGGTCTTGCGGTTCGAGTGGCTCACGCGATGCCCGATCTGGCGGGTTTTTCCGGTCAGCTCGCAACGCCACGACATGGCAATTCCTCAATCTTTCGCGCGTCCAGCGCCGGCCGACGGACGATTTGATGGGACAGGATTGCAGGACTAATAGTGAGCGCCCGGCAGAGCGTCAAGCAGCCCGGATCGCCGTCGCAAGCGGTGTTCGCCAGGCGCGAAGCGGCGCAAAACCACAGAAACGACGCATTCTCCGACAAGACATGCACACAGTTTGCGCTATTGCGTGAGGCGGCTGGTACGGCATTCCTGTCCGTTATGGCCGCGCTGCCGTCAAGCCTATTCCGCGGTCCTTGAGGGAACCATCGCCGCCGTGTTTATTCTGCCGAAATGGCTCGTCCGTTATGCAGGAACCGCCGCGTTTACCGCGGCGGTTTGCGTCATCATGGCTGCGCTGGCGACCGACGCGACCCATGTCGCCGCCGCGCAGGGGCGGCTCGAGGCCGAATATACCGCCAGCATCACCGGCATTCCGATCGGACACGGCAACTGGGTCATCGAGATTTCCGAGGACCAGTTCACCGCTGCGGCGAGTGGGTCGACGATCGGCATCCTGCGGTTCTTCGCCGGAGGGCGCGGCACCAGCGCCTCGCATGGCACCCTCAGTGGCGGGCAGCCGGTGCCGACGAGCTATGCGTCCACCATCATCAATGACAAACGGGTCGATGACGTGCGCATGGTGTTCGCGGGCGGCAATATAACCGACTACACCGTCGAGCCTCCCATTGGGCCGCATCCCGACCGCATTCCGGTCAGCGACGCGGATCGCCGCAACGTGCTCGACCCGATGACCTCCACGCTCGACCCGGTGAGCGGCAGCGGCGACCCGGTATCGCCGCAGGCCTGCGATCGCCGGGTTTCCGTGTTCGACGGCCGCTTGCGTTTCGATCTGCGCAGCGAATTCAAGCGCATGGAAGTCGTCAAGGCTGAGAAGGGCTACCAGGGGCCGGTCGTCGTCTGCGCGGTGTATTTCATACCGATTTCCGGTTACATCCCGGACCGACTGGCGATCAGATATCTCGCCGCGCTGCGTGATGCCGAGGTCTGGATGGCGCCAATCTTCGGCACGCGCGTGCTGGTGCCGTTTCGCTTCTCGTTGCCGACGCCTTTAGGCCAGGGGGTGCTGCAAGCGACGCAATTCATCTCGGTCGCGCAACCGCCGCGAGCCGCTGCGAACGTGAAGATGCAGTGATGTCGATCGTTCTTGCCGCGGAAATCCGGCGACGATAGCCGCGCGCAGACCGCTGCAAAGACCCTGCAAAGACCCTGCAAAGAATAGGCCCCGCCCCGAAATCCCCGTTATCCACAGGAGGGAAGCTCTTGACTCGCCGCAAAAACCTGATCCCGAGACTCGTTAACCTTTTTGGCGCGTCAGCGGCGGCAAAGAACAGGCTCCGACACCCGATCTGGTATTGCATAACAATGGCGGCGCCATATGTCGCGGTGAACGAAGTCGGACACGCCGCGAGTCGCCGATTCGGCCGCGATTTGTTCCAGACTCGTTCCACACCTTAAGCACAGGGCTTTCCAGCGTGTTGTTGTGATACACAATGCCGCCATTCTCGGTGTGCGGCAGCCCGGGCCTTCGATGCCGATTTCCTTTTCGCCCTCCACCAACCGTGATCTGCGCGCCCGCGGCGCCGGCGTCACTGCCGTATTGGGGCCGACCAATACCGGCAAGACGCATCTCGCCATCGAGCGGATGCTGGCGCACTCCTCCGGGCTGATCGGCTTGCCGCTGCGGCTCCTCGCGCGCGAGGTCTACAACCGCGCGGTGGAACGGGTGGGCGCCGATGCAGTGGCGCTCATCACCGGCGAGGAGAAGATCAAGCCGCCGAACCCGCGCTTCTGGGTGGCCACCGTCGAGGCCATGCCGCGCGACCTCGATGTCGCGTTCCTCGCCGTCGACGAAATCCAGCTCGCCGCCGATTTCGAGCGCGGCCACGTCTTCACCGACCGCGTGCTGCACCGGCGCGGGCGCGAGGAGACGCTGATGCTCGGCGCCGCCACGATGCGGCCGATCGTCGAACGGCTCCTGCCCGGCGTCAGCGTCGTGAGCCGCCCGCGGTTGTCGCAATTGAGCTTTGCCGGCGAGAAAAAACTTACGCGGCTGCCGCGTCGCTCGGCCATCGTCGCCTTCTCGGCCGAGGAGGTTTACGCGATCGCCGAGCTCATTCGCCGCCAGCGCGGCGGCGCGGCGGTCGTGCTCGGCGCGCTGTCGCCGCGCACCCGCAACGCGCAGGTCGCGCTCTATCAGGCCGGCGAGGTCGACTACATGGTGGCGACCGACGCCATCGGCATGGGTCTCAATCTCGACGTCGATCACATTGCCTTTGCCTCCGACCGCAAGTTTGACGGCTACCAGTTCCGCAAGCTCAGCCCGGCGGAACTCGCCCAGGTCGCCGGCCGCGCCGGGCGCGCCACCCGCGACGGTACCTTCGGCACCACCGGACGCTGTCCGCCCTTCGAGAGCGAACTCGCGCAGGCGCTCGAATCGCACAATTTCGAGCCGGTGAAGATCGTACAATGGCGCAACACCGATCTCGACTTCTCCTCGATCGGCGCGTTGCAGGCGACGCTCGCCACGGCGCCGACCGAGAGCACGCTGACGCGTGCGCCGATCGCCGAAGACATCCTCGTGCTCGAACATGCCGCGCGCGATGACGAGGTGCGCGCCATGACCAGGACACGCGCCGACGTCGAGCGGCTGTGGGAGATCTGCCAGGTTCCTGATTACCGCAAGATCGCGCCGGCGACCCATGCGGAGCTCGTAGTCACACTCTATGGCTTTCTCATCCGCGAGGGTGCAATTCCGACCGACTGGTTCGCCCGCCAGGTGGCGCTGGCGGACCGGAGTGACGGCGATATCGACACGCTCTCAACGCGGATCGCGCACATCAGGACCTGGACTTTTGCGGCAAACCGTCCGGATTGGCTTGCCGATCCGGAGCACTGGCAGGGCGTCACGCGCGGCGTGGAGGACAAGCTCTCCGACGCCTTGCACGAGCGGCTTGCCGAACGCTTCGTCGATCGCCGCACCAGCGTGCTGATGCGACGGCTGCGCGAGAATGCGCTGCTCGAGCCGCAGATGACCAAAACCGGCGAGGTTATCGTTGAAGGCCACGCCATCGGCCGCCTCGACGGCTTCGTCTTCGTCGCGGACGCTTCCGCGGGCGGGTCGGAGGCAAAGGCGCTGCAGAACGCCGCGCAGAAGGCGCTCGCCGGCGAGATCGCCACGCGCGCGGGGCGGCTTGCCGAGGCGCCGGACGAGCAATTCGTGCTCACCGCCTACGGCACGATCCGCTGGACCGGCGCCGCCGTCGGCAAGCTGATCGCCGGCGAGGAGGCTTTGCGGCCGCGCGTGCGCGTCATCGCCGACGAACATCTCGCCGGTGCCCCGCGCGATGCCGTAGAGGCGCGGCTCGATCGATGGGTGAAATCCCACATTGAAAAGTTGCTCGGCCCCTTGTTCGAACTGGCGGCGGCCGCCGACGTGAGCGGCATCGCGCGCGGCGTCGCCTTCCAATTGGTCGAGGCGCTGGGCGTGCTCGACCGGCAGCGGGTCGCGGAAGAGGTGAAGGGATTGGAACAGCCGGAACGGGCGAGCTTACGCAAATACGGCGTACGCTTCGGCGCCTATCACATCTACCTGCCGCTGCTGCTCAAGCCGGCGCCGCGCGCGCTCGCGGTCCAGCTCTGGGCGCTCGCGCATGAGGGGCCGCAGAGCAAAGGGCTTGACGATTTACTGCATCTCGCCGGCAGCGGCCGCACATCGATCCCGATCAATCGGGAGATCGACGCGGCGCTCTTTCGCACGGCGGGTTACCGGGTGTGCGGCGAGCGCGCCGTGCGCGTCGACATTCTCGAACGCCTTGCGGATCTGATCCGCCCGGCGCTCGCCTGGCGCGAAGGCGCCTTTGGGCCTAAGCCGCCGGGCGCGGTCGCCGGCGGCGGCTTTACGGTGGTCAACACCATGACCTCGCTGACCGGCGCCTCGGGCGAGGATTTCGCCTCGATTCTGCGCTCGCTCGGCTATCGCATGGAGCAGCGGCCGAAACCGGCCGTGCCGGCGCCCGCGCCCGCGCCCGCCGTCGAGCCTGCCTCTGCGCCAGAAGGTGAACAGCTCGAAATACAATGCGCGCCGGCTGAAAGTCTGGAGGCGGCGGAGATCGCCTCTCCCGGCGCGCGGGGAGAGGTTGGTGAGCCAACGGGTCGGCGCGAAGCGCCGCCCGATGACAGGCTCCGCGAACCGGGTGAGGGGGCTGACGCGTCGCCTGAGCCTGCGGATGGTCCTCCTCACCCCGACCCTCTCCCGGCCAGCGGGGAGATGGCGATCGATGCGGCCGCCGCGCCGATTGCAGAGCCGGATCCCGCAACCGCATCGGTCGGTGTCCAAGAGCCAGAAGCCGAGCCGGCCACGGCAATGGCAGCCGGTGGGGTTCCTTCGCCGACCGGAGCGACGGCCGAAACCGCCGAACCGCTGAAAGACGCCGCAACGCTGCCGCCATCGGAGCCGATGTTTATCGAGGTGTGGCGGCCGGGTCGGCCTGAGGGACGGCGTCGCCCTCGCGGCAGGCATCGCGAAACGGGCAGAAAGTCTGCGAAAGGCGCGGGCGAGCAAAGGCAAGAATCCGGCGCCCCGTCCGTTTCCACGCAAGAGGAGCGAGAGGCCGCACCCGTTCCGCCGACCGAACAGCCCGCGCCGTCCGAGCCGTCCGAGCCGTCCAAGGCGGAACGCCACTCGCGCCACCGTCGCAGTCACGGGCCGGATCAGCGGTTCGACCGTCCGCGGCGCGAGCGGGAGAGGGCGCCCGCCCATGTGGCGCGGCAGGAGCGGCGCGAGAAAGCGCCCGATCCGAATTCGCCATTCGCCAAGCTCGCGGCGCTGAAGGCTCAGCTTGAGTCGGAGGCTAAGGAGCGTCGCTAGAGCATGATCCGGAAAAGTGGAAGCCGGTTTTCCGAAAAGATCATGCTCCACCAAGCTCTAAAGCCGGCGGCTGAGCTCGATTGCCAGCGCATTGACCGATGGCTATGGCATGCCCGCCTGGTGCGCACGCGCGGCGCCGCGGCGGCGCTCGCGGGTTCCGGTCATGTTCGGGTGAACGGGGCGCGCATCCATGCGCCAAGCCGCCTGGTGCGAACCGGCGACGTGATCACCGTCGCGCTCGAACGCAACGTGCGGGTGCTGAAGGTCAGGGGATTTGTCGGACGCAGGAGTCCCGCCCGAGCCAGCCAGGACCTATATGAGGAATTGGTGTGAAATCCGTGAACCTTGCGCGCTCATGAGCCATGCGGTAGGAGCCATGCTCGCGAAAGTCGAGGTTTAGAGTGAGCAATGACCTATATCGTCAACGATAATTGCATCAAATGCAAATACATGGACTGCGTCGAGGTCTGCCCCGTGGATTGCTTCTATGAGGGCGAGAACATGCTGGTCATCCATCCCGACGAGTGCATCGATTGCGGCGTGTGCGAACCGGAATGTCCGGTCGACGCCATCAAGCCCGACACCGAGCCGGGCGTCGAGAGGTGGCTGAGCGTCAATGCGGAATTTGCGAAGCTTTGGCCCAATATCACGGCCAAAAAGGAGCCGCCGGCCGACGCCAAGGAATGGGAGGGCGTAGCCAGCAAGTTTGAACAGTATTTTTCGTCCAAGCCGGGAACGGGCGATTGACGCAACCGTTGATCATCGTCCTTAACCATCGTTAAGTTTTCCGATGGTGCGACGGTTTTGCAATACCATAAGGCTTTGATTTTGGCCGAAAATGTGATATAAAGGTCTTTCATAATGAAGAACACCCCCGATATACCGCTCCCCGACACTGGGAGCATATTTTTTCGGGGCGTTTTCGAGGAATCGTCAAAAGAGGCGTGATATCCACGCGAGAGCAGTGGCAGGAAAAACTCGTCATCGTCGTTCGAAGAAGAGCGCGGCCGGCATGAGCCGGAAGGCAAAAAAACCCACCTCCCGCGGAAGCCGGAGGCCATCCAAGTCCACGCGGCGAATGTCCCGCAACAGCGGCAGCGTGGCGAAGCCCGCTCACCGGCATAAGCCGGAAGCGGAAGGAGTAACTTTGGGAATGAACGCGAAGAAGACGACCCAACGACAAGGCTTCAGGACCAGCGAGTTCATCGTCTATCCAGCCCACGGCGTGGGCCAGATCACCGCGATCGAGGAGCAAGAGGTCGCCGGCGCGCGGCTTGAGCTTTTCGTCATCAACTTCGTCAAGGACAAGATGACGTTGCGGGTGCCGACCTCGAAAATCGCCTCCGTCGGCATGCGCAAGCTTGCCGAAACGCCGATGGTCAAGCGGGCGCTGGAGACGCTCAAGGGCCGTGCGCGCATCAAGCGGACCATGTGGTCGCGCCGGGCGCAGGAATACGAGGCCAAGATCAATTCCGGCGACATCGTCGCCATCGCGGAAGTTGTCCGCGATCTCTTCCGGTCGGAGTCGCAGCCGGAACAATCCTATTCCGAGCGGCAGCTCTACGAGGCCGCTCTCGACCGGCTCTCGCGTGAAGTCGCCGCCGTGCAGCGGCTCACGGAGACCGAAGCGGTCAAGGAGATCGAGGCTGCGTTGGCCAAGGGGCCGCATCGCGGTCCCAAGCCAGAAGTGGAAGAGGAAGCCGTCGTCGAGGAAGAGGCGGCGTAATCACCCGACACCTTTAAGCGGCAAGTTACCAAGGCCCGGCAGCAATGCCGGGCCTTTTGCCGTTCCATCACCCCATAGTGGCTATTGATCCGCCGGCAAAAATCCCCCGGTTAGTCATAAATTAAGCTTCATTTGAAAGGACATAGGCGACGTCTGCGGGATGAGGGGCGGTGCAATGCGGCGCGATAGGGCGTTAAGACGCGGCCGGGTGGTTGCGATTCTGCTGGCCGGCGGCATCGGGTACCTGCTTGGGGATTGGCACGCCGAAACCTTGCGCAGCACCAATCTTTCGCCCGCCCAGAATGTCGCAGTGCGTTTCCCCGAGGCTCGAGCCGACGCCGCGGTCGCGGATGCCGCGCCCGCCACGCCGGCAAGCGAAATGAGCGCCATGAGCGCCATGAGCGCCATGGTGCTCGGCGACGCGCAGCTCGCCCTGTTGAGCCCCGAACCCATGGTGCCGCAAATCGGTTCGCAGCCGGCACCGCAAGCTGCGGTGCAGAATGCGCTGCCGCAAGAGGCTACCCCTTCGCCGTCGCCCGAGACCGTGCCCACGCGTCGGCCGGTGCCGGCTGCAACGCCGCCGCGGGCCGAAATAAAGTCGACGGCGGCAATGCCGCCGCGGGCCGAGCTAAAGTCGCCGGCGGACGGCGCCTCGCGCCGCGCCAACCGGCCGGGCTTCGTGCTCAACGATGTGCAGATCGCCAGCATCAGGGAGCGGCTGCATCTGACGCCCGACCAGCAACGCATGTGGCCCGCGGTCGAAGCCGCGCTGCGCAACGTCGCCTACGCGAAGGCACGCGACCCGCATTGGCGCGGCGCGCCGGCGAGCGCGGCGGAGGTCGCCGCGCTCGATCCCGACAGCGCGGAAGTGCAAGGCCTCAAGTCCGCGGCCGTGCCGTTGATCATGAGCTTTTCCGACGAGCAGAAGAACGAGGTGCGCAGCCTCGCCCACGTTATGGGACTGGACCGGCTCGCGTCGGAGTTCTGACGCGCGCTTGCGCGGATTCCGCCCCTGTGGCAAGGATCGCCGCGCTTTTCAGGGCGCCGCGCCGCGCGCCGGCCGCGCGGGTCCGTCGCACCTTGCAGCTCGAAACGCCGGCCGACGAGTCCGCTGCCGTAGCTCAGTGGTAGAGCACCCCCTTGGTAAGGGGGAGGTCGTCAGTTCAATCCTGACCGGCAGCACCATTTTGATCGCTCACTTCACTCCGTATTTCGCCCACTGTTCCGCGATGTCGGAGCGCAGCGCTGTCGCGGCGGCCATGTCGGCTTCTGCGCCGGTGGCGTCGCCCTTTCTTTGCTTGACGACGCCGCGGCCGTAGAGCGACCCAGCGAGTTTCGGGTTGAGCTTGAGCGCGGCGGCGTAATCGGCCAGCGCCTTGTCGAGATCGCCAAGCTTGAGATTGACAAGCGCACGACTGTCAATCGTGTTGGCGTCGTCCGGCCGCAGCCGAAGGGACTCGTTGCAGTCCGTCAACGCGGATTGCAGCTGGCCGATGATCGCGCGGTCCCAGCACCGGTAGTTCCACCAATTGGCGTTCGTCGGTTGCATGCGGACGAGTTGATCAAATCCCTCGATCGCCTGATCGTATTGACCCTTATTCTCGTAAGCGGCGGATCGGTTGTTCAACGCTGTGGCGTATGACGGATCGATCCTAAGTGCCTCGTTGTAGTCGGCGATGGCGCGATCGTAGTCTTTCTTCCTGGCGTAAGTGTAACCGCGGTCGTTGTAGGCTATGGCATATTTCGGATCGACGCGGATGGCGTCGCTGTAGTCCGCTGTGGCCCGATCGTAGTCGGCCTTCGCCGAGTAGGCGTCGCCACGGTTGTCGTAGGCGATGGCATATTTGGGATCGAGCGTGATCGCTTGGTTGTAGTCGGCGATGGCGCGGTCGTAGTCGCCCTTCCTGCCGTAGGCGAGGCCGCGGTTGTTGAAGGCGGTGGCGTATTTGGGATCGACCCGGATCGCCTCGTTGTAATCGGCGATGGCGCGGTCGAAGTCTTTCTTGTCGAAATAGACATTCCCGCGGCCGTTATACGGTAACGCGCTCTTGGGATCGAGTTGGATCGCATCATTGTAGTCGGCCAAGGCGCGGTCGGTATCGCCCTTGGCTCGGTAGGCGTTGGCGCGGCCGTTGTGCGGACTTGCGTATTTGGGATCGAAGCGGATGGATTCGGTGTAGTCGGCAATGGCGCGATCGTAGTCTTTCTTGTCGTCGTAGGCGTTGCCGCGGCCGTTATAGGCGAGTGCGTACCCCGGATCGAGGCGAATCGCCTGGTCGTACTCGGCGATGGCGTGGTCATTGTCGCCCTTGTCGCGGTAGACGTTGCCGCGGCCGTTGTACGGGGAGGCGTATTTGGGATCGAGCCGGATCGCCTGGTTGTAATCGGCCATGGCGCGGTCGTTGTCGCCCTTGGCGCGGTACGCGTTGCCGCGGCCGTTGTAGGGGTAGGCGTATGTCGGATAGAGCCGGATTGACTGGTTGTAGTCGGCGATGGCGGTGTCGTTGTCGTCCTTGGCGCGGTAGCCGTTGCCACGGTTGTTGAAGGCAATCCCCAGATTTGTCTTGGTCTCTCGGCCCGACTGGATGACCGAGGTGCAGCCGCTTATTTGCAGATCGGGCGAGTAGATATGGTCGTGATTTACACACCACTGCCAAGTCTGCGACAGCTCCGCCTGGGCGGGCCATGCGGCCAAAGCGAGCGCCGCCGCCAAGCAGGCGCTTGCCCTCGAGTGCCATCGTGCAAGCCCCATCGTCCCCTCCATCGATCGGTGCCTGACATTATCCCACTTGGCGAGAGCGAGTGCCAGAAGTGCCTCACTCCCGGTGCAGCAGCTTGAACGCGTGGCTCCATTCGTTGCCAATAAAGCCCGGGATGCACCAGAGCATGCACAGCGGCTCGATGGCGCGGGCGGCCTCGGCCTTGCCCATGTCGGCCGTTTCCCAGCCGAATTGGTCGAGAATGCCGCGCACGGTCGCTTTCGCCTTATCGTCGTTGCCGCAAATGAACATTGTCGGCTTGCCGCCTTTGAGCTGCGGATTGACCATCAAGGCGTTGCCGACGGAACTGAAGGCCTTGACGAAGTGCGCGTCGGGGAAGGCGCCCTGCAGGCGCTCCATCAGCGATTGATCGAGACTGGTGAAAAACTTCAGAACGCCGTTGACGGGCGGCGCGTCCGCGATCGGGTTGGTCGCGTCGATCACCGGCTTGCCCGCCAGATTCACCGCACCCGCGGCATTGAGCGCGTCAAGCGCTACCGTGCCCTTGACCGCGAGCACCACGAGTTCGCCGAACTTCGCGGCATCGGCAAAGCTGCCAGTTTGCGCTTCCTGATGCTGCGCCACCCAGTCCTTGAGCTTGGCGGCGTCGCGGGTACCGAGGACGACTTGATGCCCATGTTTGAGGAAGCCGCCGGCCAGGGCTTTCGCCACATCGCCTGATCCAAGGATTCCGACTTTCATGCTCGCCTCCCTTTCCGCGTGCTGCGGACAAGACCAATTGAACATTCGCGAATTTTCGCTCACGGCCGGATTTGACCGTCCGCAATGCGGCGCGACGATTTTACACTCAAAACCGCCTCGACAAGTCAACTGGAACCCCTCTAAAAAGGGTTCCTGAGCAAGCGGATGGGCCCCGGGGAGGCGCAAAACTCATGGATTACAGTGTATATTTTACCGACGCCCTGACCCGGCTGCGGAGCGAGCGGCGCTATCGCGTCTTTGCCGATCTCGAGCGGCTGGCCGGTCGCTTCCCCCATGCGGTGTGGCATTCGCCGGGGGGGCCGCGCAACGTCGTGATCTGGTGCTCGAACGATTACCTCGGCATGGGGCAACACCCCAAGGTGATCGGCGCCATGGTCGAGACCGCGACGCGGATGGGCACTGGCGCCGGCGGCACCCGCAACATCGCCGGCAACAATCACCCGCTGGTCGAGCTCGAGCGCGAGCTGGCCGACCTGCACCGCAAGGAAGCGGCGCTTGTCTTCACCTCCGGCTACGTCTCCAACGAGACCGGCATCTCGACGCTCGCCCGGCAGATGCCGAACTGCCTGATCCTGTCGGATGCGTGGAACCACAATTCGATGATCGAGGGCGTGCGCCAGGCGCACTGCGAGAAACAGATTTTCCGCCACAACGACATGGCGCATCTCGAGGAGCTCCTCGTTGCGGCCGATCCGAACCGGCCAAAGCTGATCGTATTCGAGAGCCTTTATTCAATGGACGGCGACGTCGCGCCGGTGCACCGCATTTGCGATCTCGCCGAACGCTACGGCGCGATGACCTATGTCGACGAGGTGCACGCGGTCGGCATGTATGGCCCGCGCGGCGGCGGCATTGCCGAGCGCGACGGCGCCATGGGCCGCATCGACGTGATCGAGGGCACGCTCGCCAAGGCGTTCGGCTGCCTCGGCGGCTACATCGCCGGCTCGAACATGCTGATCGACACCGTGCGCTCCTACGCGCACGGCTTCATCTTCACCACCGCGCTGCCGCCTTCCGTCTGCGCCGCGGCAACAGCTGCGATCCGGCATCTGAAGACGTCACAGTGGGAACGCGAGCGCCATCAGGATCGCGCCGCGCGCACCAAGGCGGTGCTCGCGGCCGCCGGGCTGCCAGTCATGATGAGCGATACGCACATTGTCCCCATCTTCGTCGGCGATCCCGAACACTGCAAACAGGCGTGCGATCTGCTGCTTTCCGAGCACGGGATCTACATTCAGCCGATCAATTATCCGACGGTGCCAAAAGGCAAGGAACGACTGCGTATCACGCCGAGCCCCTATCACGAGGATGCGCTGATCGACCGCTTGGCCGAAGCGCTCGTCGATGTGTGGCAGCGATTGCGGCTGCCGTTCAAGGAGCGCGCGCTCGCCGCGGAGTGATCAACCCTCGAACCCACCCTCGTCCGCCCGCTTGCAGTTCCGCGAAGCAGATGCTTTCCGCGCAATGCGCCGCGCGGCTATCGCGACCGAGAAGGTGACGACGAGGAAGCGCGCGACATGATGGGCCCCGACATAGACCGGGTCGAGATGCAGCGCGAGCGCCAGCACCATCATCGTGTCCTGCGCGCCGGGTGCGAAGGCGACGACGATATTGGCGATCGGGAAGGGAAAGAAGTGCGTCACGATCAGCGCGAACAGCGCGGCGATCGAAAGCGACACGGCAAATGAGCCGAAGGCGGCGCCCAGATAGCCGATGATCAGCCGGAACGCCGTATTGGCGAAGCGCGAGCCGACGACCGCACCGAGCACGAGCATCGAAGCGCTGCCGATCCACCACGGCAGCACGGCCTGAACCAGGCCGGTGCCGTGCAGGACGCCGGATCCCGCCATGGCGCCGAACAAAAGGCCGCCGGGAAAACGCAGCCGCGCCACTGCGAAAGCAACGGCGCTCGACACCGCGACGAGGAGGAAGATCTCCGCAAGCGAGGAGCCGCCGGCAGGCCCGCGGATAACGGGTATGGACGGAGCCACGAGCCCGAACAGCGCGAGGCCGCCGGGAATGCCGATGGTCAAAAGCAACACGCGCAGGGTCTGCACGATGGCGACGGCGCGCAGATCGGCGCCAAGTTCCGTCGAGAGCGCGATCACCTGCATCATCGAGCCTGGGCTGGCGCCCATCAGCGCCGAGAGCGGGTCCCAACGGTGCACCACGCGCAGGTAGCTTGCGGTCGCTACGATCATGCCGAGGGCGGCGACCATGAGGAGCGCGACGCTGACCGGCCAGGTCGTGAACCCCTTGAGCGTCTGCGGCGTCACCACGGCACCGAGCAGGATGCCGATAATGACGTAGCAAACGCGGGCGAGGGGAAGCGGCACCTTGACCGGCCGCCCCAGCAGCGCCGCCGCGGCCACGGCCAGCACCGATCCGGAGACGAGGCCGGCGGGAAATCCGAGCAGCGTGAACGCGACGCCACCGGCGAGCGCAATCAAGAGCGTCTCGGCGGGCTTGAGCAGCGCGCGCAGCGCGGGAAAGGCGGGCAACATCGCCCCGCCATGAATGCCCGCGGCGCCAAGCGCCGTCAAATGAATGCGGTTCCGCCGCTCGAATCTTTAGTGGAGCATGATCTTTTCGGAAAACCGGGTTCCACCCCGGATCAAGTCCGGGGCAGGCGTTTTCCGGATCATGCATGTTTTAGTAGAGCATGATCTGTTCGGAAAACCGGAGTCCACTTTTCCGGATCATGCTCAGTGCCCGCGGCCGCCGCGCAGCACGATGCGCATGAGATCGGCGGCGTTCTTGGCGGCGAGCTTCTCCATGATGCGCGCGCGATGCACTTCAATCGTGCGCGGGCTGATCCCGAGATCGCGCCCGGCCTCCTTGTTGGAGGCGCCCTGCGCGATCCGCTCCAGCACGTCGCGTTCGCGCGCGGTGAGCCGCTCGTGACCGTGAAAATCGCGCGCGAGAATGCTGTCCTTGCGGTTGCCGCTATGCCACGCGTCGATCGCGCTGCGCACGCGCGCCACCAATGCGGCCGCGTCGAACGGCTTTTCGATGAAGTCGAGCGCGCCGTTGCGGATCGCTTCGATGGCGGTGGGGATATCGCCGTGGCCGGAAATGACGAGGATCGGCGCCGGATAGTGCTGGGCGTCGAGCCTCCTCAGGAGGTCGAGGCCGGAGGCGCCCGGCAACTGCACATCGATGAGAACGCATCCCGGCGTGCGCGAGCGGGCCGCGGCGAGGAAGGCTTCACCTTCGACGAAGCTCGCGACCTGATAACCCTCGCCGGTCAATACAACCGAAAGCGCCGCGCGCACCGACGGATCGTCGTCGACAATGAAGATTTCGCTCATTACCAACCCAATTTGCATTCGGGTGCAAACCGAATCGTCCAAACTAAAATAACACCGCACGCGCGCGGGCTGAGGTAACCAGCGGCGGCGAGGAAAAATCAGTTTTAGGACCAAACGCGCCGAGCGGTATCGTTTTGCTTCTGAAACCACTTGCCCGAGCATTTAGGCACGCTCAGCGCCCGATAGACAGGTCCTCCAAACTATGGTGACCTGAGCATGCTGGGAGCCGCGGGCCCCAAGAAGCGCCGCGGGCCCAAGAAGCGCCGCGAGCCGACGCAGGAAACGCCATGCTGCAAGGCTGGGTCGTCATCATCATCGCGCTCGCCTATATCGGGTTCCTGTTCCTGGTAGCGAGCTACGGCGACCGCAGGCACGAGGTGGTCCGCGGCAGCCGCTCGCGGCTGCTGATCTATCCGCTCTCGCTCGCCATTTATTGCACGTCGTGGACGTTCTTCGGCTCGGTCGGGGTTGCCGCGCGTACCGGCTTCGATTTCCTCACCATCTATATCGGGCCGGTGCTGATGGTCGGCCTCGCCTATCCGCTCATCATCCGCATCGTGCGGCTCGCCAAGGGACAGAACATCACCTCGATCGCCGACTTCATCGCGGCGCGCTACGGCAAGAACCAGGCCGTGGCGGCGACCGTGGCGCTGATCGCGATCGTCGGCATGATTCCCTACATCGCGCTGCAGCTCAAAGCGGTGTCGTCGTCGGTCGGCACGATTCTCGCCGAAGCCTCGGCGGGGAGCGTCGCGGCGCAGCCGCTCATCGGCGACATCGCGCTCTTCGTGGCGCTGTTGATGGCGGCCTTCGCGGTTCTGTTCGGCACGCGCCACATCGACGCCACCGAGCATCAGGACGGGCTGATGCTGGCGATCGCGACGGAGTCGAGCATCAAGCTGGTGGCTTTTCTCGCCGTCGGCATCTTCGTGACCTTCGTCATGTTCCATGGCCCGCTGACGCTGTTCGCGCACGCGCTGACCGAGCCGCAGACCGCGGCGGTGCTGACCCGCGTGCCGCCGCTCACCGCGTTCTGCGCCATGACGGTGTTGTCGCTGTTCGCGATTCTGCTGTTGCCGCGGCAGTTCCACGTCGCCGTTGTCGAAAACCACAGCGAGGCCGAAATCCGCCGTGCCGCCTGGCTGTTCCCGGCCTATCTCGTGCTCATCAATCTGTTCGTGATGCCGATCGCGATGGCCGGCCTGCTGACGTTCCCGGCTGGCGGCATGGACGGCGACATGTTCGTTCTGGCGCTGCCGCTGCGGGCGCATTCCGAATTCTTCACCCTCGTCGCCTTCATCGGCGGCCTCTCGGCCGCCACCGCCATGGTGATCGTCGAATCGGTTGCGCTGGCGATCATGGTGTCGAACGACATCGTGATGCCGCTCATTTTAAAGCGGCGTGCGGCGCGCGCCGGAGAGCCGAGCGACGCCGGGGCCCAGGTCCTTACGGTGCGCCGCATCGCGATCTTCGCGATCCTGTCCCTCGCCTACATCTATTATCGCTCGGCCGGCGAAGCGCAGCTGGCCGCGATCGGGCTATTGTCGTTTGCCGCCATCGCGCAGTTGACGCCCGCCTTCTTCGGCGGACTGGTGTGGCGGCGCGGCACGGCGCGCGGCGCCATCGCCGGCATGACCGCCGGCATTCTGGTTTGGGCCTATACGCTGCTGTTGCCGAGTATCTCGGACGCCGGCATCGTCGGCGAGCGCATCCTGACCGACGGGCCGTTCGGCCTCGCATGGCTGCGGCCGCAGGCGCTGTTCGGTCTTGATCTGGCGCCGCTCGTTCACGGTGTCGTGCTCAGTCTTCTCGCCAATATCGCGCTCTACGTCGGCGGCTCCTTCGGCCGACGGCCGACCGCGATCGAACGCGTGCAGGGGGACGTCTTCGTGCCCTCCTCGCTGGCGCCGATTGCGCCAAGCTTCCGGCTGCGGCGCGCTTCCGTCACCGTCGAGGAACTGACCGCGACCATCGCCCGCTACCTCGGCGCGGAGCGCACGCGCGAATCCTTCGCCAGCTTCGCCGCCTCGCGCCGCGTCAGCCTGGAGCCGCAGGCCGAGGCCGACTTCCAGCTGCTGCAATACGGCGAATACCTCCTGGCCTCGGCGATCGGCGCCGCCTCCTCGCGGCTCGTGCTCTCGCTCCTCCTGCGCAAGCGTACCGTTTCGACCAAGGCCGCGCTCAAGCTGCTCGACGATGCGAACGCCGCTATTCACTACAATCGCGAGATTCTGCAGACGGCGCTCGACCACGTGCGGCAAGGGATCGCGGTGTTCGACAAGGACCTCGCTCTGGTCTGCTGGAACCGGCAGTTCGGCGAAATCTTCGATCTGCCGCACGCCCTGACGCGCATCGGCATCGCGCTCGGCGAGATCCTCCGCCATATCGCGCAGCAGGGCGCGCGCGACGCCAAGGACCTCGACGGACAAGTGGCGGAGCGCATCGCCAGATATACCTCGGTGGCCGAGCCGTTCCTCGAACGCTTTGCCGAACGCGAGCTGGTGATCGAAGTGCGGGCCGACCGCATGCCCGATGGCGGGCTGGTCACCACCTTCACCGACATCACGCCGAGCGTGAAGGCGGCGGAGGCGCTCGAACGCGCCAACGCGACTTTGGAGGGCCGCGTGCGCCAGCGCACCACCGAGTTGACGCGGCTCAATGCCGAGCTCGAACGCGCCAAGGCCGCAGCCGACGACGCCAACGTCTCCAAGACGCGCTTCGTCGCCGCCGCCAGCCACGACATTTTACAGCCGCTCAACGCCGCGCGGCTGTACGTGACCAGCCTGATCGAGCGCCAGCGCGCGGGCGAGGATGCCGATCTGGTGCAGAACATCGACGCCTCGCTTGAGGCGGTCGAAGAGATATTCGCCGCCTTGTTGGATATTTCGCGGCTCGATACCGGTGCGATGCAGCCGGAACTGACCGATTTCCGCATCGACGAATTACTGCAGCGGCTGGAAGTGGAGTTTGCCCCGCTGGCGCGCGAGAAGGGTCTTGACCTCGTTTTCATGCCGTGTGCGCTGGCGGTGCGCTCCGACCGGCGCTTGCTGCGGCGCCTGTTGCAGAACCTGGTCTCGAACGCGATCAAATACACGCCCACGGGCAGCGTGCTGGTGGGTTGCCGGCGCCGCGGGCCGCGGCTGCGCATCGACGTCTACGATACCGGCATCGGCATTCCGCACGCCAAGCGCCGCGCGGTGTTCAAGGAATTCCACCGCCTCGACCAGGGGGCGCGGGTCGCGCGCGGCGTCGGGCTTGGCCTGTCGATCGTCGAACGCATCGCCCGCGTCCTCGACTGCGAGGTCGCGCTGAAATCGAATGTCGGCCGCGGCTCGCGATTTTCCGTCGAAGTGCCGCGCGCGATCGCCACCGTGGGAGAGCCGGTCTTGCAGGCTGTTCCGAAAATCGCGGCCGGACGGCTCACGGGAACGGTGGTCCTGTGCATCGATAACGAGCGGACCATTCTCGACGGCATGCAGACGCTGCTTGGCGGCTGGGGCTGCCACGTCCTCAAGGCGGCGGACCTCGCCGAAGCGCTGGCGGCGATCGAGGGAAGCGGTCTCGAGCCCGACGGGCTCCTGGTCGACTATCACCTCGACGGCGGCAACGGCGTCGTCGCGATCGCGGAGCTGCGCCGGCGCCTTCGTCGCGACCTTGCGGCGATTCTGGTCACCGCCGACCGTTCTGTGCACGTCCGCGAGGAGGCCCGCGCCGCCGGCGTGCACGTCCTCAACAAGCCGGTGAAGCCCGCTTCGTTGCGGGCGCTGATCACGCAATGGCGCGTGCAGCGCGTGGCGGCGGAGTAAATCTTATCCGCCCCCGCTTTCGCGGGGGAGGATGTGAAGCTTACCCCTCCCGTGCCGGCTGATGCGGCCATTGGCCGGCTTCGATCCTTCCGGCGGCGATGACGGCCTGGGTGCGGCTGTCGACGCCGAGCTTTTGCAGGATGGCGGAGACGTGGGCCTTCACGGTCGCCTCCGACACGCCGAGCTCGTAGGCGATCTGCTTGTTGAGCAGTCCCCCCGACAGCATCATCAGGACGCGGACCTGCTGCGGCGTCAGCGTCGACAGCCGCGCGATCATGGCCGTGGTCTCGGCGTCGGATGGGCGCGTGAGATCGACGTCGGGCGGCGTCCAGATTTCGCCCTGCAGCACGCGCGCGATCGCCTGGCGCAGCGCCTCGATGCCCAGCGTCTTGGGAATGAACCCGGACGCCCCGAACTCCATGCAGCGGCGGATCACCGCGGGATCGTCGTTGGCCGAGACCACCACGATCGGCAGGCTGGGATATTGCGCGCGCAGATACATCAGGCCGGAAAAGCCGCGCACGCCGGGCATGGAGAGATCGAGCAGGATCAGATCGACATCGCGGCCGCCGCGTTCGAGGAGCTCGCTGACCTCCTCGAACGTGCCGGCTTCCCCGACATCGGCACGGCCGAACAATCCGGTGACCGCCTCGCGCAGCGCACCGCGGAACAGCGGATGATCGTCGGCGATCAAGAGACGATAGGATTGAGCCTCGCTCAACGGGATGACCTGATCACGCGCAGGCGGCACGCCTGTGAAACACGGCCTCATGTTACTTCCGATCGCCGGGCGCGGTCTACTGGCACGCGCATCGCGCAAGGCGTGCCGATCACGGGCGCTTCGAGCGAGCGTGCGGAGGCGGAGAAATTGGCGGCACAATGCGCCAGCGGTCGAGCCCGCTTAATCGGAGCGTTTTTCGTAGGGCGACGGTAGCGGCTTGGTCAGGACATGGGCGTAAAAAATCTGCAGCTCGACTTCCTTCATCCCGGAACGCCCGAACGCGAACGGCGGCAATTCTTCAATCGATGCAAAGTACGGGGCGAGCGCTTTGTCGACGCCGCTTCTTCGGTCGGGGCGGAGGATGATCAGCGCATCGCGCCCGACAAGTATTTTGGGATCATAGCGGAAGGCGTATTGCTTGCTCTCGCCGAAAACCTGCATCGGCATTGCGTCATCCAGCGCTTGATCGATTTTGCCGATATCGATTGGACTTTCCGAAATTACGAACAGCCCCTTTTTGTCGAGCAGCCCGCGCTTTTGCAGCTCGCCTCGCAGCGGCGTCCATTCAAAGGACTCGAGCGTCGGGTCGCCGTTGGCAAAAACCGCCGGGAGCAGCAGCCTGCCATAGCCGGTCGCCGCGTGGCCGACGATCAAGAATGTGAGGACGGCCAGCAGCGCGGCAGACGTGATCGCCCAGGTGCGCGGCCGGCGGCGCACGGCGGCTTCACGCGCGAGATAGTCGCCGAGCACGGGATAAAGCATCAGCCAGCCGGCCATCTGCCAATGCGGTAATCCGCGATCGCCCCACAACGGTACGGCGGTAAAGAGGAGAATCGCCGGAAGCCCCAGACAAAGACAATACCAGGAGCGATCGTCGGCCCGACCGCGGCGCAAGGCCTTGTAGGCGGCAATCACCATAGGCACGAAGATCCAAGGAAGCATCCACAGGAACTGTCCGCCCAGATTGGCCAGGAATTGTCCAACCTTCGGGAAGGAACCGTGGCCGAGCGCGCGCCCGCTTTGGAATGCGAACGACGCCCAATTGTTCTCGGCATTGAGGACGACGACTGGCGCGATCATGGCGAGCGCAACGGCGGCGCCGACCCACGGCGCCGGGTGCAACAGCAGATTTCGCCGCTTTGGCACGCTGACGATGTAGAAGAACAGCCCGACGACGAACAGCGCGGCATGGTATTTCGACAGACCGGCGAGCCCGATCCAGAATCCGGTGATGATCCAAGTCCGCCATGGCGATGGCGGCCCGCGATCGGGAAATAGCGCGCGCGAGAGCGTGTAAGCCGCAGCCGCAAGGCACAACATCAATGGTCCGTCCGGCACGACCCATCCGCCGGCGAGCGTGAAGAAAGCCGACAGGTTGAGCGCCAGGACTGCCCAAAGCCCGGCAGCCGCGCCGAACAATTGCCTCGTCAACAGATAAAGCGACCAGGTGGTGGCGACAAATATCGCAATGAAGGGCAGGCGCAACGCGCGCCCATCGCCGAACAGCGGGATGAAGAAATGGGCGATCCAATAGTGGAGCGGCGGGTGATCGAAATAGAAAAGCTTGAGATCGTGCGCAATACCGATGCCGTAGCACTCGTCAACGCCGAGCCCAAGCGTCGCCGCCAAAATGAGATGAAAGATCAGAAATGCCAGTATCAGCCCGACCACCGCCCGCTCGGGCGAGCATTTGGCCAAGCAAGCGAAGTTGTTGGAAAGCTTGATAGACGGCATCAAAGACTTGAAAACGAAGCCCCGAACGCAGCTGTTAGCAGGCGCACTTCGGCAATGCAATGTCGGTCGACAAATACGGGGCCTTGGCGCTGAAGAAGCGCTCACGCCTGCCCGCAGGAACCGAGAAATTGCAAAACCACCTCGCGCCGGTGCGGCCGCTGGCGATGTTCGGCGACATAGATGCCCTGCCAGGTACCAAGCGCCATGGCGCCGCCGAACACCGGCACGTGCAGCGAGACGCCGTTGAGCATGGATTTGACATGGGCCGGCATGTCGTCCGGTCCCTCGACCTGATGAACCCAGCCGGCGTCCGCCGGCGCCATGCGCTCGAGCGCGGTGACCAGATCGGTGCGCACATCCGGGTCGGCGTTCTCCTGGATGACGAGGGAAGCCGAGGTGTGCCGCAGGAAGAGCAGCACCGCGCCGTCGCGCGCCTTGATCCTGTCGAGGAAGCGCGCGACCGCTTCCGTGATCTCGAAAAAGCCCGTGCCGGAGGTCTCGACCGACAGGGTTGCGGTCGCGATGGTCTCCACGCGCGCGGTATGGATGGGGGACAAAGCGAAAGCCACTTAAGCGCCGCTCAGCTCTTGTTCAGCACTTGCCGTTGCGCTTGCGCGATCGCCTCGACGAGCCGATGCCACACCCGGCCGACGAAGGCGATCATGCGGTCGAGATCGGAATGGCCGCGCGGGAGCAGCATGTGGTCGCCGTCGCGCACCACCGGAGGCTCCGGCATCGTGCCGGCCGGCAACGGCAGGCCGCGCGCGAGGATATCCTTCTTGAGCGCCGCGTTTTCGCTGCGCAGCCGCGCGATCTCGTTCTCGAGCACGGCGCGATCTTCGGGCACCGCCTGACATGCCCAGCCGACGGTGCGCTGGCTGCACAACGAAACCTCGCCGGTCTGCGTATCGAGCCGCACGAACCCTTCCGCCACCTTGCTGAAGGTGTAACGGCCCCCGTCGGCTTCGGGCGTCGCGTCCTCGGCCGAAGCAGGCGCGATCACACAGAAGCCGGCGATGACGACAGCGAAGGCCTTGCTGATCATGGTCATCTCCCTCGCCCAACCTAGCAGAATCGCGATGAGTGTAACGGGAACGGCTTCGCGCTGCACAATCGACCCTCGACAGTAACCGGAAGCGGTCAATATCTATCATTGTTTCAATGCATTAGGATCTATCACCGTTTCTTGACTTGGCGGAACTCAATCAGTATGGTCCGCGCGGCTTCAGGGGGGCGGCTCCGCCTCGATCGCCGCAAAGCCCGTGAGTGTCGAAGGCAATGAGCGACGGCACGCGCGAGAACGGCGACCGCGGCAAGGCGCACACCGATGAGGCCGCTCTCTCCGCGAGACTCCAGCGTCTCGGCGATGGTCTTGGCCAGGCACGCGAGCGTGCGGTTAAGCCTTCCGACGGCCCTGGTGGGGACCGGGCGACGACTGCATCCGGCTACGCCAGGGGCTTCCGGCTCTCGAGCGAACTTGTTGCAGGCGTGCTGGTCGGTGCCGGCCTCGGCTGGCTTATCGACCGGTTGCTTGGCATCTCGCCCTGGGGGCTCATCGTATTCCTCTTGCTCGGCTTCGCCGCGGGCGTACTCAACGTGATGCGCTCCGCGGGGCTCTCAGCGGGCGGCGTGCCCGGTGACGGCACCTCGGAGAAGCGGGAAAGCTAGTGCGGCGCTGCGGCGCCCGACGGCGATGGAAACATGAAGGTCGATCCGATCCACCAATTCGAGATCAATAATCTGATCGCGATCTTCACCATCGGCGGTCATCAGATCTATTTCACCAATTCCGCGCTGTTCATGCTGCTCATCGTCGTTTTGGTTTCGGCGTTTCTCATCGGCGCGACGGCTTCCCGCGCCGTCGTGCCGGGACGGCTGCAATCGGTCGCGGAGATTTCCTACGAATTCGTCGCCAATACGGTCCGCAGTTCGACCGGCACCGAGGGAATGCGGTTCTTTCCCTTCGTGTTCACGCTGTTCATGTTCGTCTTGTTCGCCAACCTGATCGGTCTCATTCCTTATTCCTTCACGGTGACGAGCCAGCTGATCATCACCGCGACCTTGGCGCTCTTGGTGTTCTTCATCGTCGTCGGCTACGGCTTCTGGAAGAACGGCCTGGGCTTCCTCAAGCTGTTCGTCCCCAAGGGCGTGCCGGTCTACATCCTGCCGGCGATCGTGGTCATCGAGGTGTTGTCGTTTCTCTCGCGCCCGGTGTCCCACAGCGTGCGCTTGTTTGCCAACATGCTGGCCGGCCACATCACGCTGCAGGTCTTTGCCGGCTTCATCATCATGCTCGCCGGATTCGGCGTGCTCGGCTGGCTGGGAGCGGTGCTGCCGCTGATCCTGGTCGTCATGCTCACCGCGCTGGAGCTTCTGGTGGCGTTCCTGCAGGCCTACGTGTTCGCCATTCTCACCTGCATCTATCTCAACGATGCGATACATCCGGGCCATTGACGGCTTGATCGTTGCAACCTCGAAAAGGAGCTTTCTCATGGATCCGACCGCCGCAAAATACATTGGTGCCGGCATCGCCTGTATCGGCATGGGCGGCGCCGGCATCGGCGTGGGCATCATTTTCGGCAATTATCTGGCGGCCGCGCTGCGCAATCCTTCGGCCGCGCAGGGGCAGTTCGGCAACCTGATTTTCGGGTTCGCCATCACCGAGGCGCTCGGCATCTTCTCGCTCTTGATCGCGCTCCTCCTGCTGTTCGGGCTCTGACGTTGGTATGGCCGAACCGACCGCCCATAGCGAAGCGCCCGCGGAACACCACGCGTTCCCGCCGTTTCAATCGCAGCATTTTCCCTCGCAGCTCGTCTGGCTGACGCTGAGCTTCGTCCTGCTTTACGTGCTGATGGCGAGGGTGGCGTTGCCGCGCATCGGTTCGATCTTTGCCGAGCGCAGCCGGCGCATCGCCGACGATCTCAAGGCGGCGCAACGCTTCAAGGAGCAGTCGGACGCCGCCAATGCCGCCTACCAGAAGGCGCTCGCCGACGCGCGCAGTCGCGCGCAGTCGATCGCCGGCGCGATGCGCGAGCAACAGGCGGCCGAGGCCGAGGCGACCAACAAGCGGCTCGAATCGCAGCTGCATGAACGGCTTGCGGCGGCGGAACAATCGATTAACGCAACGCGCACGGCCGCCATGGGAAACGTCGGGGCCATCGCGGCGGAGATCGCCGCGGCCATCGTCGAGCGCCTGATCGGAACAGCGCCGGCCGAGCGCGAGGTCGCCGCCGCCTTGGGCGACGTCCTCAAGCGCTAGCATTTCAAGGAGCACGGCCCGCCAGGGGAATTTCGCCAATGCCTGAAGCCGAAACTTGGGTCGCCATCGCCTTCATCATCTTTATCGGCGTGCTCATTTATCTGGGCGCGCATCGCCGGGTTTTCGACGGGCTCGATCAGCGCCGGGCGCGCATCAAGGCCGAGCTCGACGAGGCGGTTCGGCTGCGCGAGGAGGCGCAGGCGGTGCTCGCCGAGTTCGAGCGCAAAGGGCGTGAGGCCGAAGGCGAGGCCGCTTCCATCATCGCCGGTGCCAAGGCCGAAGCCGAGCGTCTCGCCGCCGAGGCGAAGGCCAGAATGGAAGATTTTGTCGCCCGCCGGACCAAGATGGCGGAGGCCAAGATCGCCCAGGCCGAGGCGCAGGCGGTTGCGGACGTCCGCTCCGCCGCGGCCGACACGGCGGTCGCCGCCGCCGAGAAAATCCTCGCGGCCGCGGCCAAAGGCAGGGTCGCCGAAGACCTGCTCGCCCAGGGTATCGAAGACGTCAGGAAAAAATTCAATTAAGGCGCTGGCCTCGCGGCAAGCAGCCCGGCGACGGTCTCCCGGTCGGAGGTCGCTTTTTGTGCATAATTTCGGGGGTATCGCGCGACGGTCTTTGATTACCGCCGGCGAAGAGTATCTTTATCAGGTGATTCGAAAAGGCGGTACGACGGTCGATTCCTTCGGCCGAGCATCGGAGGGCCCGTGGTCATCTTCGATTGCAATGGCGTACTTGTCGATAGTGAGCAGATCGCTAGCGCAGTGCTTGCCGACGCGTTCAGACGGGTCGGCGTGCCCCTGACCGCGGATATCGTGGCGCGCCGGTTTCACGGCCGCCGGACGGCGGATATTTTTGCCGCTGTCGAGAGAATCACGAAGCGAAAGCTGCCGCCGGACTTCCCGGCGATGGTTGCGGCGGAGATGTTGCGGCGTTTGCGCGCCGACCTGCGCGCCGTTCCGCACGCCGCCCATGCGCTGACCTGGCTGCGCGGGCCGAAGGCCGTCGCATCGTCCTCCTCGATCGATCGCATCCGCTTGAGCCTCGAACGCGCGGACCTCCTGCGTTTTTTCGAACCGCGGCTGTTCTCGGCAAGCAATGTGGCCAACGGCAAACCTTCCCCCGATCTGTTCCTGCTCGCGGCCGCCCGCATGCAGGTCGATCCGGCGGAATGCATCGTCGTCGAGGATTCGGCGGCCGGCGTTGCCGCGGCCAGGGCGGCGGGCATGAGGCCACTCGGCTTTGTCGGCCGCAGTCATGCGGAGGGCCGTCTCGCGCAGGAGCTGATCGCGGCCGGCGCCTGCGCCGTAATCGCCGACATGCGCGCCTTGAAGAGTGCGATCATCGACCTGCGCGGCTGGTAGGTTGCCCTCATCCGCTCGTCCCCGCGAAAGCGGGGACCCAGGAGCGTTGACCGCAACAATGGCGTTCCTCTTCTGGATTCCCGCCTGCGCGGGAATGAGCGGAGTGCGGGTCAGTCCGTGCCGGCCGTCGGCTTGGGTTTCGACTTCGACTTCGGCTTGGGCTTCGGCTTCTCTTTGTCCTTATCCTGCGCTTCGGCCGCGAGCGGGTCGAAGCCGACATAAGCGGTGTAATCGTCGAGCAGAGCCGTCGGCGTCGGTAGCGGGAAACTCAATCCCTCTTCGATATGGGTGAAGAGCGCGTAACCTTCATTGGGCCCGACCGTCACCGCAATGCGAATGAATTTGGTCACGATCGATCTCGATCCGCCGGGCGTTTCCTGCACCACGGCGATCCGCAATGGCACATCGATCTGACCGGGCCCGCCCGCAGGTCCGACGATGACGCGTCCCTGCACGCCGATCTTCATCACCATATTGCCGCCGACCAGGGCACATTCGCGCGCGGCGCGCGCGAATGTGCCCTGGTATTTCAGCGACATCGCCGCCTTGTCACCGGATGGGCCGATCGTCAGCGTGGAGGCGCCCCGCCGAATCTCGACGGCTGGACAATTGACGTCGGGCTGCGCGCCGGCGACGGTCTGCGGCGACTTCGCCGACGAGCCGGCGAAGAAGTTCGATATCCAGGAGGAAGACTTATCCGCTGCCGTGGCGCTTGGCGCAGGGCTCACGTCCATGCCAGCCGCGCATCCGCCGGCGAGCAACGCGAGCGCGAGCCAAGCCGCGATCGAAGCGCGGTCGCACCACCGCATCCGATGACAGTTTCGCAGCATCCCCCCCACACTGGCGCGACGTCGTCGAGGTTATATCAAACGAACCGTGGCCATCCCAAGGCGGCGAACGGCGTGGTTAAGGCTAGTCTAGGCGTCATTAAGGCTTGTGTCGTTAAGGCTTTGGCTCCTTCAACCGCCCATAGAGCAGGTGGTCCTGCCAGATGTCGTTGATGCACAGATAGTCCCGGGCATACCCTTCGCGCACGAAGCCGGTGTTTTCCAGGAGCCGGATGGAGCCGACATTGGTCGGGATGCACGCCGCTTCGAGGCGATGCAGCCGCAGCGTTGCGAAGGCGAACGGAATGACGGCGCGTACCGCCGCCGTCATATAGCCGCAGCGCGCGAACGGCCGGCCCATCCAGTAGCCGAGACTGCCGGCCTGCGCGACCCCGCGGCGGATATTGGCGAGCGTCAATCCGCCGACCAGCGTGTTGTCGGAACTGCGAATGATCAGGAAGGCGTAGCCCTGGTCGGTCCGCAAATCCTCGGCATAGCGCCTGATCCGGCGCCGGAAGGCGCTGCGAGTGAGATCGTCGGCCGGCCAGGTCGGTTCCCAGGGCGTGAGAAATTCGCGGCTTAATTCGCGCAGCGCCGCCCAATCGCCGTAATCCGTCGTCTGCGGCGCGCGCAACATGACGCCTTCGCCGACGACGGACGGCAGCGGCTCGGAGAAATTGATGGTGCGGAAAAACGCCATCGGCACTCGTCACGCGGCCCGGCGCGTCAGAGTCTCGGCAATGGCGGCCGCGCTTTCAAGCCCGGATCCAAGTCCGAGCACGGCGGTCGCCAGTTTGCCGCGGGCGATCAGCGCCCGCGCGGCCGCGCGGGCGCTCTCGACCGTCACCGCTTCGACCTTCTCGACCAGTTCGGCGAGCGGAATCGGCCGGCCCCACGCGATCATCTGCCGTGCGAGTTGCCCGATGCGCTCGCCGGAGCTCTCGAGCGCCATCAACAGGCCGGCCTTCATCTGCGCCTTGACGCGCGCGATCTCCGCTTCGGAAATGGTCTCGACGGTATTGGCGATCTCCTCGACGATGAGACGCATCAACTCCGAAGTATCGGCGGCGTCGGTGCCGGCATAGAGGCCGAACATGCCGACGTCGGAATAGGGCGCATGGAAGGAATAGATCGAGTAGCACAGGCCGCGCTTCTCGCGGGCTTCCTGGAACAGCCGGGACGACATGCCGCCGCCGAGAGCGGCGGTGAACATCTGCAAGCTGTAAAGCGCGGGGTCGTTCTGCGCTAAACCGGGAAGGGCAAGCGCGATATGCACCTGTTCGAGCTCGCGCTTCTCCACATGCGTGCCGCCGCCGAATCTGGCGGGCTCCGGCGCCGGACTGGCCGGGCCGTTGAAGCCGGCAAAACGCTTTTCCACCTCGGCGATTACGGCCGCATGATCGACGGCGCCGGCGGCGGCGATCACGATGTCCGGCGCGCGATAGTTTCGGGCCAGATAGTCGCGCAATTTCGCGCTGTCGAATGCGCGCACCGTCTTGGCGGTGCCGAGAATCGAGCGGCCAAGCGGCTGGTCCGGAAAGGCGACGGCCTGCAGATGTTCGAAGATCAGATCGTCGGGAGTGTCGGCGACGGCGCCGATCTCCTGAACGATGACGTTCTGCTCGCGCATCAGCTCGTCGCGGTCGAAGGCCGGTTCGGAAAGGATGTCGGCGAGGACATCGAGCGCCAGCGGCACGTCGGCTTTGAGCACGCGCGCGTAATAGGCCGTGTTCTCGGCGCTCGTTGCCGCGTTGAGATCGCCGCCCACCGCCTCGATCTCCTCGGCGATCTGGCGCGCGGTGCGCCGCCGCGTGCCCTTGAACGCCATGTGTTCGAGAAAATGCGAGATGCCGTGCTCGTCGCGCCGTTCGTCGCGGCTGCCGGAATTGACCCACACGCCAAGCGAGGCCGTCTCGAGATGCGGCATGGTGTCGGTCACGACATTGATGCCGGATTTCAAGGTCGTCACCGCAACGCTCATGCTGCCGCTCCTTCCTGCGCGGCGCGGCTCGTCGCCAGGACGAAACGCTCGACCGCAGACTGATCCACCGGCAGCAGCGTGGCGCGCTCCGGACGTTGATCGAGATCGGAAAGCCATTCCGGCAGGCGCGGCCGCACGCCGCAGGCCGCCTCGACCGCGTCGGGGAACTTGGCCGCATGCGCGGTGGCCAGCACCACCATCGGCACGGTGGGGTCGCGCAATTCCTTCTCGGCGACGGCAATGCCGACCGCGGTGTGCGGGTCGACGAAATTGCCGGTCTCGCGCAGCACCGTGCGCATGGTTGCGGCGACCTCGTCCTCGTCGGCGCGATCCGCGGTGAACAGCGCGCGAATTTGCGACAGCGCGCGCGCCGACAGCGTGAAGCGGCGCGATTGCGCCAGCGAGCCCATCAGCGACCTGACGGCGTTGCCGTCGCGGTTATAGGCGTCGAACAACAACCGCTCGAAATTCGAGGAGACCTGGATGTCCATCGACGGCGAGGTCGTCGGCACCACGTCGCGCAATTCGTACGTTCCGGTCGCCAGCGTCCGGGTCAGGATGTCGTTGACGTTGGTGGCGATGACCAGCCGGTCGATCGGCAGGCCTAAGCGCAGCGCCACGTAACCGGCGTAGATGTCGCCGAAATTGCCGGTCGGGACGGTGAAGGCGACCTTGCGATAGGGCGCGCCGAGCGACACTGCGGCCGTGAAGTAATAGACGGTCTGCGCCACGATACGGGCCCAGTTGATCGAATTGACGCCGGAGAGCCGCACCCGCTCGCGAAAGGCGGCATGATTGAACAGGCCCTTCACGATCGCCTGGCAGTCGTCGAAGGTGCCGTCGATGGCGACCGCGTGGATATTGGCGGCCTCCGCCGTCGTCATCATGCGCCGCTGCACGTCGGAGATGCGGCCTTTAGGGAACAGGACGATGAGGTCGACCCGGCTCCTCTCGCGGAAGGCTTCGACGGCGGCGCCGCCGGTATCGCCCGAAGTCGCGACCACGACGGTCCGGCGCTCGCCGCGGGCGGCCAGCACATGATCCATCAGCCGCGCCACAAGCTGCATCGCCAGGTCCTTGAAAGCGAGCGTCGGACCGTGGAACAGTTCGAGCGCAAACGTGTTCACGCCGAGCTGGGTGAGCGGCGCGACCGCGGAGTGGCGGAAATTGCCGTAGGCCTCGCGCGCCATGCGGGCGAGGTCGGCCTCGCTGATGGAATCCTCGGTGAAACGCCGGATCACCTCCACGGCGACTTCGGCATAGGGCCGGCCGGCGAAGCCGAGGATGGTCTCGCGTTCGAGCCGCGGCCAGGCTTCCGGCACATAGAGGCCGCCATCGCGGGCGAGACCCGCGAGCATCACGTCGGCAAAGCCGAGCGCTGGGGCTTCGCCTCTGGTCGAGATGTGACGCAACCGACGCCTTCCCCGCGCCCCCCGCCAACGTGTGCGGCGGCGCTAAACTATTGATTTTCCAGGATGTTCGCTGCGGGCGGCAAACCGCCGCCCGTCCCGGATCGAGGGCACAGTAATAGAAAAGCCGCCTCTTTCACAAGGAATGCGAAGGCCTAGGGTTATGTTGCGAAGTATCCTCGCGGCGAGCCTCGCTGGCGGAATTAAACGCCCAGGCGACGAACACCACGACCAGGACGAGCGCGAGACCATACCATGTCACCGCGTATTGCAGGTGGTTGTTGGCCAGGCTGACCGCGATCTTGCCCGGCTGCGGCAATCCGCCCGGCGGTATCGGCGATTCCTGCTCGACGTAGAACGGCGCGACCGGGCGAAGCCTCTGATTAAGTCCCTTGGCGTCCGCGATGGCCAGCGGGTCGCGGACGAACCACAAATTGTGCGGGGAATCGTCGGCCGGTGAAAACCAGTGGCGAGCTTCCGGCCAGCGCATCGCGCCCACGATCTCGACCGCGCCCGCGATCTGGCCGTCGGCCCGCGAGGTTGCGTCCTGCCGGCGCTGCGGTACGAAGCCGCGGTTGATGATCACGAAACCGCCGTCGGGGAGCCGCGCCGGCGTGAAAATCCAATAGCCGGGGCCGGCCACGTCGGGCCGGAAGGACGAAGCGGCCCCGTAGACCAGCGATTCCTTGCCGTGATCGAATGTCGCGCTGAATTTGACGCGGCGGTATTCGTCGCTCGCCTGATCGAGGCTGGGCCAAGTGCTGGGCGCCGGCAGCGCCGACGCCGGCGCTGCGAGCCGCTCGGTCAGCGTGGCGATCAATTCCTCTTTCCAGGCCTTGCGCTCGATTTGCCAGGTGCCGAGCGCAACGAGGACGGCAAACGCGAGCACCGCCGGGATGAGCAGGCCGAGCCACGACCGCCGTTTTTTCGTTTTTGCCGGCGCGCTCAAGGCTCGCCTCCGCCGAAGCGCCCTTCGGCGGCTTGGTGATGATACTGCAGCGCGATCATCAGTCCCTTGATCGGCCGCAACGGCCCGAGCGTGACGATGAGAATGAGCGGCAGCCACAGCATCGCGTGCACCCAGTAGGGCGGCTGATACAACACCTCGGTGATAAGCGCGGCGCCGACCACGATGAAGCCGGCCAGGAACATGATCAAGACCGCCGGCCCGTCACCGGAATCCGCGAAGCCATAGTCGAGCCCGCAAGCCTCGCAGCGCGGCCGCAACGTCAAAAATCCCTGGAACAGTTTGCCCTGGCCGCAGCGCGGACAGCGGCAGGACAATCCGGCGAGGATCGATCCTGAAAGCGTGTCAATTACTTTTTCGGTCATGACAAGGATTTGGTTCTCCGCTCGTCCCCGCGCAAGCGGGACCCAGCTCGTTGCGCCCATACTGGATTCCCGCTTCCGCGGGAATGAGCGGAGAATGCCGGCAGGCGCTCCAGCTACCCGGCGTGAGGGCCGGCGCCCCACACGTAAATGCAGGAGAACAGGAACAGCCACACCACGTCGACGAAGTGCCAGTACCAGGCGGCGAACTCGAAGCCGAGATGCTGGTTCGGCGTAAATTGTCCGGCCAGCGCCCGGACCAGGCAGACGATCAAAAAGATCGTGCCGATGATGACATGGGCGCCGTGAAATCCCGTCGCCATGAAGAAAGTGGCGCCATAGATGTTGCCCGAGTAATGGAACGCGGCGTGAGCGTATTCATAGGCCTGCACGCAGGTGAAAGAGATACCCAACACGATGGTGCAGACAAGGCCCCAAACGAGCCCCTTGCGATCGTTATTCAAGAGCGCATGGTGCGCCCAGGTCACGGTGGTGCCCGAGGTGAGCAGGATCAGCGTATTGAGCAGCGGCAGATGCCAGGGATCGAAAGTCTCGATGCCCTTGGGCGGCCACACGCCGCCCGTGACCGCAATCCGCGCCGCGTCCTTGAGCTCGTCCGGAAACAGCGCCGTGTTGAAATAGGCCCAGAACCAGGCGACGAAGAACATCACCTCCGAGGCGATGAACAGGATCATCCCGTAACGGAGCGAAATCTGCACCACGCGGGTATGGTCGTTCTCGACCTCGGCCTCGAAAACGACGTCCCGCCACCAGCCGATCATGGTGTAGACGATGCCGATCGCGCCGACGCCGAAGATGATCGGCGCGTAGGCGACCATATGATGCATCCACAGGATCAGCCCGAAGGCGGTGATGAATGCCGAAGTCGCGCCGAGTGCCGGCCACGGGCTGGGATTGACCAGGTGGTAATCGTGGTGCGGTCTGGCATGCGCATCAGCCATTGTCATCTCCACCATGGCGCGACCAAGTCGCCGGGCGCGCCGCTTTCGTTGCCGCTCTAGACCGTATCCAATTCAACTGAATCGGTTTCAGCGTCCAGATATTTCGTTGGAGCATGATCTTGTCCGAAAACCGGGTGCCACCCCGGATCAAGTCCGGGGCAGGCTTTTTCGGGATCATGCTCCAGATGTGGCCGGATTGCCGCCATCCTACCCTCCCCCGCTTGCGGGAGAGGGTAGGGTGGGGGCGCCCTCCACTGCCGCCTGATCCGGCACGCGCACCGGATAGAAGGTGTAGGAGAGAGTGATGAGATTGACACCGTCCTGCTCGGAATCCTCGGCGAGCTTGGGATCGACGTAGAAAACGACCGCCAGGTCGCGCTTCTCGCCCGGCTTCATTGTTTGTTCGGTGAAGCAGAAGCAATTGATCTTCTCGAAGTAGATGCCGACCGTCGACGGACTGACATTGTAGCCGGCCTGACCGACGGTCACGCGGGCGGCCTCGTTGGTGACCGTATAGTAGACGGTGACGACCTCGCCGAGCCTGACGTCAATTGTCCTGCGCTCGGGCTCGAACCGCCACGGCAGTCCGGCACTCACGTTCGAATCGAAGCGCACCGTGACCGTGCGATCGGAAACTTGCGTGGGCGCCGACTTCGCCACCTGCGTGGTGCCGCCGTAACCGGTGGTGCGGCAGAACCAGGAATAGAACGGCACCGCCGCGAACGAAAGGCCGACCATCGCCGCGACCAGGCCGCCGCAGCAAAAAGCGACGAGAAGATCGCGGCGCGGCGTGGGCGGGATATCCGGTTTCGGCGTGCTCATTGGCGTTTCACAGGTTGGGCGTTTCACAGGTCGGGCGTTTCACCAGTCGGCGGTCACAGCGGCCGGACCAGCACGGCCGGCCCTTTCACCAGCGTCACGATGTAGAACAGCACCACGAGCACGCCAAGCGACACCGCGATCGCGATCGAACGCGCGCGGCGGGCGCGCTGCTGCCGTTCCGTGAGCTTGATGCCGGTCGCCGGCTTCGGCTCGTGCTCGTTCTTGGCCTCGTTCTTGGCCTCGTTCTTGGCCTCGGTCATGGCTTCATTCATTATCGTCATGCCGCCCAATCTCATGCCGGCAAATGGCCGATGAGCCCCGCCGACATCCGATCAACCAGCAGCATGGCGAACAACAGGAACAAATAGAGGATCGAGAAGGCGAACATTTGCTTGCTCGCGGCATGGCCGCGCTGTTCGGCGCGCACCCGCAGCGCCAGCGCGATGAGGGCGGCGCCGGCCGCCAAGGCCACGACGCCATAGAGCGCCCCGGCATAGCCGAGGAGCCAGGGCGCGACGCCGAGCGGCGCCAGGAAGAGCGTATAGAGCAGGATCCGGCGTCGCGTTTCCGCCTCGCCGGCGACGACCGGCAACATCGGCACGCCGGCGCGCGCGTAATCTTCGGCGCGGTAGAGCGACAGCGCCCAGAAATGCGGCGGCGTCCAGCAGAAGATGATGAGGAAGAGAAGGATCGGCTCGATCGCGACGCTTTCCGTCGCCGCCGCCCAGCCGATTATCGGCGGCAGCGCGCCCGCCGCGCCGCCGATGACGATGTTCAGCGGCGTCCTGCGCTTGAGCCACATCGTGTAGATGATGACGTAGAACGCGATCGTGCCGGCCAGCAACGCGGCGGCGATCAGGTTGACAAGAAGGCCGAGCACGACCACCGAGCCGACGGCCAGCGTCAGACCGAAGGCCAGCGCTTCCCCCGGCGCGAGACGTCCCCCCGGAATGGGCCGCGCCGCCGTGCGCGCCATGAGCGCGTCGATGTCGGCGTCGTACCACATGTTGAGCGCGCCCGCGGCGCCGGCGCCCACCGCGATGCAGATGAGCGCGGTGAGGCCGATCACCGGGTGCAGGTGGCCGGGCGCAATCACGAGACCGACGAATGCCGTGAACACCACGAGCGACATCACCCGCGGCTTCATCAGTTCGATGTAATCGCCGACGCCCGCAATGCTGGGCTCGACCGGCGTGACGGTGGTGACGCTCATCGGATCAGCGGCAGCGTGTCATATTGGTGGAAGGGCGGCGGCGACGGCAGCGTCCATTCCAGCGTGGTCGCGCCGACGCCCCAGGGATTGGCCCCGGCCGGCACCTTGCGGATGAAGGCCTGTGCCATCCCGAACAAGAACACCAGCGTGCCGATCCCCGAAATGTACGAGCCGATCGAGGAGATGAAATTCCAGTCGGCGAACGCGTCGGGATAATCGGCGATGCGGCGCGGCATGCCGGCGAGCCCGAGGAAGTGCTGCGGGAAGAACGCCAGATTGACGCCGATAAAGGTGATCCAGAAATGCAGCTTGCCGATGGTTTCGCTGTACATGTAGCCGGTCATCTTCGGGAACCAATAATACCAGCCGGCGAAGATGGCGAAGATCGCCCCGAGTGAAAGCACGTAGTGGAAATGGGCGACGACGTAATAGGTGTCCTGCAACACCCGGTCGACGCCGGCATTGGCCAGGACCACGCCGGTGACGCCGCCGATAACGAACAGGAAGATGAAGCCGATCGCCCACAGCATCGGCGTCTTGAACTCGATCGAGCCGCCCCACATCGTGGCGATCCAGGAGAAGATCTTCACTCCCGTAGGCACCGCGATCACCATGGTGGCGGCGATGAAGTAGGCCTGCACGCTCGCCGCCATGCCGACCGTATACATGTGGTGCGCCCACACGATGAAGCCGATGCCGCCGATCGCCACCATCGCGTAAACCATTCCCAGATAGCCGAAGATCGGCTTGCGCGAGAACGTCGCCACGACCTGGCTGACGATGCCGAAGCCCGGCAGGATGAGAATGTAGACCTCCGGATGGCCGAAGAACCAGAACAGATGCTGGAACAGGAGCGGGTCGCCGCCGCCGTGCGGATCGAAGAACGTGGTGCCGAAATTGCGGTCGGTGAGCAGCATGGTGATGGCGCCGGCCAGCACCGGCAGCGCCAGCAGCAGCAAAAACATCGTCACCAGCTCCGACCACACGAACAGCGGCATCTTGTGCATGGTCATGCCGGGCGCGCGCATGTTGAAGATCGTGGTGATGAAGTTGATGGCGCCGAGGATCGAGGAGGCGCCGGCGAGATGTATCGACAGGATGACGAAGTCCATCGCCGGGCCGGGATGGCCGTAGGTCGACAGCGGGGCATAGATCGTCCATCCGGTTCCGGCGCCGTTGGCGCCCGGCTCGCCCTCGAAGAACATCGAGGCCACGAGCAGCGCGAACGACGCCGGCAACAGCCAGAACGAAATGTTGTTCATGCGCGGGAACGCCATGTCCGGCGCGCCGATCATCAGCGGAATCATCCAGTTGCCGAAGCCGCCGATCATCGCCGGCATGACCACGAAGAAGATCATGATCAGTCCGTGCGCGGTGACGACCACGTCGTAGTTGTGCGTCTCGTGGAAGATCTGCAGGCCGGGAAACATCAGTTCGGCGCGGATCAGGATCGAGAAGATGCCGCCGATCAGGCCGGCAACCAATGCGAACACCAGGTACATCGTGCCGATGTCCTTGTGGTTCGTCGAATAGACATAGCGGCGCCAGCCGTGCGGAATGGCGTGCCCATTGTCGTCGCCGGGTGCCGCGTGTGCCATCGTATCCATTTGTCAGTCCCTGGTCAGTCCCTGCGTTGGCAATTGCCCCATCCTAACCCTCGCCCGCTGGCGGGGGAGGGAAGGGAGGGGGAAAGATCGTCACCGCGCCGGCGCGCCGGCGGTGGCAAATGCGGTCGGCGGAGCGCTAAGGAGGCCGGCGTTCTTCTTCTCTGCCTCGACCCATTTGGCGAAGTCGGCGTCGTTCACGACCCGCACCGTGATCGGCATGAACGCATGATCCTTGCCGCAGAGTTCGGAGCATTGGCCGTGAAACAGCCCCTCGCTCGTCGCCTTGAACCAGGTGTCGTTGATGCGGCCCGGAACGGCGTCGATCTTGATGCCGAATGACGGCACGGCGAAGGAGTGGATCACGTCGGCGCCGGTCACCAGCACGTGCACGACCTTGTTCACCGGCACCACCATCTCATTGTCGACGGTGAGAAGGCGCGGCTGACCGGGCTTCAAGTCCTTGTCTTCGACGATCAGCGAGTCGAACTCGAAATTGCCGTTATCGGGATAGTTGTAGCTCCAGTACCATTGCTTGCCGGTCGCCTTCACCGTGAGATCCGGTTTCGGCTCGTCGAGCTGCAGGAACAAGAGCCGGAACGAGGGCACCGCGATCGCCACCAGGATGATGACGGGAACGATCGTCCAAATGACTTCGAGCAGCGCATTGTGCGTGGTGCGGGAGGGAGTCGGATTGGCGCGCGCATTGAAGCGCACGATGATGATGAGGAGCAAAATGAGAACGAAAGCCGTGATCGCGGTAATGACCCAAAGCAGGAAATTGTGGAACGCGATGACATCCGCCATGACCGGTGAGGCGGCATCCTGCAGGCCGAGCTGCCAAGGCGACGGCTGTCCAAGGTCGGCGAACGCCGCCCCCGCGCTCGCCAACAAACTCCCCAAGGTCAGCGCACCTGCGGTCAAGCGTGAGAGCACCGGCATCTGTTTCTCGGCTCCTCGTTCTTAAATCAGTCTTCGTCGGTTTTCGTCAGTCTTGGTCACGTCTGCTCTTGCCGCTGCTCTTGCCGCGCCGGCGCCGCTCGACCCAAGAACATGCATATTAAACACATGTCTCCGGCACGACGGCAACAGCCCGACGCTTCCTGCTGCCGGCGGGGTTTTGTGCCACGGGTCTGGTCCTTGACGGGCATCGGCGGGATGGGGAAGCTCAACCCCTCAAACCACAAATCGCGCTCTACCGCAATGCACTCATCGCCGTCGGCGCGTGTTCGTCGGCAACCGCCGTCTGCTGCGTGCGGCGGGAGCTTCGCTTCCTTCGCGCGGCCACAATGGCTTGATTTGATCCGATCTTGACAAGGTGGGCTCACCATGTAGGCAGGCTCGCGCGGCGACCGGCCTGTCAATGAGGTGATTCGCGCCGGAAAACCCATCGGGGGCGGCTGGTCAGGGGAAGACGATCATGGCGATCTTCGATGTCGGGCGGATGCGGCCGATGGCCTCGGCGCTCGCCGGTACCGCCATCCTGCTTGCGGCTGTCGCGGCATGCGGCGGCCAAGCGGCCGCCCAGGGCGCGGTCCGCTCGGTCCATGGCGACTGGCAAATCCGCTGCGACACGCCGCCCGGCGCGCAGAGCGAGCAATGCGCGCTGATGCAGAGCGTGACGGCGGAGGATCGACCCAATGTCGGACTGACCGTGATCGTGCTCAAGACCACCGACCAGAAGAGCCGCCTGATGCGCATCGTCGCCCCGCTCGGCGTCCTGCTGCCCTCGGGGCTGGGCTTAAAGATCGACAACAACGACGTCGGCCGCGCCGGCTTCGTGCGTTGCCTGCCCAACGGCTGCGTCGCCGAAGTGGTCATGGAGGACAAGCTGATCGATCAGTTGCGCACCGGGCAGACCTCGACCTTCATCATTTTCCAGACGCCCGAGGAAGGCATCGGCTTCCCGATGAGTCTGAAGGGCTTTGGCGAGGGTTTTGACAAGCTGCCGTGATCGATTCCGGGTCGCATGGCTCGACCCCCGGATGACAATCACGAGATTGCGCTTTGCCTGTTATCGACTACGCTTGTCATTATCTCATCGTCTCATCGTCATCATGAAACGGGCGACGCGGCCATGGACAGCAAACTTTATCCCGTGATCCACACCGAGGCGGAGTGGCGCAAGCTGCTGACGCCGGAACAGTTCCGGATCATGCGCGCGCACGGCACCGAGCCGCCGGGGAGCTGCGCGCTCAATCACGAGAAACGGGCCGGTACGTTTTACTGCGCCGGCTGCGGGCAGTCTTTGTTCGCGTCGAAGAAGAAGTTCGAGAGCGGCACCGGCTGGCCGAGCTTCAACGACCCGGTTGCGGGATCGGTCGACACCTCGACCGACGGCAGCTACGGCATGGCGCGTACCGAGGTGCATTGCAGCCGCTGCGGCAGCCATCTCGGCCACGTCTTCGAAGACGGCCCGCCGCCGACCCATCTGCGCTATTGCATCAACGGCGTGGCGATGAATTTCAAGTCCGAGTGAGCGGCCGCGACCTGGCTGCAACCTCCCTGGCGTCAGTTCGCCAGCAACTGCCGGCCGCGCGTTTCGGGCAGCACGACCGCGGCAAGGATGACGATGGCATAGGAAATGGCGGCGAAGATGCCGATCGCGGTGCCCAAGGCGACCTTGGCCGACAACAGGCCGACCAGCGTCGGAAAGAACGCGCCGATGCCGCGGCCGAAATTGTAACAAAAACCCTGCCCGGCGCCGCGCACGCTGGTCGGGAATAGTTCGGTCAGCACCGGCCCCATGCCGCTGAAAATGCCCGAGGCGAAGAAACCGAGCGGGAATCCCAGCGCCAACATCATCGCGTCCGAGATCTCCGCCTGGGTGTAAGCCACCGCGATCAACAGCGAGCCGATGGCGAAGATGAAAAAATTCTTCCGCCGCCCGATCGCGTCGCTGAGATAGGCGCTGACGATATAGCCGAGCCACGAGCCGACAATAATCACGGCGAGATAGCCGCCGGTGCCGAGCACGGTGAGATGGCGCTCGGTGCGCAGGAAGGTCGGCAGGAAAGTGGTGATTGCGTAATAGCCGCCCTGCGCGCCGGTAGCGAGGACGGCGCCGAGGATGGTGGTCGGCAGAAGGTCGGCGCCGAAAATGTCGAAGGTGCCGCGCCGCGCCGCCGACTGGGACGCTTCCTTGAAGATTTGGGGCTCAGGCACCTTGGTGCGGATATAAAACACCAGCAACGCCGGCAATATGCCGACGAAGAACAGCGCGCGCCAGGCGATCTCCTGCGGCAACACCTGGAAGATGATGGTGGCGAGGATCGCCGCCGCGCCCCAGCCCCAGGCCCAGGCGCTCTGCACCACACCGACGGCCTTGCCGCGATTCTCCGCGCGGATGACTTCCCCGATCAGAACCGAGCCGGCCGCCCATTCGCCGCCGAAGCCAAAACCCTGCAAGCCGCGCACGACGAGGAGCTGCTCGAAATTCTGGGTGAAGCCCGAGAGGAAGGTGAAGAACGCGAACCACGCGACCATGATCATGAGGAGCCGGGCGCGGCCGACGCGGTCGGCGAGCATGCCGGCGATCCAGCCGCCGAAGGCGGAAATCACCAGCGCGCTCGTCGCCAGCAACCCGGCCTCGGCCTTGCTGATGTGCCACAGCGCGATCAGCGCCGGCACGACGAAACTGTAAATCTGCACGTCGAGCGCATCGAGCGCCCAGCCGCCGAAGCAGGCCCAGAACGTGCGCCGCTCGGCCGTCCCAAGTTCGCGATACCAGTCGATCATCTCTGGTCCTCATCCGTCCCCGGCGTCCAGAAGAAAACCTCATGGCCGGCTTGGTCCAAAATCCGCAAGCCATCGGGGTTCTGCGGCAAGTTCAAAGTCGCGAACAGCGACCTGGCCTTGAGCTTTGCGCTTTCCAGATCGGACGCGATGTGGGTAATCCGGTCGAGCGTGGCGCGCGCGTCGTCCTTTTCGCGAATGCGGAAGAACTCAATCGTAAACATCATCGCGTGGCTTCTCCAGCCGCAGCAAGCACAGCAAGCCTAACCCGGATTGAGCGCCCGCGAAATCCGGGATCAGTGCGCGACCATGCACACGCCCGCGCGGCGGTTAAGCCCGGTATTATGGCGCAAACGCCACAAGCATGGGCATTAAATCCGAGGAGGAATGGGCGGAACGAGCTGCCGCCTTTCTCAAGCACAAGCTACGGGACGCCGAAGTTACGTATATCGAGCTGGCCAAGCGGCTCAAAAAGCACGGATTCAAAGAGACGGAAGCCAGCATCACGAATAAGCTTAAGCGCGGGACGTTCCCGGCAACGTGGTTCTTGGCCGTTCTTGCCGCTCTAGAATTGGACGGCGTGGCATTGGATGAGATTTAGTTATTGCCCGAGAGGCAGCGTATCTGCGAGACGCTCTAAATAAACGCCTGTGTTGCATAACGGATTGGAGCCAGCGCGAAGACCTAAGCGCAAAACATCTCTCGCCATCACCTCCTCAGGAGTCCTTAATTCTCCGGGGTGTTTGTTCCCTAATGACGCGCCTCTACGTATCAACTCGTCAAATAAATTCCGCGCTGGAAGAAGCAAAGTCGTCTTAAATTCCTGATCTAACTGAGAATCTAATAAGTCCGATCTACGATTCCGCTCTCTAACATATTCTGGAACTTCATCTTTTGTTTTAGGGCGTGGAATTTCCGACTGCGCTTGTATCTGTAAATTCCAATATTTCTGCTCAAGGTTGCATAGCTTATCGCCTAAATCCTTCGCCTGAAATTTTAATGCCTCTGGCGTAAGCAGCGCATAAGGACCGGTATTTTCGCCTGATAGAATGCGCCGTGGCGCACTTATTGGACGTGGATTCGGAAGCGGAATTTCCTCTTGTGGCGTTATAATTGCTGCATACCAAAGTAGCCCAGAAATAGCGACAATCACAAATACGACAATGCTTATTTTCGTAATTATCGCGCGTATTTTGCCGATCTCGGGCCACAAAAAGAATATTGTGAAACCAAAAGCAATTATGGCCGCCGGAATCGTGAAAAGGCGGCTCATATTCGGGAACGCCCAGGCAAGCAACACCAAGAAAGCGGCAGCGAAGGCTGCGCCGAAACCACGTCGCTCCGAAGGAGAAATTTTCTCCAGCATGCTAGACTCCTATCATGCCCAGCATAGGTGCGGTTGCTACCTAATGCCGGGTTCTCCGCTTTGCGGAGTCCGATAGGAGTCGCCACAAACAGCACGGTCACGGCCGGTCATTCCCAGCCGATAGGTAAGCGTTGCTTACCGAACCGCTTGTGGCGTTTGCGCCATAATACCGGTTAAGCCGTACAACATAAGCAGGTCGATACCGGGCCGCTGCAAAGGCGCCGATGCCCTGCGCGGGCGCAGGATGCGCTTCCATGGCCGTTATTTTCGCCGAAATATCGCAGCGGCTGAAAACACCGAGCCGGAAAAGGCGACCGAGGTCGGAGCCCGTGAAGAGGTTCGGCCAAGGTCGCTGAAATATTGCGTCGGCCGAGCCAAAAAAGGCGACCAAGGTCGGAGCCCGTCAAGAGGTTCGGCCAAGGTCGCCCGGCGCCTTTATTCCCCGCATTCCCCCGCTGGCGCAGATCGCACGCTAGAGCAGTTCCGCAAATGGGGCATTGCGAAATATCAAATGTCCGGCGGCGTCATTTGCGCTCGACGAAGACGACTTGACAGTCGCCCGGACTGATATTTTCCGCGGAATGCGACTGTGTAATGGCGACTGCCCGCGCCGTTCCGGCCTTGTTGGTGACGTCTGTCGTCTTGCCGTCCGGCTGGTGAAGCCGAATGACGCAGTCGTTGAGCGCGTAGCTAACCGATGGAACCGGGTGCGAGTGAGCCTTGTCATGCTCGCCCTTTTTCCAAGTGCCTTCAATCACGCGAAAGTTTTCGTCCTCGAAAATCACCTTATAGACGGACGGATCTGCCTGGTACGTCGGGGGCGCAGTCTGCGCCATGGCGGCAGACGCGGCCAGCAGCGCCATCGTGCTCAGGGCGAGTGTGGTGCAACGATTCATTATGTTCTCCTTTGATGGTGCGGAAGGTTCAAGCCGCCCGCCGCACGCGGCGGGCGAACGTTAAAGGGTAGCGGATACGGATGACCTCCGCGAGACGAATGCCGGCTACTTGCTGCCGTTCCCGGACCTTTCGATCGAAGAATTCACAGCGACATCGTTAGTGCAATGCCGCACACTCCCTGACAATGAGGAGGTCGTCATGAATCCGCATATCATGGCTTTGATGCAAAAAATCGAGCAAGCGGTGAGCTAAGGCGCCAACGGGTCCGGCCCGAAGTGGCCGGCCCGATGACAAGCTCCGCGCCGAGCCCACGTCTTTGCTTCCGCAACTCAGTCCGCGTGGGCTTCGCTTCGCGTGCGCCGACCCTACAGCGCCCGTCACTGCGGTGGCGACATTTTTCTTGACATCCGTCACTGTTCATGTTACGGCACACGAATCTCGCTCAGTGAAGGACGCCTTCGGCCGAGGGTACTCCCGAATGCGGAGCGAGTGCGGTGCCCGCGCGCGGAAAGATACAGTCCGCTCCCGGGCAGCTTCGGGCATCATGCTCTCCG
>JBEKNW010000008.1:0-43828 GCA_049522435.1 Xanthobacteraceae bacterium
GCGGCTTTGGCGACCCGCGCACGCGCGATCCGCAGCGCGTCCGCGACGACGTGCTCGACGGCTTGATCACCACCGACGAAGCGCGCCGCGATTATGGCGTGTCCCTTGATGCGCGCGGCACAATCGACATCGCCGAAACCGCGCGCCTCAGATCTGCGTAGCTTTCCCAGAACAGACGTGGTGGCGGACGCAGTCTAGATCGAACGCGTCTCAGCATCCGAATTCCTTGCTATTCCGTGACTCTGTGTGAACCCGAGAAGTACTGGCCCTCAACCGCTCCACTGGCGTGCGACTGGCGCGGCAGCTTTCTGGGGTATAGCGACCACGCTCGCAGAGAAGTGGCGAGTGTCAAAGTGACCCAAGGCGGACGTTCGCGCCGCAACGCAACAAAACAAAAAACGGTAGTGTCCAGAGTTTTTCGCACATTTGGTTTGGGCTGAGCGGCACAAACTCCGATCCCGGATTTCGCTGCCGCTCAATCCGGGCTACGCTTGCTCAATCAGGGCCACGCTCGCTTCCCTTTGCCAAGGCGCACCGCGGTTGTTCCCACTTGGCGAGACGGCCGAGAGTGGGTTACAGAGGTCACAGCACCGAGTGGGTTAATCATGTCGAAAGCACCAGTTCAGCCCAAAAGCGCTCCGGCTATTGTCGGTACTGAGGAGGGACGTTGTCCTTGCTGTGGCTGGTCGACGTCAAACACAGCCGCACCGAAGCTTCGGATCATCAACGTAGAGCAAAAGAACGAACGGATATCATCGACCGGAACTGTCCGCATGGCACACTGCCCAGCCTGCGGAATGGCGATCAATGAAATTAATGAAGTTGTTCCGATCGAGCTTGCCGGCTTGCGGTGTTCTTGCGGAGGGACAGACTTCACCTTTGCGATAAGATCCCTGAAGCCCGATAGGTTACAAAATCCATCTGAATGGAAATTCGATCTCGATATCATTTGCTCCAAGTGCCGCCGCAAGAAGCTAACGGAAAAAATTGCTAGCTTTTTCAGGTTGAAAAGAATCAAAGTAGGGCCTGCTGGCGTCGATTTGGTGATGAAGTAGAAAGCGGCAGCTTGAGCAAAGATCATCAAGTCAATCTGGGTGTTAACATTGAAGGAAGCGTAGGGTGGGCAAACGCGCGGAGCGCCGTGCCCACCTCAGCATCGACGAAGTCTCGGATTCGGCACGTGGGCACGCTTCGCTTGTCCATCCCACTCTTGCTTCACTATTAATTTCGACCGCCTTGCCGCCTCAGAAAACGTTCTTGCTCAAATCGAGCCCGTCGCTTTTGCAATGGCTCCCCGCGCCAACGCGTCAACTTGATCCTGCACCAGAACATATTGCGGTCTATAGAAAAGTCCGTCATTCTCGATTGCAGTAGGCTTACAGACAACTAGTCCACTGTTCGGACCGAATTGGCGGATTACACGTTCTGTAAGTAAGGGCGAGCATTTTCCTGAGCGTGCCGTCCTGCCCACTGAAATGTCGGCAATGAAGTCTCCTACCGCTAACCAACCATGGCCATCCCACGATGGATTGGATTTGCTGAATGTCTGGCCATCGACATTGGAATCCTCCCCGAAAATTCTCTTGTCGTCGACATACAGTGATCCGGCGACAACAAATGCTTTTGCCTCGAAACGCTTTTCCAGCATCACCGCGTACAACGCACTCATAATCATGCAGGCGCCTGGCATAGGGGGAAAGTGATTCAATATTTCTAGCCCAGTTTCGCATAATACTTTCTTCTCAGCATCAGATAATGCGCGTGCGCAATGCGCGTCGGCGTCGGCGCGAGAAAAAGCCGTGGTAATTAGTGAATGCAGGTCTATTCGCTCTTCCGACGTTCGATCTCGTATCGACAGGGTTGCTTGGTCAATCCTATCACTTCGTATGCTGCTCGTAATACCGCCGCAGGATCGCGTTGATCCGCGACTGATAGCGTTTGCCCTGCGCGCGGAACCAAGCGAGTACGTCCGTATCGATCCGCAACGTCATGTGGCCCTTGCGCCGCGGCTTCGGCAGTTCGGTGGTGAGCCAGTCGATCTCTTCCATGGCGTCGTCGGGATCGCGGCCCGAGGGCAGGGGCTTTTTCGTGGCCGCCTTCCAGTCGGTTTTGATCTCGCCGCGTTTTTCCATCGCGCGCAACTCAGCCGCCGTGCGCTTCACGATGTTTTCTGACTTCCTGCTCATGTGCTCGCCTCATTGTGATCACGCGGATAGTCTCGCCGCGCCAAGTCCACACGACGGTGAAAAAGGCGCCTTCGATCTCGACCGTTGTTTTCCACCGCTCCTCCTCGTTGCGGGGCGTCGGCTGGTGGATCGCCGGACGCCCGTCGAAAAATCGATAGGCCGATGCGAAATCAAGCGCTCGATGCTTGAGTATCTGTGCGCGCTTGCGCTCGTCCCATTCGAATTCCATGCGGAACCTTTATCATATGTGCATACATTTTGTACATACAAGCGACTGGCGGCACGGGAATCGATTTAAAGGGGGATGGTGCGCTTTCCCGGACATCCGCTCGTCAATCCGGGGCCGGGCAAAGCGAGGAGCCCGGAATCCATAGCCCCTGCGTTCGTGGTTATGGATTCCGGACTTGCCGCTTCGCGGCAATCCGGAATGAGGGTCAGGACACCATCGCCGGCGCTGCGGCCGCCACATTCGTGAGCTCCGGCTGCTCGCCGTAAAGCCATTCCATTCCGGCCATGGCGTCCTGCGGCGAGCGCGCGCCGAGCATGATGTTGCGCAGCTCCTTGGCCACGCCGGCGGCGTGATAGAATTCGCCGTAGACGCGAGCCATGATCTGCACGCGGCCGGTGCGCAGATAGCGCGCCTGCTGATAGGCGCGGAAGGCCGCCGGGTAATCGCCCTGCAGCTCCACGACTTTGTTGGCAAGGCATACCGCGTCCTCGATCGCCATGCAGGCGCCCTGCGCGAGATATTGCAGCATGGGATGGGCGGCATCGCCGAGGAGCGTGATGCGGCCGCGGCTCCAATCCTTGATCGGCAGCCGGTCGCACAAAACCCACATCCGCCAGCTCTCGATCTTGTTGAGCAGCGTGCGCACCGGCTCGCAGGTTTTGGCAAAACGCTCGTGCAGCTCGGCCGGATCGCCGTAACTGTCCCAGCCCTCCTCGTAGCGGTTCGAATGGAACACGGCGACGAGATTGAACAATTCCCCGGTGCGCAGCGGATAATGGACGAGGTGCACCTTCTCGCCGGCCCAGATCACCATGTCGCGCCAGCGGAATTTCTCCGGCATTTCCGAGGTCGGCAGCACGGCGCGATAGGTGATGTGGCCGGCGACGTTGGGCTTGCCGTCGCCGACGAGCATCTGCCGGATCGTCGACCACAGCCCGTCGGCGCCGATCAAGGCCGCGCCGCGATACTCCTTGCCGCTTTCGGTCTGCACCGCGATGCCGTCGCTCGTCTCATCGACGGTGACGACTTTCTGCGCGGCGTCGAGCCGGATGAGATTGGACTGTCGGCACGCTTCGAGCAGCACCGTGTGCAGATCGGCGCGATGAATGAGCGCGTAGGGATGTTTGAATTTCTGCAAAAAATCCGCGCCGAGCGGAATGCGCGTGACTTCCTCGCCGGTGATCGAATCCATCATGATCAGATTGTTGGGAAAGACCGCGAGCGCGTTCACCGGCTCCATCAGGCCCAAAATCTCGAACATCCAGAACACATTCGGCCCGAGCTGGATGCCGGCGCCGATCTCCTTGAACTCGGCCGCTTGTTCGATCACCTGCGCGGCAATTCCTTTGCGCGCCAGCGCCAGCGCCGCCGCCAGCCCGCCGATGCCGCCGCCGACGATCAGGATTTTTCGGTCTTTCCAATTGCTCATGCGTTCGTTTCCTCCCGGGCATTTTAGAAGGCGCGAGTCTGACGGCAAGGGCGCGGGGTACTGCGCAGGTATACGCGAAGGTGGGGAAAGTGAAGCGAACGCGAGCGGCTAGCTGCTCCCTCCCCCCTTGTGGGGGAGGGTGGGGAGGGGGGTCGAGAGGCGACGCGCGAACGTCGACGGAATTGCTTCACCTCCCGACCCCCACCCCTAACCCCTCCCCACAAGGGGGAGGGGAACATGCTCCTCACATCCGCCCGAGCGCGCGCAGCACGCGTTCCGGCGTGAACGGCATCTCGACGAGCGGCGCGGCGCCGAGCGGGCGCAGCGCGTCGTTGACCGCGTTCATGATGCAGGCCGGCGCGCCGGCGGTGCCGGCTTCGCCCGCGCCCTTGGCGCCAAGCTCGGAATCCGCCGTCGGCGTCACCACGTGGCCGACGTCGATATCGGGCATCTCGCCGGCCATCGGCACCAGGTAGTCCATCATGTTGCCGTTGAGGAGCTGGCCCTCTTCGTCATAGAGGCAGTGCTCGTAGAGCGCGCCGCCGATGCCTTGCACGATGCCGCCGCGGATCTGCTCGTCGACGAGCTGCGGATTGATCAATGTGCCGCAATCCTCGACGCACCAGTGCCGCAGCAGCGTGACCAGCCCGGTCTTGATGTCGATCTCGAGATAGGACGCCTGCACGCCGTTGGTGAAGGCGAACGGCCAGGCGCGCGGCACATAATGGCGCGTCACCAGAAACTCGGCCTGGAAGCCGGGCGGTAGCGTATCGGGGCGGAAATAGACGATGCGCGCCACCTCTTCGAGGGGAAGGCGCTCGCGTCCCGTATCGGCATCGACCACGATGCCGGCGCGGATATCGAGCGCTTTCGGGTCGGCCTGCAGGATCGAGGCGGCGGCCGCAAGCACATTGGCGCGCAAAACCTTGCCGGCTTGCCAGGCGGCCTCGCCGCCGATGCCGGCCGCCCGCGACGCCCAGGTGCCGCCGCCATAGGGCACGTTGTCGGTGTCGCCGGTGATGACGCGCACGCGCTCGATCGGCACGCCGAAGGAAGTCGCCACGCATTGCGCGATCACCGACTCGGCGCCTTGGCCCTGCTCGGTGACGCCGGAATGGCAGAACACGGCGCCGGTCGCGTCGAGCCGCAGCGTGGCGCCGTCCTGCGAGGTGATACGCGCGCCGCCGACACCGTAGAACGCGGCGGACGGATTGGTCACCTCGATGAAGGAGGCAAAGCCGATGCCGCGGTGGACGCCTTGCTCTCGCAGCTGCGCCTGCTCCGTGCGCAGCTTCTTGTAATCCATCATCGCCAAAATCTTGTCGAGCGAGGCGTGATGCGACAGCTTTTCGAACTTGATGCCGGAGGCGCCGGCCGTCGGATACGCGTCGTCGGCAATGAGGTTGCGTCGCCGCAGCTCGGCGGGGTCCATGCCGATCTTCGCCGCAGCAAGCTCGACCAGACCTTCCGTAACCGCCGTCGCGATCGGGTGGCCGACGGCGCGGTACTGGCACATGACATTCTTATTCTGGAACACGACGCGGGCGCGGGCGCGGTAATTTGCGCAGGTATACGGACCGCCGACCAGGTTGACGACCTGGTTCGCCTCGATGCCGCTGGTGCGCGGATAGACCGAATACGGCCCGACGCCGGTCAGATCGTCGATCTCGAATGCGGTGATCGTGCCGTCGCGCTTCACGCCGATCCGCGCTTTTACGCGGTGATCGCGCGCGTGGATGTCGGTCGAAAAACTCTCAAAGCGGTCGGCGACGAATTTGACCGGCCTGTTCAGCAGTTTTGTCAGCGCCGCCGTCGCCATCTCGTCGGCGTAGGTGTGCACCTTGATGCCGAACGAGCCGCCGACGTCCTTGGTGAGCACGCGGACCTGGTGCTCCTCGAGATCAAGGTGCTTGGCGAACAGGTTCTGCATCATGTGCGGCGCCTGCGTGCCCTGATAGACGGTGAGGCGCTCTTCGCCCGGATTCCAGTCGGCGACGATGGCGCGCGGCTCGTTGGTGACGCCGGTATGGCGGCCGAACACGAACGTCGCCTCGGCGATCGCGTCGGCGTCGCGAAAACCCTTGTCGGGATCGCCGGCGACGAGCGCGCGCTCGAAGGTGAGATTGTCGCCAAGCTCGGGATGGATCACCGGCGTCGCCGCATCGAGCGCCGTTTCCGCATCGGTGACGGCGGCGAGCACTTCGTAGTCGACCTTGACGAGCGCGCAGCCGTCCTCGGCTTCGGCGCGCGTTCGGGCGACGACGGCGCAGACCGCCTCGCCCTGCCAGCAGGCGCGCTCGATGGCGATGGCATGCTGGGGCGCTGATTTGATCCCTTTGAGATGGGTGAGCACGCCGACCCACGGCGTGATCACTTTCGCAAGCTCGGCGCCGGTGACGACTGCGATCACGCCGGGCGCTTTTTTTGCCTCGGCCGTCTCGATGCTTTTGATGCGCGCATGCGCGTGCGGCGAGCGCAGAAAAGCGACATGCGCCATGCGCGGCAGCACCACGTCGCTGACATATTGGCCGCGGCCTTGGGTCAGCCGCGCCAGATTGGGCCGCGGCACCGAGCGGCCGATATAGGAGTTCGGCCGATCGAGGGCGGAGAGGGCGGAAGGCTGGTCGTCGGCGATTTTCATGGCGACACGCTATTATCCGCTCGTTCCCGCAAGCGCTCTTGCCGTCGCGACGGACTCGATCGCATCGACGATGGCCTGGTATCCGGTGCAGCGGCAGTAATTGCCGGAAAGATGCTCGCGGATCACCTCCCGGCTCGGCACGCCGCCGCGGCTGAGCAGCTCTTGGGCGCCGATGAGCATGCCGGGCGTGCAGTAGCCGCATTGCAGCGCGTTGCGGCGCTGAAAGGCCGTTTGCAGGTCGGCGATGGCGCCGGAATCCGACAGGCCTTCGATAGTCTCGATCTCGGCGCCGTCGCATTGCACCGCGAGCACGAGGCAGCCGCGCACGACTTCCCCGTCGAGCCGCACGGTGCAGGCGCCGCAAACGCCGTGCTCGCAGCCGATATGGGTACCGGTCAGGGACAGATCATCGCGCAGGAAATCGACCAGCGTCTTGCGCGCCTCGACGCGCGCGGAAATATCCTCGCCGTTCACACGCAGGCTGATGTCGAGGTCGTTCATGCGGGCCCCGGCGGCCGTTTTCCGACGCAATTGATAGCATCCGGCGCCGGCGGAGGCCAACCGCGCAAATCGCATTTTGCGATTGCACGGCCGGCCGCTTGCGGATTTGCTGGGGCGCGCTAAGGCAGCCGGCGGGCGCTGCCGCAAAATGAGGACTTAACCGTGCCGGATAATTTGACCGATCTCATCACCGAACTCGCCCTTGCCAACCGCATCCTCGGCCACGAAGGCGTGCTTGACGCTTTCGGCCATGTCAGCGTGCGCCATCCGAGCCATCCGGGCCGCTATCTGCTGCCGCGCTCGCGCTCGCCGCTGCTGATCGAGCCCGACGACATCCTGGAATACACGCTCGATTCCGAGCCGGTGAAGCCGCCCAAGGTGGCGCTTTACGCCGAGCGCGTCATTCACGGCTGCATCTATCAGGCGCGCAGCGACGTCATGGCGGTGTGCCATCATCACGCTGCGGCGGTCTTGCCGTTCTGCGTTGCCGAAAAGCCGATCGTCCCGGTCTTTCATCTCGGCGGGACGATCGGCGAGGAGATTCCGTTCTGGGACCAGCATGACGAGTTCGGCGACACCAACCTCCTGGTCGTGAAACAGGAAGAGGGGCGTTCGCTCGCGCGCACGCTCGGGCAACATTCGGTGGTGTTGATGAAGCGCCATGGCGCCACTGTCGTCGGCGGCGGCTTGAAGGAGCTCGTTTCGCGCTCGATCTTCCTGTGCCAGAACGCCGAATATCAGATGCGTGCTCACATGCTCGGCGCAGTAGCGCCGTTGCATCGCGGCGAGATCAAGCTCGCGGGCACGGTCAATCTGATGCCCATTGTCGTGGCTCGGACATGGGAATATTGGAGCAGGCGGCTCGAGGCGGCGGGTGCGTGGCCGCCGCGCGGCGGGGCGAAGAGAGCGCGCGGAGTGCAAGGCAAGCCGGCGCGCGCCACCCCGCGCGCACGCGGCAAGGGGAAGAGAAGATGATCTCCACGCCCGCGTGAGCCCGATGCTGACCATGTCGCGCCGAAAGTTGCTCCCTGCGCTGACGGGCTTGTTCGGCTTGCGGCGTGCGCTGCGGCCGCGCCCCGCCTTCGCCGATGCGGGCGCGTTTCCCGCCGACTTCGTGTGGGGCGCTTCGACCTCGAGCTATCAGATCGAAGGGGCGGTCGATGCCGACGGGCGCGGCAAGAGCATCTGGGATATCTTTTCCCACACGCCGGGGCAGGTGAAAGGTGGCGACACCGGCGACGTTGCCTGCGATCACTATCACCGCTGGCGCGAGGACGTCGAATGGCTCGCCCGCGGCGGCTTTTCTGCCTACCGCTTCTCGACCGCGTGGCCGCGCATTTTTCCCGCCGGCGTCGGCGCCGTCGAAGAGCGCGGCGTCGATTTCTACGATCGCCTGGTCGATGGGCTCCTCGCCCGCCACGTCACGCCGTGGCTGTGCCTCTATCATTGGGACCTGCCGCAGGCATTGCAAGACGAGGGCGGCTGGCTTACCCGCTACATCGCGGAAAAGTTTGCCGATTACGCGCGGGTCATGGCGCGGCGTTTGGGCGACCGCGTCAAGCATTGGGCGATGTTCAACGAGCCCAATGTCCACGCGTTGTTCGGCCACGGCATCGGCAGCCATGCGCCCGGCCTGACCGGCTTGCCCAACATGCTGGCCGCGATCCATCACCAGAACCTGGCACAAGGCCGCGCGCTGCAAGCGCTGCGCGCGGAGCGCGCCGACCTTCGCCTCGGCACCGTGATCAATTTGCAGCCGATGCGGCCGTCCTCGGACCGCGAGCAGGATCGCACCGCCGCCGCGCGGTTCGATGCGTTCTGGAACGGCGCCTTCCTCGACCCGCTGTTCAAGGGCTTTTATCCGGCCGCAATCGCTGAAAAGTTCGTGCCGTTGATTGCGGCCGGCGATCTCAACACGACGCAGCAGAAGATCGACTTTCTCGGCGTCAATTACTACGCCCCGATGTATATCGCGGACGCGCCGCAAAGCCTGTTCGGGGCGTGGTTCGGGGCGACGCCCGCCGGCACGCGCTTTACGGCGTTCGGCTGGCCGATCGACGCCAGCGGGCTTACCGAAACGTTCATGCGTCTACGCGATAACTACGGCAATCCGGAAATGTATGTGACCGAGAACGGCGCCTGCTACGACGATCCGCTCGCGGCGGACGGCACGGTGCACGATGACGATCGTGTCGCTTATCTGCGCGAGCATCTTGCCGCCGCGCGCGGCGCGCTTGCCGAAGGCGTCAACCTGCGCGGCTATTTCGTCTGGTCGCTGCTCGACAATTTCGAATGGGCGGAAGGCTACAGCCGGCGCTTCGGCGTGGTTCGCGTCGATTTCGCGACGCAAAAGCGCACGCCGAAGGCATCGTATCAATGGCTGACGGAATTTATCAAGCAGCAGAGGTCAGGGCGCGCCCCATGACCGTCATCCTGAGGTGGCCGCGAAGCGGCCCTCGAAGGATGCGGCCGAGGCGCCTCGGCCGTCGCCCTTCGAGGCTCGCTTCGCTCGCGCCTCAGGGTGACGGATCAGAATCAATGCCGGTCGCGCGCGGCGGCGCTGATGGCGTTGAGGATTTCCGCACGGCCCGCGGCAAGCGCCCCGCGCACGGCCTGCTGGGCGCCGATCTCACCCATTTCGCGCTGGCGCTTGACCGTGGCCGAGGTCATCAGCGGCTCGACGCCGAGTTCGCGCAACGTCTCCGCCACCTCCTCCATCTCGGCGGCGCGGCGCTCGCCGTGGCTCGCCATGCGTTCGAGGTTGTAGGGAATAACCTTTGACCAATCGAGGCCGGGATAATTGTTCTTGAGCGAGGCGGCGACCTCGTCGACGACGCCGGCGCGCGCGGCGGCCAAAAAACACTCCAGCGTCAGCGCCTCGATCCCCTTGATCATCACGCTGCGCACCATCTTGATCGCCGCCGCAGCCCCGATTTCCGCTCCGGCGAGGCTCACGCGCATGCCGAGGGCGGCGAGCATGGGAGCGACGACCTCGGCATGCGGACCGGCGATCAGCATCGGCGTTTGATGCCGCGCCGGATGAATGGGTCCAAGCACCGCGACGTCGATGTAACGGGCGGCGTCGCCGAGGAGCTTTGCCGTCTCCTGCTTGCGTCCGGGCGAGACCGAGTTGATGTCGAGCAAAAACGGTTTGCCGACAAGATGCGCCTTGACCGAACGCGCTGCTTCGACGCTCGCGGCTGCAGTGACGGCGGAGACGATGATCTCCGCTTCGCCCACGGCCTCCGCGGCGGAAGGCGCGCATTCCACGCCGATCATCGCGCCGGCGCGCTTTAGCCGTTCGCCCTCGGCTTGCGGGAACAAAATGTCCCATGCCGATATCCGCTTGACGCCCGCCTCGCGCAAGCCCGCCGCCATTGCCTGGCCCGCTTCGCCGAAGCCGATGAAACAGATCGCCGGCTTCATGTCTGGCATGGTGAAAGCCCTTCTCGCGTCTTAAGTCCGCCAATGATGGCAGGTTCGGCGCATATTCCGCAATGGAGCCTCGATCATCAAGACCGTCGGCTGCTGCGCAGCGCTGCGGCAATGGCCCAGCTTTTTCGAACGTGATCGGTGTTGCCGCAGGTCGGGCAGCCGCGTAGGATTCATGAAGTTCAGGGGAGGATACCGCCATGACTCGCATTGGCATGCTGGCCGACCGCCGCCGCGTCCTCGCCGGCGCGGCTGCGGCCGCCGCGACGTTGGCCGCGCCCGCGGTCCTGCGCGCCCAGGGCGGCGCCCTGAAGGTCGGCGTCCTGCTGCCGCGTTCGGGCTACGAGGCCGGCATCGGGCAGGATTGCCAGCGCGGCGCCAACATCGCGCCGGCGATCTTGAAGTCGATGGGCCTGCCGGATCTCACCCTCATGAACGGCGATACGGAATCGAATGTCGACACCGCGCGCGCCCGCGCCGAGCAGCTGATCAACGAAGGCGCTCAGCTCCTGATCGGCGCCTTCGATTCCGGCCAGTCGACCGCGATCGCTCAGGTCGCCGAGCAGAAGGGCATTCCGTTCGTCATCAATATCGCGGCGGCGCCCCCTATTACCGAGCAAGGCTACAAGTTCGTGTTCAGGAATTTTCCGACTGCGCCGATGATCCTTGGCGACGCCTTCGCCGACCAGAAGGAGATTTTCGCTATTACCGGCGCAGCGCCGAAGTCGGTCGTGTTCATGCACGTGAACGACACCTACGGAACGTCGATGGCGAAGGGCATCGGCGCGGTCATGCCGAAATTCGACATGCCGTACACGATCGCCGAGGAAATCGCCTACGATCCGGCTGCCCGCGATCTTTCGGTCGAGGTGGCGAAAGCCAAGGCGACCGGTGCCGACGCCCTGCTCGTGGTCAGCCGTCTCAACGACGCGATGCTGTTGACGCGGGAGCTCGTCAAACAGCGCTGGACGCCGCAGGCGATCCTGAGCATGGGTCCGGGTTGGTACGAGGATCAATATTTCAAGACCCTGGGCAAGCTGTCCGACGGGCCGATCAGCTTTGTCCCCTGGTACGACCCGCACAAGAAACTGACCCCGGTGCTCGAAGCCGCTTTGGCCAAGGCCGACCCGGGTGTCAACCTGAACACCAACCACGTTTTCACTTTCGAGGCGCTGCTGATTGCTGCCGACGCGTACAAGCGCGCCGGATCGACCGATCCGAAGGCGCTGGCCGACGCGCTGCGCACCACCAACATCACCGACAATGTCAGCATCGGACCGGGCATCGCGTTCGACGCCAAGGGTCAGAACGACAAAGTGAAGGATGGCGGCATCCAGAACCGTGGCGGTAAGATCGTGACGCTGGCGCCGAAGGAAGCCGCCAACGCCAAGCCGGAGTGGCCGTTGCCGTCGTATCTCAGCCGCGGCTGAAGGCGTTTCGGTGCCGCTGGAGGTCTATCTCAACGTCGCCATCGGCGGGATTTTGACCGGCCTCGTTTACGGCCTGATGGCACTCGGCCTGTCGGTCATTTTCGGCGTGGTGCGCGTGGTCAATTTCGCCCACGGCGAGATGATGACGATCGCAATGTATATCGCGGTCCTGCTGAGTTCCGGATTTCACCTTGATCCGCTGATCCTGCTCATTCCGATCGCGGCCGTGCTGTTCGTGTTCGGCTACGCGCTGCAGACTTCCCTGATCAATCCCTTTATCACCCGGCCCGAATACGTTCAGTTCTTGCTGCTGGTGGCGCTGGCGATCATCATCACCAACACGTTGCTGATTATCTTCGGCCCGGACGCTCGCTCGGTGCAGACCTTGTATGCGCTCGAGAGTTTCCAGGTCGGCGCGATGATCATCGACGCCGCCAAGGTCTATGCCGCCGCCGCCGCGATCGTATTCGCCGCTGCGCTGTTCGCGTTCTTCCGCTTGACGCTGGTCGGCAAGGCGATCCGCGCCTGCGCCGACAACCACACCGGCGCGCTGGTGGTCGGGCTCGACGTCAAGCGCCTCTACGCGCTCACCTTTGGGCTCGGCGCCGCCTGCGTCGGGGCGGCCGGCACCATGCTGGTGCTGATCATCGACGTGACGCCGATGCTGGGACCGAGCTATACGCTCCTTGCCTTCGTCATCGTCATCACCGGCGGGCTCGGCTCGATGCCGGGTGCGCTGGTCGGCGGCGTGCTGATCGGGGTCACCGAGGCGCTCGCCGGCCTGTTGTTCACGCCGTCCGCCAAGAGCATGTTCGCGTTCGGCATTCTCGTGCTGGTGCTGCTGTTCCGGCCGCAGGGCATCCTCGGCAAGAGGCAGACATGATCGCGCGGCTTACCGCCGGCGTGTCGCGCCGCAGCGCCGTCCTGCTCACGGCGCTGCTCGCCGCCTTCCTGGCGGCGCCGTGGATCGTCAACGATTATCTGCTCACCGTTCTCATCATCATTCTCTATTTCGCCTATACCGGCCAGGCTTGGAACATCATGATGGGCTTTGCCGGACAGCTCTCGCTCGGCCACGCGATCTATCTGGGGCTGGGCGGCTACGTCGCGGCGACCTTGTTCACCCAGTTCGGCATCGGTCCCTGGCTGGGCCTTTTGGCGGCGATTCCGGTGGCCGCAGCCTGTGGGGCGATGCTCGGATTTCTGGCCTTCCGCTTCGGCGTCGCCGGCGTCTATTTCGCCATCCTGACCATCGCCTTTGCCGAGTTTGCCCGCATCGGCTTCGACCATTTGAGCTTCGTCAACGCCTCGAGCGGCCTGTTCTTGCCGGTCAAGCAATACGCGCACAACGATCTGTGGCGGCTACGCGGCGGTCCGACGATGTTCTACTACGTTATCCTGGCCGCGACCGTGTTCGCGTTCGCGCTCTGCCATTTTCTCATTCGCAGCCGGGTCGGTTACTTTTGGCTGGCCATCCGCGAGGATGAGCAGGCGGCGCGCGCCGTCGGCATCGACACTTTCCGTTACAAGATGTACGCGGTGATGGTGTCGGCGGCGGTGACCTCGTTTGCCGGCGTGTTCTACGCGTTCTTCTACAACAACCTGTTTCCCGAGCAGGTCTTCAGCATTTCCCGTTCGATCGAGATCATTCTCGGCCCCATCATCGGCGGCGTCGGCACGCTGTTCGGGCCGATCCTCGGCGCGTTCGTGCTCACCGGCCTCGCCGAAACACTCAATTCCGTTATGACGGCATTCGGCCTTGATCTGCCCGGAGCGACGCAGGTGTTCTACGGCATCTGCATGCTTCTCGTCATCGTGGCGCTGCCGGACGGCGTGTGGCCGCCGCTGGCGCGCCGGCTCCGCGTGATGAAGGGCAAGAAATGACCGCGCTCCTCTCACTCGCCGCGGTCAGCAAGCGTTTCCGCGGTCTTCTCGCAGTCGACCAGGTCAGCTTCACCGTGCCGGAAGGTGCGATTTTCGCCGTCATCGGCCCGAATGGCGCCGGCAAGACCACTCTGTTCAACATGATCGCCGGCGCGATGACGCCCGACGAAGGCTCGATCACCTTTGCGGGCAAGCCGCTCGGTGGTTTGCCGGCCGACGCCGTCTGCCGGCGCGGCGTCGCCCGCACCTTCCAGATCGTGCGGCCGTTTATGGCACTGAGCGTAGAGGACAACGTCACCATCGGCGCGTTGCTGCACCGGCGTGATGTGGAGGCGGCGCGACAACGCGCGCGGGCGCTGTTGCAGCGCTTCGATCTCTTCGACATGCGGGCGCGGCTCGCCTCGACCCTGACGCTGCCGGATCGCAAGCGGCTCGAACTCGCCCGCGCGCTCGCGACCGAGCCGCGGCTTCTGCTGCTCGACGAGGTGATGGCGGGCTTGCGGCCGACCGAGACCGACCGCATGGTCGCGATCTTGCAGGCGCTCAACCGCGACAGCGGATTGACCATCCTGCTGATCGAACACGTGATGCGCGCGGTGATGGCGCTCGCCTCCCGCGTGCTGGTACTCGACCACGGCACGGCGATCGCAGAGGGCCCGCCGGAAGCGGTCGTGCGCGATCCGGCGGTGGTGCAATCCTATCTCGGCGCCGAGGCGGTGTGATGCTTCAGGTGCAAAACCTCGACGTTTTCTATGGCGACGTGCAGGCGCTCGATGCCGTATCGCTCGATATCGAGGAAGGCGCGATCGTCGCCATCGTCGGCGCCAACGGCGCCGGCAAGACGACGCTCATCCGCGCGCTCGCCGGGATGCAGCCGCAGGCGCGCGGCCGGGTTCTCTTCCGCGGCGTCGACATTTCGCGCTGGCCGAGCCATCGCGTCTGCGATCTCGGGCTCGGCCAGGTGGCGGAGGGGCGACAGGTCTTTCCAACGCTCTCGGTGGCCGAGAATCTCGACATCGGGGCGATGCTGCCGCGCGCCCGCGCCCATCGCGCCAAGAACAGAGAGCGCGTGCTGGGAATGTTTCCCATGCTTGCCGAACGGGCGCGGCAGCCGGCCGGCACGCTCTCCGGCGGCGAGCAGCAGATGCTCGCCATCGGGCGCTGCCTGATGAGTGCGCCGGAGCTCATCATGTTCGACGAACCCTCGCTCGGCCTGGCGCCCAATATCGTTCGCGGCGTGCTCGACACCATCCGCGAGCTCAACAACGAGGGTATCACCTGTCTATTGGTCGAGCAGAACGTAGCGCTCTCGCTCAAGCTCGCGAGCCGCGCCTACGTGCTGGAAAACGGGCGGGTCACGCTTTCCGGGAGCGGCAGCGAGCTGTTGGCCGACGACCGCGTTCGCAGCGCCTATCTCGGGCTTTGACGGCTACGTCAGAACGAGCGTCGCAGGCGTTCCATCATAACGCCGAGCGCCGCCACCCGCGCGCTCAACGGCGCCAAAGGAAAGGACTGCCGGACCCGGTTATACATTTCGGCTGCCGTCGGCGCTTCGACATCGGCGAGTGCTGCGGCCATGGCGCGAGCCATATCGGCCTCGGGCCGTCCGCTGAGTGATGCAGGAACCAATGTAACATCGCCGAACGGAATCGGTGGTTGCACGCGCAAGGTGACACCGCGGGCGCCCATGGCGAGCTCCAATCAGATGATGGTTCCCTGCTAACCCGCCAATATGACGAAAGTTCCGTCCTCTGTGATCTATCCTCCGTCTCGGTCAGCCGACGGCGAGCGGCTCGCGCGCCGGCCCCTGCCCTTTGAGCTGCAGGCGATAGAAGGAGGCATAACGGCCGCCCTTGCGCAGCAGCTCCTCGTGGCGGCCGGATTCGACCACCAGACCGCCCTCGACCACGAGAATGCAATCGGCATGCATGATAGTGGAAAGCCGGTGCGCGACGACCAGCGTCGTGCGCCCCTTGCGCAGCTCCGCGATTGCCTCCTGCACATAGCGCTCGGATTCCGCATCAAGGGCCGCAGTCGCCTCGTCGAGCAGGATGATCGGCGCGTTTTTGATCAGCGCGCGCGCAACGGCGATGCGCTGGCGCTGGCCGCCGGAGAGCTGCATGCCGTGCTCGCCGACCGGCGTATCGTAACCGGCGGGAAAGCCAAGGATGAATTCGTGGGCATGCGCTGCCTTGGCGGCGGCGACGATCTCCGCCTCGCTGGCGTTGCGCCTGCCGAGGCCGATGTTCTCGCGGATGGTTCCGCGGAACAGTTGAACGATCTGGCCGACATAGGCAATCTGCCGGCGTAGCGAGCCGCGCGACACGGCAGCAATATCCTGGCCGTCGATCAAAATGCGGCCGGCATCGACGTCATAGAAGCGCAAGATCAGGTCGAGCACCGTCGATTTGCCGCCGCCGGAGGGGCCGACAAGGGCGGTGAGCCTGCCTGGCTGCGCCAGGAAGCTCATGCCGCGCAGCACCGGTGTGCCGGGACGATAGGCGAATTGCACGTGGGCGAATTCGAGACGTGCCGTCGTCAGCTGGAGCGGCGGTCGGTCATCATCGCCCGGCTCGCCCGGCGGGCTGTCGATGACCTCGTAAAGGACGCGAACACCCACGAGGCTGTTATTAAGATCGATGTTGAGCCGCGCCAGCCGCTTGGCTGGCTCGTAGGCGAGCAAAAACGCCGCGACAAAGGCAACGAAACCGCCCGGCGACGCCCCCGTTTCGATGACGCGGTAGCCGCCGTAGATCATCGCCACGGCGATGGTGAAACCGCCGAGCGTCTCCATCAGCGGACTGGCGCGATTGGCAACACGCGCCATCTTGTTCGATTCGCGCTCGACTTCTCCGACGCTGACGGCAAGTCTTCGCTGCATCTCGTCCTCGAGCGAGAAGGCTTTGACCATGCGCAGGCCTTGCAGCGCTTCTTGCATGGTCTCGATGATGCGCGTGCCGCCGGTGAACTGCAGCCGCGCGATGCCGCGCACCCGCCGGACCAGCTTGCGCAGGAAGAAGAGGGCCGGCGGCGCCATGATCAGTCCGCCGAGCGACATCACCGGATCCTGAATCACCATCACGATCGAGAGCCCGATGAGCGACATCAGATCGCGGCCGATGGCGGTGATGAGCAGACTGATCACCTGGCTTACGGCGGCGGCACCGGTGGTGAGCCGGGCAATGAATTCGGACGAATGGCGGTCGGCGAAGAAGCCGATGTTTTCCTGCAAGAGTTTGTCGAACATGCGCTGCTGGTGATCGGCGACGATGCGATTGCCGATCCTGGAGAGGATGACGGTCGAGCCGTAGGCCGCCATGCCCTTGGTCGCGAAGATCGCCATGGCGATGCAACCGATGACGACGATGCCTTGGAAGTTGCGAGTGACATAGGCCTCGTTGGTCATCGTGCCGAGGAGATAGGCGCTCAGCGCCGTGCCGGCGGCGGCGATCCCCATCAGCATGAAGGCGACGGCGTAGCGCGGCCAGTGCACCAAGGCCTCATCGACGAGGAGCCGGCGCACCAGGGCGAACGTCGAATAGGGGTCCGAGGATCCGGCCGTGGAAGCTGTCATGCGCGACCCGTTGCGTCCCGTTGCGGCCGAAATGCGCGAGCCGGCGTCCCGGGGCGTTCCATGCCCCGAGGGGGCGGAATTTTCAAGTGAAATGACGCGTCGGCATGGGCGGTGCCGGCTCACGCCCGCAGATCAAATTCCAGTACGCCCAGGACCGGCGGTCGAACACGCCCGGCGGAGCGTGATCGAGGACTTCGCGGAACTCCTCCTTGCCGACTAAGCCGCGCAGCGCGGCCAAGTCTTGCGGCGTGCCGTAGTTCATCACCTGCGACAGGAACAGCACCGGTTCCGCCAGAGCCTGCGCCGGCTCCTTGAACCAAACGACGCGCCGCGCCACGATCAGCAGTTCCGGCGTGAGCGGCAAGGGTTTCATGACTCGGAGCCGTTCTCGTCTGCCCGTTGCTTATACGGGGTGAGGGTCGGCAAACGTGTTACATCCACGGCCGCGACGGCGGTCTGCAAGCGACCGCGCACGTCTTGTGGTAACGCCGGCACGTCATCGAAGTAGCTCAGCGCTTTGAGCGTGACCAGCGGATTGAAGCCGCGACCATAGATGACACCGCCGGCGGCGAGTGCCATCGGCAGTTCGACGCCATTGCGGATCAGCGCGTCGATGTCGAGGTAGTCCTTCTCCTGGGCGCGCTTTTGCACGACTGCGACCTTGGTGCCGGCGAGGTCCAACAGCGAAGCCACGTACAACCGCAGCCCTTGCGTCTGCTCGCGTGCCGCCGCCTGGCCGAGGCCAATGCGACCGAAGAACGAGACCAGCACCGGCCCGCCACGCTCGACGCGGCAGGTGAGGGTGTTGGCATCGATCTGGACGCGCTCGGCTTGTGCCAGATAGGGAATGCTGCGTGCGAGCAGGTCGGGATCAAAGGCCTGATCGGAAAAAAAGTCGAAATCAACCGAAACGCGATGGCCGAGACGCAAGGCGAGCGCGGTTCCACCATAGAGGGTGAAGTGCTCCGGCGTGACCGCAAGCTCCGGCCAAAATGCGCGTTGGGGGGCCGGCAAGATATCGAGCCGCGGTTGAAAGGTTCTCACGTGTTGCGCTACCCCGGCGTGCTTGTCTGCGCCCACATCAACAGGAAGAAATATAAGACGTGGTCACGAAATTGCAGCCGCTCCAGGCTCATGGCGCGCGGAAAATCCTGGCTAAGCCCGTTCAAATTCGGCGCCCTGCGCCGCTCGCCGCTTCATCAGTTCGCGTTCCCAGGCGAGCGCGTGCGCGACGATGGTGGAGAGATCGTCGAAACGCGGCCGCCAGCCGAGCATTGCCCGTGCCTGGCGGGAATCGGCAACGATCCGGGCCGGGTCGCCTTGCCGCCGGGGCGCGGTCTCGACCTTGAAATCGGCTCCCGACGTGCGCTTGACCGCCTCGATCACTTCGAGCACCGAAAAGCCGTGGCCGTAGCCGCAATTGAGCGTCAGCGACGGTGCGCCGGAGCGCAAGTGGCGCAGCGCGTCGGAATGCGCGCGGGTAAGATCGCTGACATGGATGTAGTCGCGGATGCAGGTGCCGTCCGGCGTCGGATAGTCGGTGCCGAAAACCTCGATCTTGGGGCGCAGCCCGAGCGCGGTCTCGACCGCAATTTTGATCAAGTGCGTTGCCGCGTTGCTCGATTGCCCGGTGCGGCAGTGCGGATCGGCACCGGCGACGTTGAAATAGCGCAGGATCACATGGCTGAGACCATGCGCGCGGCCGGCATCGCCCAGCATGACTTCGCTCATCAGCTTCGACCAACCGTAGGGTGAGATCGGTTGCGTCGGCGCATCTTCCTGCACCGGAATTTCGGCCGGATTGCCGTAGACCGCGGCGGTCGAGGAAAAGATGAAGCGGCGCACGCCGTTGTTCACCGCGCATTCGATGAGCGCGCGCGAATTGACCGTGTTGTTCCGATAATAAGCGAGTGGATCGCGAACCGAATCGGGGACCACGATGGACGCGGCGAAGTGGATGATTGCCTCGATACGGAATTGTCGGATCAGGCGCGCGACGAGCGCCTGGTCGCCGGTGTCGCCAACGATGAGCGGCACGCCCTCGGCAACGGCCCAAGCGAACCCGGTGGAGAGGTTGTCGAGCACCACGACACGCTCGCCGGCATCGGCGAGTTCGAGCACCATGTGGCTGCCGATATAGCCGGCTCCGCCGGTGACCAGGACCGTCATGGTCGATCCATTTCCCCTGCCGTCGCTACCGTTTTGGCCCTACTCCGATTTGATGAAGGCCGTGTTATTCCGCCCGCCCCGGATTCAGCCGGCAGAAGGCACCGCCGCGAGCGCCCGGCGGGTCGCCGCAAGGACCTCCTCCGGAGCAATCTCGCGCATGCAGCGGTGGTGGCCGAGCCGGCATACCGGCTTGTGGCACGGCCGGCAGGCAAGTTCGCTCTTGGTCTCCAGCGTTGCAGCGAGCGGATTGAGCGGCGCCCAGTGCCACGGGCTGGTCGGGCCGAAAATCCCAATCGTCGGCGTGCCGAGCGCTGCAGCGACGTGGAGGAGGCCGGAATCGTTCGAGACCGCCACGGCAGCGGCCGCCAGCGCGAGAATGGCGTCGCGCAGATCGTGGCCGGTGAGATCGCGAGCCTCGGTGTCGCCGACGATCTCGGCTGCAAGCGATTTCTCGTCGGGACCGCCGAGCACCCAAACCGCGAGGCCATCGGCGAGCAGGCGGCGGGTGAGGGCGGCATAGGCGGTGCTCGGCCAGCGCTTTGCTGGTCCGACAGCGCCCGGGGCAAGCGCCACGACCGGATGGCCGTCCCCGGTCAGGCCGCGCCGGTTGCGCCATGAGGCGACCTCGGCCGCAGCCACTTTGAGCTCCGGCATCGGCCATGCGGGGGGCGGCTTGGCGCCGCGCGGCAGGGCGAGCGCTGCGCAGCGGTCGACCATGCGCGGCAACCTGCGCTCACCAAAACGCAAGTCGTTGAGAAGGATGAAACGCGCCTCCCCAACAAAGCCGGTGCGCTTGGGGATGCCGGCGAGAAAGGGCGCCAGCGCGGCTTTCCAGGTCCGCGGCATGATCAGCGCCATACCGTAGCCCTCGCGCCTGAGGCGCTTGGCAAGCATGATCTGCCGCGCCAGAGCGATACGGCTGCGCGGGAGGTCAACGATGACGGCTTGGCGCAGGCCGGGCATATAATCGGCCAGCGGCACGCAGCGCGCAGTCGCCAGCATATCGATCGGACGGTCGGGGAAGCGTTTTTTCAGCAGCGTCACGACCGAATGGCAGCGCACGAAATCGCCGATCCACATGTAAGGCACGATCAGGATCGGGCCGCCGTGCGATGCATCCACGAGCCGCTCGGATGAAGAAATTATTGAACTATGATTCATCTTTTCGATTGAATGAAGATTCATTCCATCTATCCCTGATCGGGAGTTACCCCTTGCTGACTCTAATGTCCAGTGTTGCGCTGCGGGCGAGACTGGGGCAAAGGGGGATCGACGGCAACCTTAACCGGTGTCGCGGCGTCGATGTTATTGGTCACCGGCGGGGCCGGGTTCATCGGATCGAACGTGCTCGCGAGCCTCAACGAGGCCGGACGCACGGATATTGCCGTCAACGATATTCTTGGCAGCGATGGCAAATGGCGCAATCTCGCAGGACGCCAGCTCGCCGAATTTGTTCCGCCGGCGGATCTTCTGCGCTGGCTCAACGGACGCAAGCTCGACGCCGTGGTGCATCTTGGCGCCATTTCCTCCACGACCGCGACCGATGCCGACCTCGTCATCGAAACCAATTTCCGGCTGTCGCTACGCTTGTTCGAGTGGTGTGCATCGACGCGCACGCCTTTTATCTATGCCTCCTCGGCCGCGACCTACGGCGACGGCCAGGCAGGCTTTTCCGACGACTGGTCGCTCGGCGCGCTCAAGCGGCTCAAGCCGATGAACCTTTACGGCTGGAGCAAGCATATATTCGACCTCGCAATCGTCGAGCGCGTCGCGCGCAAGGACAAGCTGCCGCCGCAATGGGCCGGGCTTAAATTCTTCAATGTCTTCGGCCCCAATGAATACCACAAAGGCGAGATGATGAGTCTCGTTGCCAAGCGTTTCGACGAGGCCAAGGCCGGTGAGCCGATCCGGCTGTTCAAATCGTACCGCGCCGGCATCGCCGACGGCGAGCAAAAGCGCGATTTCATCTACGTGGATGATGCGGTCGCCGTCGTCCGCTGGTTGATCGAGACGCCCGCGGTGTCGGGCATCTTCAACGTCGGCACCGGGCAGGCGCGCAGCTTCCGCGAGTTGATGACGGCCATGTTCGCGGCGCTCGGCCGCGAGCCGACAATCGAATATATCGACATGCCGGTTTCGATTCGCGATAATTATCAATATTTCACCCAGGCCGAGATCGGAAATCTGCGCCACGCGGGCTTCAATGCGGACTTCACCACGCTCGAAGAGGGGGTGAAGCGCTACGTGAGTTGTTATCTTGATCGCGCCGATCGCTATCGGTGAGCGGGATCACGGGGGAAAGGCCGGGCGACAAGCATGTTTGATTTCGAAGAAGCCCTCAGGCTTGTTTCCAAGCAGACCGTTCTTTGCGTCGGCGACGTCATGCTCGACGATTTCGTCTACGGCGAGGTCACGCGCATTTCGCCTGAGGCGCCGACACCGGTCCTCGCGGTCAGGTATAGCGAGGTTGAGATCGGCGGCGCCGGCAACGTTGCGCGCAATATCGCTGCGCTCGGCGCGCATTGCATTTTCGTCGGTCTTATTGGCAACGATGCCGCAGGCCTTACGCTGACCAATGCCTTGGCCGAGCTCAACGGTTCAGTCGTCCCCGACCTTGTGATCGACAGAGCGCGGCAGACCACGCGCAAGGTGCGCTTCGTGTCCGAACACCACTCGACCCACCTCATCCGGGCCGATTGGGAGACGGCGGAGCCGGCGAGCGCTGAAAGCCAGTCCGCTGTCATCGCCTATGCCGAAGCGGCGCTGCCGCAGGTCGGTGCGGTCGTGCTGTCCGACTACGCCAAAGGCGTGCTGACGGAGCGCGTTATCCGCGCCATTATCGAAAAGGCGCAACGCCTCGGCAAGCCGGTCATCGTCGATCCAAAGGGGCATGATTACAGCCTGTATCGCGGCGCGACATTGATCACGCCCAATCGCAAGGAGCTGGCCGCCGCCGTGCATCGGCCGGTGGCGACCGAGGCGGAGGTCGCGAGCGCCGCGGCCGAGCTGGCGCGCATGGTCGGCAGCGAGGCCGTGCTGGTCAAGCGCAGCGAGCAGGGGATGACTCTGCATGTGGAAGGTCAGGCGCCGGTCCACGTTCCCGCCTATCCGGTCAAGGTGCGCGATGTCTCCGGCGCCGGAGATACGGTGGCCGGAGTGATGGCGGTGCTGCTGGCGATGAGGACCCCGTACGAGTTCGCCATGCGTGCGGCCAATGCCGCGGCCGCGGTGGTCGTGGGCAAACGCGGCACGGCAACGGTCTCGCTCGCCGAATTGCGCAGCCGCATTCTGCCGGCTGCCTCGCTCGCGCCCGAGGAGAAGATCGTGTTCGACTGGTCGGTGCTCGACGAGCGGCTCGCGCAATGGCGCCGCCATGGTCTGCGGATCGGCTTCACCAATGGCTGTTTCGATCTCCTGCATCGCGGCCATATCAGATTGCTGGCCGAGGCGCGCGCAGCCTGCGACCGGCTGGTGGTCGGTCTCAACAGCGATGCCTCGACGACGCGTCTCAAGGGCAAAGGCAGGCCGATCAATCCCGCGGAAGGTCGCGCGGAGGTGCTCGCCGCGCTCGAAGCCGTCGACCTTGTCGTCGTATTCGAGGAAGACACGCCGCTCGAACTGATCAAACGCGTGCGCCCGGCCGTGCTGGTCAAGGGCGCCGATTACCGGCGCGAAGAGGTGATCGGCCGCGACGTCGTCGAGGCCGCGGACGGCGATGTCATCCTGGTGGATTTGGTGCCCGGGCATTCGACCACTGGCCTGGTGCGCCGTTCGGCCGAATCTGCCGAATTGCCGATCCGGTCAACCAAGCCTGCAGGGTCATGATTCGGGCAGTTTGCATATGCTGGCAGCATCGATGAAGCGCGCGATTTTTCCATCCGTGGCGTGGCATCCGAAAAGCCGATCGGGCGTGGCCGCCGGAGAATGAGCGTCGGCTTGACAAAGTCCTGGCTAGTCATCGAATTCGCGCTGCGCGCGGACTCATCGACGCTGCGTGACGAGGCCAAGGACGCCCCCGACCGCGAGTTTATCGAATGACCGCCCTTCCCATCCTATCGAGCTTCGATCGCGTACGCTGGATACGGGCAGCCGACTGGCTCGCCGCCGGCGTCGCGGTGGCGCTGCCCTGGTCGACATCCGCGACCGGGATTCTCATCGCGTTATGGCTGATCGCAATTCTCCCGACCTTGGATGCGGGTTCGATCCGGCGCGAGCTTGCGACCGCCGCCGGCGGCCTGCCGGTCTTGCTCTGGGTGCTAGCGGCAGTCGGCATGTTGTGGGCCGACGTCACCTGGAGCGAGCGCATCCATGGCCTTGGTGGATACCACCGGCTGCTGGTCATTCCTTTGCTGTTGGCGCAGTTTCGGCGGTCCGCGCACGGCAGCTGGGTCATCTATGGATTCTTTGCATCGACACTCGGCGTACTCCTCGTGTCGTGGGCTTCGGTGTTGATCCCCGGCCTGCCTTGGCAGGGCAAAATGGCAGGGGTTCTGGTCAAGGACTATATTTTTCAGAGCGGCAGCTTTCTGATCTGCGCCTTTGTGCTTCTGGGACGTGCATTCGACGAAGGAAGCGCACATCGGTGGCGCCTGGTTCCGCGACTCGTTGCGCTCGCGGGTTTTTTTCTCGCCAACATTGTTTTTGTTGTCACCAGCCGCACTGCCCTTCTCGTCGCGCCGGTGCTGATCCTTTTGCTTGGTTGGCGACAATTCGGCTGGAAAGGGGTGGTGGACGCCGGCTTATTGGGCGCCGTCGTCGGCATCAGCATTTGGCTCGGGTCGCCCTATCTGCGCGAGCGACTGATCACTTCCGAGGCGGAGCTGCAGGCCTATGTTGCCAGCGATGCCCCGAACTCGACGGGTTTGCATCTTGAGTTTCTGAGAAAGTCGTTATCGTTCATCGCGACGGCTCCGATCATCGGCCATGGCACCGGTTCGATCCCGGAACAGTTTCGTCATGCAGCGGTCGGCGAAACGGGTGCTTCTTCGGCGGCTCCCGGCAATCCCCACAACCAGATTTTCGCCGTCGCGATCCAGCTCGGCCTTGTCGGCGCGGCCGTGCTGATAGCGATGTGGATTGCCCATTTCATGCTGTTCCATGGCAGCGGACTGATCGCTTGGATCGGCATGATCATCGTCGTCCAGAACGTGGTATCCTCGCTCGTCAACTCGCATCTGTTCGATTTCAGCCAGGGCTGGCTCTACGTGTTCGGCGTCGGCGTTGTCGGCGGTATGGCGTTGCGCGAGCGGGATTCCGCACTGGCCGTTTTTTGCTAGAGCGTCCCGTATGCAGCGAGTCCTATGATGAAGGCTCTCCGCGAACGCCCGCGCATTCTCGTTATTACACTGCGCCGCCTCGGAGACGTGCTGCTGACGACGCCGCTGGTCCGTGCGCTGAAGATGGGCTTTGCCGGGTCCTCGGTCGACGCATTGGTCTTTCGCGGCACCGAGGGGATGCTCGAGGGCAATCGGGATCTCGATGACGTGATCGCCGTGCCGCAGCGTCCATCGATCGCGGAAATGGCGAAACTAGTCCCGCGCCTCTGGCGTCGTTACGATCTCGCCGTGCCGACGCAAACCGGCGATCGGGCCACTTTCTTTGCCTGGGTGGCAGGGCGTCGCAGGGTTGGCTTGGTCGACGACGCGGATTCGGGGGCGTGGTGGAAACGCCGCGTATTTGATCGATACGTCCCTTTCGATGGCCACAACCATCGAGTCTTCGAACTGTTGCGGCTTGCGGATTTGCTTGGCATCCCCCGGCGACGCGAGATCGTGTGCCCGGCAGGTAATACATCGGCCGCGGCGGCTTGGCCCGGCCGTTATGCTGTGCTCCATGCAACCCCGATGTTCCGCATCCGACGCTGGACCGATGATGGCTGGCGCGCGCTGGCCCGGGCGCTCGCCGATCGCGGCCTCACCGTGGTCGCAACCGGCGGGTCCGATCCCGCAGAGAAGGACTATCTCGACCATATTTGGAGAGCGGTCGAACCGCCAATTGTGCGGCTCGACGGCACCCTCGGCTGGCCAGAACTTACGGCGCTATTGCGCGGTGCAGCCGTCTATGTCGGCCCCGATACGTCGATCACCCACCTGGCCGCCGGCGCCGGTGCGCCGACTGTTGCGCTCTATGGCCCAGCGAGCCCAAGCCTGATGGGGCCGTGGCCTATCGGCGGGCTGGAAACGCCGTGGGCCCGCGCCGGTACAATCCAGCATCGCGCAAATGTCTGGGTGGTGCAGAATCCATTGCCCTGCATGCCGTGCGACAAGCTTGGCTGCGAAGGCCATCTCAACAGCTATAGCCGGTGCCTTGACGAACTCCCGGTAAGGCAGGTTCTCGCAGCCGTCGATCAGGCGCTCGCCATGCGAAAGGCAGCGTGAGGCGATCTTGCGTGGCCCGCAATCGCTCATTGCACGGCGATCTACCGCGTGCCGCGCGGCGCGGCGCCGGAATGTCGCGGCGCGGCCGCCTGAAGGAGCGCCGCAAGGCCGCTGCGCGTGTCGTGTGCCGGTCGCCAGCCGGCGGCGATGAGCTTGCCGGGGTCCACCCGCAAATTGCCGCCCAAGCGCTCCCATAGATCGGCGCGTCGCATCAGCCGCAGCGGAATTTCCAAATAGCGCGTGGGCAGGGGCAGGACGAGTGGCCGGCGGCCCTGTGCCTCGCGCAGCGTTGCGATCACGTCGGAGAGCCGCGGAGGAACCCCCGGATCGGCGACCACATAGATCTCGCCTAGTGTGGTGGGTGCGGCGAGCACAAAGGTCAGCGCGGAGATGAAATTGTCGATACCGAGAAGCGAGCGCCGGTTGACGAAATCCTTGACGGGGAGCGGCCAGCGCGAGCGTGCCGCGCGCAATAGCAGAGCAAAGTTTCCCTTCACGCCCGGGCCATAAAGCACAACCGGCCGCAGGATCGTGAACGGGACGCCGGCGGAGCGTACCGCCGCCTCGGCGGCGAGCTTTGAACGGCCATAGGCATCGGTCGGCACCGCGGGATCGCGCTCGGTCAAGGCATGGTCGGCGGCAGGTCCGCTCTGCGCCCGGATCGAAGAGACGAACACAAAATGCCCGACGCCCGCTGCGGCCGCGGCGGCCGCAAGCTGCGCCGTCGCCAGCCGATTGATGCGGTCGTAAAGTTCGGGAGCAACGCCGCGGCCGGCGTGCGCGATGCTGGCAAGATGGATGACCTGATCAACTCCGTCGAGCAGGGGCCGCCAGTCGAAGGGCTGCGACAAATCCGGGTGTTGCACGACTTCGACGCCGTCGACGAAAGGAGGCTGCGGCGGCCGCCGCACGGCAGCGCGGAGCAGGTAGCCACTTTGTGCGAGAGCCACTGTCGCGGCGCGGCCGATGAGGCCGGAAGCACCGGTCACCAGCACCCGAGTCACGGTTTGCACCGGGCGAATGCGACGCCGACTCGGGCGACCTGCATCACGCCGCCGAAGAACTGCGGAACGATAGCGCTGAGCGTGTCGGGCGCGGCCATCCGAGGCACCTAATACAGCGGTTCCAACACGCCGGCGTTCGCCGGCCTTGTCGCACCTGTCATCTGATCAAACGGAGAATAGGTCCGCGCGTCACAGCCGTCGGCCTGAACCGCGTAGCGACTATCAATGATCTCGCTCGCTTTGATGAACAGCGCATAAGTACGCCGGTGACCGTGATCTTGGAAGCGAACGCAGGTGAGCCAACTCCAGCCGTTGACCGAGTGCAGCCAACGAAAGTCCGATATTTCGAATGCATCGTAGGATGCGTGGTCTTTGAATGCGGATTTGAGGCGCGTGGCAACCAACCCGTTATAGGCCGGGTCCGGGCCTGTTTCCGGCGTGCCTTCCTGCGATACCGCAAGCCCGCTGCATCCCGCGAAAACGGCGAGCGCCAGCAGCAGCGCCGCGTAAGCGGCCTTCCGCAAAGACGTAGCGGCGCCTTGCTGTTCCCTCAACCCCTGCAATCCTCGTTCATCCGTTCGGGTCAACGACTATGCTGAAAACTCGTTCGAAGCAATTGAACGTCCATTAGCAAATCCTTGATGCCAGCACGATAGAAGTTCAGGAAACGTATGCGGTGCCGTTCGACATCGGCGGTAAGGGCTGCAGGCTTTCAGGCAGACACAGTCCCGCCATGAACGCTCTTCATCTGGGGCCCATTGGCCGATTGAAAACGTCCGTACGCGGTCGGATAAGAGTGGTCAAAAGCTCGCAGGCTCGATCCAATCTCGGAGCGGGGGTCGAGGCTCAACTTCAGCGGCCGGCATGATCAAGCGGTTATTTGCGCCAACGATGGTACTCGGCCTCGGCTTGGCTCTGGGGTCGTGCGCCCAATTTTCCGGATTCGTCTCCGATCATTGGCCGACTTGGGCCGGCGGTATGTCCAATGATGTTCCGCCGCGGCCCGGCACTCCCGGCTACGACGAGTTTATTGCGCACCAGCAAGTAAAGAGGGATGCGACGACGCCCGCTGCCCCTGCCGAGAAAATCAATGCGCAAGCGGCGCCTTCCGGCAATCGTCCGGCCAACGACCAGGACGCGGTGCAGGGCGGCTTGTACTAATGGTGGTTCCGTCATCCTGAGGTGCGAGCGCAGCGAGCCTCGAAGGATACACGGCCAATCGAAATCGGGATTGCCCGATTTCGAATTATTTAGTGTCCAAGTCGGCAGCAGCCGACTTGGATGCCGTCGCCCTTCGAGGGCCGCGGAGCTTGTCATCGGGCCGGCCACTTCGGGCCGGACCCGTTCGCGGCCGCCTCAGGGTGACGGAACTCTATCACGCGACGCCGGCGCGCAACAGATCGTGGAAATGCACGATGCCGACCGGTCGATCCAGGTCCACGACGATGAGCGCCGTGATCTTCGATGCATTGAGCAACTGCAGCGCCTCGCTCGCCAACTGGTCGGGCCTGACGGTCTTCGGCGATGCCGTCATGACCTCGTCGACCGGCGCCTGCAGCAAGTCGCCGCGCATGTGACGGCGCAAATCGCCGTCGGTGATGACGCCGGCGAGTCGGCCCGCGGTGTCGGTGACGGCCACGCAGCCAAAACCCTTGGCGGACATTTCGACGATCGCCTCCGACATCAACGCTCCCCGCGCGATCAAGGGGACGGCGGCGCCCGGATGCATGACATCGCGGATGAGTTTCAGCGCGGCGCCGAGCTTGCCGCGCGGGTGAAACACGCCGAAATCGATCGCGGTAAATCCTCGGCTTTCGAGCAGAGCGATGGCGAGTGCGTCGCCGAGAGCGAGCTGCATCAGCGATGAAGTCGTGGGCGCGAGATTGTGCGGACATGCTTCGCGCGTCTGCGGCAGCGCCAACACGATGTCGGCGGCCTTGCCGAGCGTGCTTTCGACATTGACGGTGACGGCGATGAGCGCGATGCCGAACCGGCGCGAATAGTCGATCAGGTTTTTGAGTTCTTCGGTCTCACCCGACCAGGACAGGACCAACATCACGTCGTCCGACGTGATCATGCCGAGATCGCCATGGCTGGCATCGGCGGCGTGCACGAAAAAGGCCGGTGTTCCGGTTGAAGCGAATGTCGCGGCGATTTTTCGCGCGACGTGGCCTGACTTGCCCATGCCGGTCACGATCAAGCGGCCACGCGCCCGGCGAATTGTGTCTATTGCGGCGACGAAAGCAGGTCCCAGCCCACCGCACATTGCCGCCGCCAGCGCGGCTAAACCCTCGCGTTCGGTCTCGAGCGTGCGCAGCGCCGAGGCGACGAATGCGTGCGGAACCGGTTTCAGCACCCTGGCATCAGCTGAGCTCATCTTCGCATATGTCTCCAACAAACCCACGAACGCGACAATGCCGGCGGAATGGTAACGCAGCTACTTCTTTTCCCAGGCGGCGAAGGCTTCGGCGAAGGCGCGCTCGCCGGGTGGGCCCTTTTCCATCGCCAGGATGGCGCGGCCGCCGGTGGTGTAGACGATAGGGATATCGAACCACGGACGATCCTTGAGCAGTTGCACGTTGCGCTGCACGTCGGAGTCGACCGCAGAGAGTCCGATGAGAAAGAAGCCGTTCGTCACCTTGACGGCAAGTCCGGCGAGCGGAGTGCCGCGCGCCTGCTCGGACTGCTTCATCAGGACTCCTGGCACGTTGGCGATGCCGCCGCCGGGAAAATCGGCCGGCAGATTGAACATGATCTCGATGGTGTGGCTCGCCGGCAGAGCCTGATCGGTATTGCGACGCAGCGACCAGGTCACGGTCATCCTCCGTTCGGGAATCTCCAGGTCTGCGCGCACCGCAAGTTCTGGCGCGAGCCCGGGCCCGGGCGAGACCGTTTCCGTGCGCCAGATGGCGGAGCCGACATAGCGCTTGCCTTGCGGATCGTTCGGGTCCTCCTCGTAAAGCACGACGCGTTGCGCCACCGCGGGCGCCGTCTGGCCGCCCGGCTTGCCCGCACTGGGCACTTGCCCGGCACTTTGCTCCTGCGGAACCCGCCCGGAAAATTTAGGCTGCGTTGTCGGCGCTTCGTGTGTCGCCTGGCTCGGCTGTCTCGACCCGAGCTGGGCAACGAAGTGGTAGACCCCCATGATGTTGGGCCACTGCCAGGCCAATGTCGCCGCCGCACCCGCGAGGATGATCAGCACCACCAGGAGCTTGATCAGGCCGCGATAGGAACGCGGCGGCCGCGGCGCTTCGTGCGCCTCTTCCGGCGTCGTGGTGTACGGCGGATGCCGCGCGGATTGCGGCACCGCCGGCTGCTCGTCTTCCAGCTCGCGGGAGAGTTCGCGGCCGCGCATTTGCCGCGAATCGTCATGCGGAGAGCTCAATTCCTCCACATCGAGTTGCGGCTCGAAGCCGCCATGCAGGGAAGACGCCGCGGGTTCCTCGGCTGGCGGTACTGGCGGTAAATGTTGCGACGAAACCGGTCCATAGGAATCGCGCATGTCGCGCGCGGATTGCGCGGCTTTGCCCGTGGCGGCACCGAGATCATGTACCTCGCTCACGACGTCGCGGAAGCCCTTGATGCCTTCCTGGGTCAGCGAGGGCGCCCGCGCGCTCAACAGTCGCTCGCGCGCGGTAGGCGCAGGAGCCGGGCGCGGCGCTGCGGCCTCTCCCGGCTCATCGGGGGCCGGTTTCGGCCAGTTCTGCCCGATCCGTGGCGCCTCGGTTCGTCCGGCGTCCGCGGGCGGGGTCAAGCGGTCGCGCCGCGGCGGCGAAGCGGCCGGGCGCGGCTCGCGCGGCTCCGCTCGTGACTTGCGCGCCGCATCGGCCTCGACCTTGCGGATCGCATCTTCGAGGGCCAGACGCTCCTTCGTGATCTCCGATTCTGCGAGCGCCGGCTCCACGGAGCGCAACTGCGTCACCAACGCGGAGCGCGCCCGTTCGTAGAGGGCCCGGCGAGCTTCCCCGGTGCTCTTGCCAAGCCCCTCCACGGCGCGGGCGATGAGCGGATGATAGTCAGTCATCGGTTGAGCTTACGCTCGCCTCTCTTGTTTTTCATCTTGATTCACATCTCGAACGGATTCTGCATCAGGATCGTATCTTCTCGTTCCGGGCTGGTCGACAACACCGCCGCGGAACAGCCGATCAGCTCCTCCAACCGGCGGACGTATTTGATCGCTTGCGCGGGCAGGTCGGCCCAGGAGCGCGCCCGCGCGGTCCGTTGCCGCCAGCCGGCGATGCTCTCGTAAATCGGCTCGACCCGCGCCTGCGCGTGCTCGCCCGCGGGGAGATAGTCGATCTCGCGGCCGTCCAGATGATAGCCGACGCAAACCTTGATTTCATCGAAATCGTCGAGAATGTCGAGCTTGGTGAGGGCGAGGCCCTGGATGCCGCTGGTGCGCACGCTCTGGCGCACCAACACCGCATCGAACCAGCCGCAGCGCCGCGGCCGGCCGGTGACGACGCCGAATTCCTTGCCGCGCTCGCCCAGCATCCGGCCGATCTCGTTTTTCTGCTCGGTCGGGAATGGGCCCTCTCCGACCCGCGTCGTATAGGCCTTGCAAATGCCGAGCACGTAGCCGATCGCGCCGGGTCCGAGCCCCGACCCGATCGCCGCTTGCGCGGCCACGGTGTTCGAGGAGGTCACGAACGGATAGGTACCATGGTCGACATCGAGCAGCGCGCCCTGCGCGCCTTCGAACAGGATGCGCTTGCCCTCGCGACGCTTCTGATCGAGAAGCGACCATACCGAATCCATGTAGGGCAGCACCAACGGCGCCACGCTCACGAGCTCCTTGCGCACGTCCTGCATGTCGATCGGATCGAGGCCAAGGCCCTTGCGCAGCGCATTATGGTGCGTCAGCAGGCGCTCGATCTTGCGGTCGAGCGTCGCACCATCGGCCAGGTCCATCAGGCGGATGGCGCGCCGTCCCACCTTGTCCTCGTAGGCGGGACCGATCCCGCGCCGCGTGGTGCCGATGCTGAGCGCCGCGTTCCCGGTTTCGCGTAAAGCGTCGAGCTCGCGGTGCAGCGGCAGGATCAGGGTCGTATTCTCGGCGATGCGCAGATTGTCGGGAGTGACATCGATGCCTTGTTTCTTGAGCTTGGCGATCTCATCGAGGAGCGCGTGCGGGTCGAGCACGACGCCATTGCCGATGACCGATAATTTTCCCGGCCGCACGACGCCGGAGGGCAAGAGCGAGAGCTTGTAGGTGGTGCCATTGATCACCAGAGTGTGGCCGGCATTATGGCCGCCCTGGAAGCGGACGACGATATCGGCCTGCTCGGACAGCCAATCGACGATCTTGCCCTTGCCCTCGTCCCCCCACTGGGAGCCGACCACGACAACATTTGCCATGAGGTATTGTCCTCAGATGACCTAATGGACGCGCATGTGGATCGGATATCGGCCGCAGCCGCTGTTCCGGATAATGGATGACGCGATGCGAAGCAAGGCGAAGCGGCCGCCGCATGGCCGGGCAATCTGGCCCAAATACGTGGACTCGCAATAGTTTAGGGCGAGTCTGCCGCTGCGAAGCCGGATTCCGGTTGCGTTAACGCCGCGCCGCCGCGGGCCGATTCTCGCAATTCGGCCGCCGCTGAGCGTAGCGAAGCCCACGCGGAAATAATACCCAGCAGGCGTCAAAACGCCTTCGGAAGTCCGGCTTCTTTGAGAATTCCGTTCGCGGTGAACTTCGATCTCAGCTTCCGATCGACGGTCACGCGGACACCCGTTCTGGGATTTCACCAAATTTCGTGATCGCCCCTGCCTTGCCGCTTAAATTCGTAACCGCCTTCCCTCAATAGACGAACCACGTCGCGGTAATAATCCGCCATGCGAGCTATTCCACGGCAATCAATCGATCGCTCGCGCGCGCGATGATCTCGATCGACGCCGGAAGATCGGAAACGCCATTCTCTTCAAGCAAATCTAGGATCATGCCGGGGAGCTTGGCGCGTAACGCCTCGATCGTGTCCGCCTCGGTCACGAGGCCTCTGAGGTCGGCCGTCGTCGCCACCCAGACGGTGGCTTCCGGGTCCCAATCTGCGTGAATGACGATGGGGCGGGCCATGGCCTGATCCTCTAGCAACGAGTTTCACGTATCATAACCAATTCCAGCCGCCGCGGCATCCGTCGATCAAAACCGCAGCGGCTTGACCTGCTGCACGTTGGGGATTTCCTGCACCTTTGCCAGCACGTCGGGTGGAACCGTGCCGTCGATCTCGACCAAGGCGATGGCGTTGCCGCCGGTGGACTCGCGGCCGAGATGGAAGGTCGCGATATTGATGCCGACGCCGGCGAGCAGCGTGGCAAAGCGCCCGACGAATCCGGGCTTGTCCTGATTGGTCACGTAGAGCATCGAGGGACCGAACTCCGCGTGGATGCGGATGCCTTTGATGTTGACGATGCGCGGGCGGCCGTCGGCGTAGACCGTGCCCGACACCGAGCGCGTCTGCCGGTCGGTGACGACGGCGACGGTGATCAGGCTCTCGTAGTCGCCTTCGGCTTCGCGCCGCGTTTCCTCGACGACGATGCCGCGATCCTTGGCGGCGATCGGCGCCGAAACGACGTTGACGTCCTGCAGCATCGGGCGAAGGAGCCCGGCGATTGCCGCCGAGGTCAGCGCTCTGGTGTTCATCTTCGCGACGACGCCCTCATAGGAAATCTGCACCCGCTTGATGCCGGTCTCGGTGAGCTGGCCGGCAAAGGAGCCGAGCTTCTCCGCCAGCGCCACGAAGGGCTTGAGTTTCGGTGCTTCCTCGGCGCTGATCGAGGGGAAGTTGACGGCATTGGAGATGGCGCCGCGCATGAGGTAGTCCGACATCTGCTCCGCGATCTGCAGCGCGACGTTCTCCTGCGCCTCCGTGGTCGAGGCTCCGAGATGCGGGGTGCAGACCACATTGTGCAGCGCGAACAGCGGGCTGTCCGTCGCCGGTTCAGCGACGAACACGTCGAGCGCGGCGCCGGCGACACGGCCCGAGGAAAGCGCTTCGAACAGAGCCGCCTCGTCGATGAGCCCGCCGCGGGCGCAGTTGATCAGGCGGACGCCTTTCTTCGTCAGAGCGAGCGCCTCGGCGTTGATGATGTTGCGGGTCTTGTCGGTGAGCGGGGTATGCAGCGTGATGAAGTCGGCGCGACGCAGCAACTCATCGAGCTCGACTTTTTCGACGCCGAGGTCGAGCGCGCGTTCCTCGGAGAGATACGGATCATAGGCGATCACCTTCATCTTCATCCCGAGCGCGCGGTCGGCGACGATCGAGCCGATATTGCCGCAGCCGATGATGCCGAGGGTTTTGCCGAAAATCTCGACGCCGAGGAATTTGTTCTTCTCCCATTTGCCGGCGCGGGTCGAGGCGTCGGCCTCGGGGATTTGCCGCGCCAGCGACAGCATGAGCGTGATCGCGTGCTCGGCGGTGGTGATCGAATTGCCGAACGGGGTATTCATCACGATGATGCCGCGCGCGGTCGCCGCCGGGATATCGACATTGTCGACGCCGATCCCGGCGCGGCCGATCACTTTGAGGCTTTTCGCCTTCTCCAGAATTTTTGCCGTAACCTTGGTCGCGGAGCGGATCGCGAGCCCGTCGAAGCCGTCGATCGTCTCGGCGAGTTTTTCTTTGTCCTTGCCGAGAGTGGGCTGAAACTCGACCTCGATGCCGCGGTCTTTGAAGATCGCCACGGCGGCGGGCGAGAGTGCATCGGAGATGAGAACTTTGGGAGCCATGGGTTCTTCTTCCTTCACCCTCCCCTGCAGGGGGAGGGTCGGCCCGCAGGGCCGGGGTGGGGTCAATGCAAGGGTGATCTGGCGCAAGCTTGGCGACCTGGTCACCCCACCCCGCCGCCCCTTCGGGGCGTCGACCCTCCCCCTGCAGGGGAGGGTAGGGGTGAATTAAGCCGCCTGCGCCAGCGCATCCTTGGCGTTGGCATAGGCCCAGTCGAGCCAGAGCGTGAGCGCTTCGATGTCGGCACGCTCGACGGTCGAACCGCACCAGATGCGTAGCCCCGGCGGCGCATCGCGATAGGCGTCGATGTCGTAGGCGACCCCTTCCTTGTCCAGCGCGGCGGCGATGCCTTTGACGAAAGCCGCCTGCGCGTCGGGTGGCAGCCGGCTTACGGCCGGATCGATGACCTTCAGACAGACGGATGTGTTGGAGCGCAAATCCGGATCGCGGGCGAGGAAATCGATCCACTTTGCGCGCGCGACCCAATCGGCAATGACTCGCGTGTTGGCGTCGGCGCGGGCGTAAAGCGCCGGCAGCCCGCCGATCGACTTCGCCCATTCGAGCGCGTCGAGGTAGTCCTCGACGCACAGCATCGACGGCGTGTTGATGGTTTCGCCGGCAAAGATGCCCGCGATGAGCTTGCCGCCCTTGGCCATGCGGAAGATTTTCGGCAGTGGCCACGGCGGCGTGTAGCTCTCCAGCCGGGCGACCGCGCGCGGGGAGAGGATGAGCATGCCGTGTGCGGCTTCTCCGCCCAGCGCCTTCTGCCAGGAGAAGGTGACGACATCGAGCTTGCCCCAATCGAGCGGCTGCGCAAAAGCGGCCGAGGTCGCGTCGCAGATGGCAAGCCCGGCGCGGTCGGCGGCAATCCAGTCGGCGTTGGCGAGGCGCACGCCCGAGGTCGTGCCGTTCCAGGTGAACACGACGTCGCTGTCCGCATCCACCTTGGCGAGGTCGGGCATCTCGCCGTAGCCGGCCCGGAGTACGGTTACGTCTTTGAGCTTGAGTTCCTTGACGACATCGTTGACCCAGCCTTCGCCGAAGGATTCCCAGGCCAGCATGGTCACTGGGCGCGGGCCGAGCAGCGACCAAAGCGCCATTTCGACCGCGCCGGTATCGGAGGCCGGCACGATGCCGATGCGGTAATCGGCCGGGACCTGAAGGACCTCGCCGGTGAGCTCGATGGCGCGCTTGAGCCTCGCCTTGCCGGGTTTCGAGCGATGCGAGCGTCCGAGGACGGCGCCGGTGAGGTTTTGCGGGCTCCAGCCGGGGCGCTTGGCGCAGGGGCCGGACGAAAAATGCGGCACAGTCGGCCGCACGGCAGGCTTGGCGATGGTCATGGTCTATCCTTCCAGATAGGTGCCCCTCGTTGGGGAGGGGTGTCCCGCCGCTGGCATTAAGGAAAGTATGCCGCGCCGTCAAGCGGCTCTTGCGACCTGACGGCAAAAATCTGCGGAGATTTGCTCAGAACTTCAAACCGGCGCCGACGCGGGCGCTGGCGATGCCGGCGACGATACCCGAGACCGGGGCGAACTGCACGTATTCGAACTCGCCGCGCACGAAGACATTGGGCGTAAGCGCAACATCGAGGCCGCCGCCGACCGCGAAGCCGTACAGCAGTTCCGAGTTCCTGCTGTTATTGGTGGTAAATGAAAACGGGTAACACGGCTGGCTAGCGGTGCAGATGGAGGTCGAACCCGACGTATACTCCACTCCCGACACGCTTGCCGAAACGGAAGTATCCGCTACTCCCAACGCCGCTCCGGCAAAGGCATAGGGCAGGAAATTACCTACAACCCAGCCGGCCCTTGCTCGCAGCGTGGCGAAATCGACGGTGGTCATCGAGCCGGTCCCGGAAACACTGAGAGCGTAGGTGCTACCCGTGCTGTCGGTCGCGGTCCGTGCGATCGGCGTACTCGGTGCGACGAGAGAGAACACGGCGCGATTGTAATTGCCCTCGATACCAAGGATCAGGTCCTGCCATTGGGTGTTGTAACCGGCAAAACCGCCATAACTCGTGGCGCCGTTGGTGGTGGAGAGGAGCACCGGCCATTGGGAGGGCGCAATGTCGTTCTCCAGATACGTTTCTCGTAATGCGTAGGCGATGGGAGCCTGCGTCGCGCCGCTGAAATCGGCGTTGGCGTCGCCGTAGCCGATCTGGCCGCCGACATAGAAGCCGCTCCAGCGTGTGAAGGTCGCGGGCCCGACCGGTTGCGAGCCGCGCAGGATGTCGAAGTCGAGGTCGGCTGCGATTGCGGGCGACGCAAAGCCGAGCACGAGCAGAGCACAGAACACCCAACGCATCGGCCGCTCTTTCATCCCTTTGGCGCGCATGGAGCGGCCACGATCATCGGGCATTAACCTTAATGGAGCGTTAGCTCGGCACCGCCGCGGCCGCACGAAAACGGCGCGGTCGCCCGCGCCGTTGGCCGTTCGTTTGGATTGCAGCGCTCAGCCGCAACGCATCAGCCGCGGCTCATCAGCGGCGGCATGAGCGGCGCCGGCGCGAACTGCGGCTGTGCCGCATAGGGCGGGGGCGCCATCGGCATCACCACCGGCGTCGGCTCGGGCTGCAGCATCCAGCGCAACCCGATGCGGAAATCCTGCGAGGTCATGTCCTTGAAGGTGTAAAAGGCGCCCGGACATGCAGACGTGTTCTGGCATTCGACGACGGCGCTTTGTGGCGACCCGAGGCTCAAATAGCGCCAGTTGAAGTCGATCTTGAGATTGTTGTTGACGGTGTAGGTCAGGCCTGCCTGCACGTTCCAGGCGAGATTCATAGCCGATTCATCGTTGTAAGAATAGCCAAAGCCAGTTGTGCCGCCGGCGACGAAGCCGACGTCCTGGATACCGCTGATGGTATTGTACGCGGCGCCAATGCCGCCGCCGATATAGGGGGTCAGACACCACCAGGTGCCGAGATCGAGATACGCGTTGGCCATGAACACCGCCGCCGAATAGTTGCCCTCGTTCTGGTCGAAACAGACGCCCGCGCAGAAGTCAGTGTAACTGCCGGTGACCTTGAACATCGCCTTGGTACGGTATTCTCCGGTCACGTCCAGGCGCAGCCAGTTGTTCACCTCATAGCCGATGCCGAAACCGAGAATGGTCGTGTCCTGAATATCCTGCTGGACGATTGTCCAGCTCGGCGGCCAGACAAAGGCGGCATTCGTCTGGCTATGGTCAAACTCCGAGAAGGTCTGCACGCCGATGCCGACATCGCCGCGCAGATACCAGCCGCCGACCGCTGTCTCAACGACGGTGGGAAGCGGCTGGTAGGGAAGCTGAGGCGGAGGAAGCGCCATATCGGCGGCGCACGCCGCAGTGCTGATGATGGCCGCCGCTGCGGCGGTGATCAAGGATTTGACGCTGACCATGAGCTTCGTCCTTTCCTCGGCGCGGCCCACCCATGCGGCGGCCACGCGTCGTTGAACGGAGCAAAAATGTCAGGAAATCCTTAAGCGGGTCTTAACCTTAACGCTTAACCGTGATCGTTAAGTTTTACCTCCGGGGCCATACGAAAACGTTTCGCTCGGCCTCTGCGCCTGCCGCCAATGATGCTGGTCACCACCCCACCTCTCCCCGCTCGGGGGAGATGGGTGCGTTAAGCTTTCGCTAACGCTGCGGCGGCGAAACGCGATGCGAAATGCGTCCGCCGCACTAGTCGTGGTCCTCGTCGAGCTTGCCGATGTGGTGCTGGGCGTAGAGTTCGGCTCCGAGCTTGGCGACCAGGTCGAGCTGCGTTTCGAGGAAGTCGATGTGCTCCTCTTCGTCGTGCATCAGCTTCTCGAACAAGTCACGCGACACGTAATCCTTGACGGAATGGCAATGCGTGGCGGCCTCCTCGTAGAGCGCACGCGCCGACATTTCCGCGGCCAGATCGCAGTCGAGCACCTCCTTCACGGTTTGACCGATGTGCAGCGACTCGAGAACCTGCATATTCGGGAAGCCCTCGAGGAAGATGATGCGCTCGACCAGCTTATCGGCGTGCTGCATCTCCTCGATCGATTCCTTGCGCCATTGCTTGGCCAGCGACTTGTAGCCCCAGTTGTCGAGCAAGCGGTAGTGCAGCCAGTATTGATTGATCGCACTCAGTTCGTGCCGGAGTGCCTTGTTGAGGTAATCGAGGACTCCTGGCTCGCCTCTCATGATCGTGCTCCTGTTGTGGATGTCGGCGCCGCGCACACTTGTGCGTGGGTGTTGATTATAGCCTTTACCACGAATGCGCAAAGGCGCTGCGGCGGGTGCGCAGCCCCATCGTGGCCGCGCCGGGAGCAGAGGTTAGGAACCGCGGCTGACAGCCCGGCAGCACGTGGACCCGGCAAGCGCTTCGTCCATGATGCGGCGGATGGTGCTGGCGCATCGCCCGCATTGGGCGCTGCAGCCGAGGCAGATATAAACTTGGCCGGTGGTGCGCGGCGCGGCTTCATCGCGCGACAGCGCCGCGCGTACGTCTTGGTCGCTGAGCACGTTGCAGGAGCAGACGATCATCGCAGGAAGGCCCCGGTGCCGGCGCGACATTATTGATTGCGACTATCGTATTCCGGAAAAAGATGATTGCAACGTAAAAAGTCTTCTTTGTAGTGATTCTAACCTTTCAGGCTTCAGGCATTCATTCGGGCTCCACGCGGCCGGAAATCGGATCTTGAGCTTTGGCGCGGAGCGCCGATTACGCTGCGGCCGACTCCTCCGAATCGTCGTAGCGTCGGCGCCGCCGCGAGCGCAACCGGCAGATGCGCGAGGGGATGTAGCACAGATCGTCGAGGAAGCCGGCAAAGCGCTGACCGCGCGCCAGCGCGCGGTCGAGCGCGGCCATGGTGCGCGCCTGCCCCGGATCTTCATCATGGGTCCAGGTGCGCAGAACCGAACCGAAGAGCATGACCAGGCCTTGCGCGCGTATCATGCCGCGCGGGCCCGACGCATTTATTCCGGCCGCGGTCAGCATCCATTGCTGCGAGCGCACGGCGAGCCCGTTGAGCGCGACGGCGAGCGGCGGATTGCGGCGGGCCGAGCGCAGCAGCGAGCGCACGGCTTCGCGATACGGCGCCAGCGCTTCCAGCCGACGCATCAACACGTCGAACAGGCGCTCGCGCGCCGGCTCCTCGGCCATGTCGCTCAAATCCTCGGCGAGCACGGCGCGGTCGGTGGCTTTCATGTGGGCGGCGAGAATCGCGAGCGTGGAAGAGAATTCGCCGCGCAACTGCGCAAGCGACACGCCGGCCGCGCCGGCGATGTCGGCAAAGCCGATCTCCTCGAGGGGCCTCTCGGCAAGAAGCGCCAGCAAGGCCGCTATGATTCTTTCGCGTTCACCGGTCGGGGCGGCCGGGCCATTGGCTGGGGCGGATCGGGCCGGTCGGGCGGATCGGGCGGGTCTCCGGGCGGATTTGTGGGCGGGTCTGCGGGCCATGGACCGAACTCCTGGACGGGTGAACTCGTGACTGACGAATTTAATGTAGGCCCCTGGCCCCGCGGTTCCAAGGTGGTACTCGTCAGCCCGCGAGCTCCCGCGAACGGCGGGCCGCGGCGGCGACCGCCTTGTTCATCAGCGGCGCCAGGCCATTTTCGCCCATCAGCACATCGAGCGCCGCCGCAGTAGTGCCGCCCGGCGAGGTCACATTCTGGCGCAAGGCCGCGGCGTCAAGCGCCGATCGGTGCAGCAACTCGCCCGCGCCGGCGACGGCTTCGCGCGCGAGTTTTTGCGCCAGAGGCGGCGGCAGCCCAGCCGCGGCGCCCGCCTGGGCCAAAACTTCGGCGAGCAGGAAGACGTAGGCCGGTCCCGAACCCGATACCGCCGTCACCGCATCCATCAGCGTTTCGTCTTCGATCCACTCGACGGCGCCGGTCGCGGCGAGCAGGCGGTGCGCCAGATCGCGCTGCGCGCCGCTCGCCCGCAGCGACACCGCCACGGTGATACCGCGGCCGATCGCGGCCGGCATGTTCGGCATCGCGCGCACCAATGGGCACGGGCGTGTGAGCGCGCCGGAGAGGAATTGCAGCGTCCGCCCGGCCATGATCGACACGATGACGGTCGAGGCGGCAACCACCGGCGTCAGCGCGGGCAGCACCTCTCCGGCGACTTGCGGCTTCACCGCGATGACGATGGCGGCGACATCGGTCAGCGCGCGGACATCCGGATTGAGCCGAACGCCGCGCGCCGCAAGTGCCGCGATTTGCGGCGACGGCGACGGCTCGATCACGGCGACGTTTTGCGGATCGAGGCCGAACCGCAGCCAGCCTTCGAGCAGAGCGCCGCCCATCTTGCCGGCGCCGACCAAAACCAGCAGCCCGGGCAGATGACGCAAATCTGGGTTCTCGCCGGTGGAACGATTTGAGGCGCTCATTGGCGTATTTCCCCGTCATTCCGGATCGCCGCGAAGCGGCAAGTTCGGAATCCATAACCACTGCCGTTTCAGAAATATATATGCCGGTGAATATGGATTCCGGGCTCCTCGCGGAGCCTGTCATCGAGCCGGCCACCAATCTCGGGTTTACCCGAGATTGGAAATCAAACGTGCACAAGTCGGCAACAGCCGACTTGTGTGGCCGGACCCGTTGGCTCGGCCCCGGAATGACGGACCATTACGCCTCGCCGGACGTTTCGAACATGGCGGAGTCCATCGCTTCGCGCGCGGATTTGCCGGCCCAGACCACGAACTGGAAGGCCGGGTAGTAACGTTCGCTGGCATCGAGTGCGGTACCGAGCACCGCCTCGCACTGCCGGCCCGAAGCAGCGACGCCACCGGCGAGCAGAAGTGCGTGGCGGAACATCACCACGCCGTTCTGCATCCAGACGTCAAAATGCCCGATCCACAATTGCTCGTTGATGAGGGCGACGAGCTGCCGCACCTCGGACAGCCTCGGCTCCGGCACCCTCATGTCGAAGGCGCAGGCAAGATGCAGCGCTTCGATCTCGCTCATCCAGGTGAATGAAATCTGGTAATTGGTCCACCGACCGGTGACGACGATCGCGATCTCGTCCTCGCCAGCCCGCTCGAACGGCCAGTTGTTTCCGGCCGCCATGTGCTCGACCACGTCGAGCGGATTGTTGCGTGGGTCTCGTGCGAGTTCGATAATGGACATGCCGCCTCCACAGCATTGGAGTGGAAATGCGCACGCCACTGGACATCGTCGATAGCCGGGCTGCGATTTGACGCAGGAACAAGTTGCGCCCGCCAATTGACTGAAGCCCGCGAATCAGTCCGCACGCCCAATATAGACGGCTCGATTCCTCCCGCCAAAGCCCGCGCAAGAGCCGCATGCGGCAGTCCCTGCCGGCACTCATGAAGTGATTTGCCGCCGTGGCACAATGCGGGAAGGGAAGACCGTCCACAGACCAGCCTGCGACAAGTTGACTCGGGGGGTGCGGAGGGATGCCCGCGCCCGTCTCTCAGAGCCGTCATTGCGAGCGTAGGGGGTCGCTCCTCGCAATGACGAGGCGGAAGGCTCAGTCGAAGAACAGGCTGGAGACCGATTCCTCGGCCGCGGTGCGGCTGATGGCTTCCCCGATCAGCGTTGCGATCGAAAGCACGCGAATGTTGGGAGCGGCGCCGACAGCCTCGGTCGGCTGGATCGAATCAGTGATCACCAGTTCTTTGAGATTTGAATTGTTGATCCGGGCAACCGCTCCGCCCGAAAGCACGCCGTGACTGATATAGCCGTAAACCGCGTTGGCTCCCTTTTCCAGCAGTGCATCGGCGGCGTTCAAGAGCGTACCGCCGGAATCCACGATATCGTCGACCATGATGCAGATGCCGCCGTCGACCTCGCCGATGACGTTGGCCACCTCGGACTCGCCCGGCCGCTCGCGCCTTTTGTCGACGATGGCGAGCGGCGCATTGATACGCTTGGCGAGCCCGCGCGCGCGCACCACGCCGCCGACGTCCGGCGAGACCACGATGACCTTGGCGAGGTCGAAGCGCTGTTTGATGTCCCGCACCATGACCGGCTGGGCAAAGAGGTTGTCGGTCGGGATATCGAAGAAGCCCTGGATCTGTCCGGCATGAAGGTCGAGCGTGAGCACGCGGTCGGCGCCGGCATGGGTGATGAGGTTGGCGACGAGCTTGGCCGAAATCGGCGTGCGCGGCCCGGCCTTGCGGTCCTGCCGGGCATAGCCGAAATAGGGGATCACCGCGGTGATGCGGCGCGCCGAGGCGCGCCGCAGCGCGTCGATGATGATGAGCAATTCCATGAGGTGGTCGTTCGCCGGGTACGACGTCGACTGGATGGCGAAAACGTCGGCGCCGCGCACGTTTTCCTGGATTTCGACGAAAATCTCCATGTCGGCGAAACGGCGGACCACAGCTTTGGTCAGCGGGGTCCCGATATAGGCGCCAATGCCCTCTGCGAGCGCCGGGTTGGAATTGCCGGCGACGAGCTTGATCGCTCCGTTGTTGCTCGCCATTCCGTTCTCCTGCAGCCGGCCGCCGTTTGCGGGTCTGATACAAGCCGCCCGGAGAGCTGGCAACATGAATCGGGCCCTTGTCCCCGCAGGTTTTTCGCTGCAGACCGCGATGCTAAAGTGCGATTCTCGACGCTGGCGCGCGCGCCGATGCGGCGCACGGAGACAGGCAAGCACTACGGGGGTGCCAGGGCCGCGATCATGACGCGCCATTTCGTGCGTTGCTCCTCGACTTGTGCTATGTTGAAAACAAGGAGGACATATGCACGAACGACATCGCCTTACCGACGCAGAGCTTGCCGAGATTCGCCGCCGCCGCCCTGGCGTGCGGACGTCGCTTGCATGTGAGGGCATGTATCTGACCGCCGAAGAAGAAGCGCTGTTCGAGCAGATGGACAAGGAACGGCTGACACCGGATGAATGCGCACAGCGGATCATTCAATTCAGTCGCGCGAAGCGCCGTCAGAACGCTCCTGCCTCGGCCTGATGGATCATCCGTACTGCTATCCGGGTACGGACGTATACCGGAACAGGGAAAATATCCGAGACCGGGACGAGCTTGAACAGCTTGAGCGTTTGGCAACCGCTCGACGATTAGAGACGCTGCCGCACGACCTGCCGATCACGGCTGACGGCTATCGCGAGATTCACCGTTACATATTGCAAGACGTCTACGATTGGGCTGGTGAATACCGGACGGTCACGACAGGGCGAGGCGCCCCTTTCTGTAAGAGTCTGTCCGGAAACATTAGATGGGATTACAGAGTTTTCGTAGCATGAGGCGGATTGAAGCGAGGCGCAAGAAAGTGAGCGCCTTGCGATTGAGATTCTCCCAATCCTTGGCGAGCCT
>JBEKNW010000009.1:0-43588 GCA_049522435.1 Xanthobacteraceae bacterium
GGATTATTCGGCCCATCGGTACCAGCCTGGCCCGTCGTAGCATGAAGAACCATCATCGTGGCGGTCCCGGCTGCCACGAAACCCCTCGACACACCCACTAAGGCCGCTCCCCCCGGTGCGCCTCTACACACCTGTGCCTTATCGAAATACCGACACGTTAAGTTTAAGTCGAGGGCGCGTTGCGACGTTAAGTTGCATACGCCGCGGCGGCTGCGGCGCCGGGGCTGCCCTGCAAAATCGGGGTAGGTCGATGCGACGCTAGGCGGTATACGTTCGTGCCGCGATCCGGGACCGATCAATGACGACCGAGTTTTCGACCTCTGCGCGATTTCCTGCCGCCGACGCTGCCGCCCGTTCTGTCGACCTCTCGCGCCGGCGGCTCGCGATCGGCTTTCTCAATGGCGCCCACGCGCTCGATCACTTCGTGATCCTGATCTATCCGATGGTGGTCATCGAGCTTGGGGCGGTCTATGGCCGTTCCTATTCCGAGCTCATCGCGCTCGGCACCGCCTCCTTCATTGCGTTCGGACTGTTCTCGCTGCCGGCGGGGTGGCTCGCCGACCGCTGGAGCCGCCGCAACATGATGGCGGCGTTCTATGTCGGCTGCGGAGTTTCACTCCTCGGCGCGGCTTTCGCGCCGTCGCTCATGATGCTCGCCGTCGCGCTGTTTGCGCTCGGCGTGTTTGCGGCCATCTATCATCCGGTCGGCACCGCGATGATCCTGGAGAACGCCACCCAGCGCGGGCGCTCGCTCGCGTTCAACGGAGTCTGCGGCAATCTCGGTGTCTCGCTCGCCGCCGGCGTCACCGCGGCGCTCACTGCGGCACTCTCCTGGCGCGGCGCCTTCCTGGTGCCGGGCCTGATCTGCATCGCAACCGGCGTGGCCTATCTCTGGCTCATTCCCGACGCGACACGGCACGCAACCTCGCGCAGCACTTCGCCCGATGTTGCTCTTTCCACCCCGGTCGCCGCGACGATCTTTGCCCTCTTTGTCGTGGTCGCGCTCAGCGCTGGGCTGGTGTTCAACACGCTATCGGTTGCGTTGCCGAAGATCGTCGACGAGCGTGTCGGCAGCAACATCTCCCTCGTCGCGGTCGGCGGCCTGACGACGGCAGTGTTCCTGTGCGGCGGGTTGGCCCAGATTGCGGTCGGCCGGCTGGTGGAGCGCATTCAGCCGCATATCCTGTTCGCCGCGATCGCCGTCATGCAGTTCGCCGGCGTGGTGTGGGCGGCTTATGCGACGGGCGCGATGCTGCTTGTCGCACTGGCCTTTACCATGGCGGCGGTCTACGGCCAGATAACGGTGAACGATCTGGTCATCGCGCGCTACACGGCCGACGCCTGGCGCGGGCGCGTCTACGCGGTGCGCTATTTTCTCACTTTCATGGTCTCGGGCGCGGCGGTGTCGATGATCGCCGTCTTGTACGGCCGCGGCGGCTTCGGCCTCGTGCTCGGCGCGACGGCGATCGTGGCGCTTGGCTTCCTCGTCGCGGCGCTTCTGATCGCGCTTCTTGCCAGCGGCGTGGAAAGGGCGCGCCTGCCGCAGCCGGCGCCCGCGGAGTGATCTTATCCGCTCATTCCCGCGCAAGCGGGAATCCAGTCTGGGTCCCCCCTTGCGCGGGGACGAGCGGGATCCTGTCAGTCCACCGCGTTCAGGCGGGGTGCCGGGGGTGCCGGGCGGCGACCGCCATTCCGATCATCGCCACTCCGCCGAACAGCATGTTGATCCCAACCAGCAAGCCGAGCGCCCATTCCGCCGTTCCCGGCAGTCCGGCAAGAATGATGCCGGCGAGGATGAGGTCGATGATGCCGCTTGTCAGCATCCAGCCCCAGCGGCCCGTGATCTGATTGCGGTGCTCGATGGCATACATGATCGTGGCGATGCCTTCGATCACAAAGAAGGCGATCAGCACCAACGTCACGGACACCATTCCAGTGATCGGCCAAAGCAGCAGCAGGATTCCGGCGATGATGGCGATGATGGCCGAGAGCAGCGACCACCAGAATCCGGGGGCATGCCGCATCCAGAACGTCGTGACCAGCCCAACGACGCCACTGATCAGGAACAGCCAGCCGATAACGATCGTGATTGCTAGCGTTGCGATCACCGGCAGCACGATCGCCGCAATGCCGAGAAGGATCAGAATGATGCCTTCGATCAAGAAGAGCACCCAATGCTCGTGGATCGCGCTGGCGACCGCGCGTCCGATGCGCTCGGCATCGGTCTGTTGATTCATCGTCATCGTCCACTCCCTGAAATTGGGTCACCCAGTCGTTGAGGTCCGCGGTGACCTGCGTGTACGTTGAAGAAATGCAAGGATCGCCGGCATGAGGCGATCGAAGCGGCGGCTATCAAGGAGCCTGATCGCTTCAAATGAATAGTCTTGCATAAAAACGGGTCTTGCATAAGAGCAAAAGTGCGCCTATCTGTGTTGGCAGTGACGTTGATGCCCTTGCGGCTCCGTCACTGGACGGCCACGAATGACGACGGGGTGACGCCGGATGTACGCGCACCTTCTCGTTCGTGGCCGTTAGCATTTTTGCTGCAGCGGCAGGGCCGCATCCGCGCTCGCACGGTGGATTTGTCATGTCGGAATGGCGCCGATCCGGTGTCATAAGGCTGTAATCGTCCGCCGTCATGTGATTGAAATAATCGAGCGAACGAGCAGGGGGACGCGCTATGGCTATGGCGGATATACCCATCGATTTCGGCCTCTTGGCCGGTGCGGGTGCCCCAGTACGCACCTACAAGGCCGGCGATGTCATTTTCCGGCAGGGCGACAAGGCCGAAGAGCTGTTCGTCATCCAAAGCGGAAGCGTCGAGATCCGCCTCGACAGTCGCCTGCTCGACACCTTGCCGGAACGCAGCATCTTCGGCGAAATGGCCTTGATCGATGGCGCTCCGCGCAGCGCGACGGCGATAGCGGCCACCGACGTGAAGCTCGTTCCCGTCGGCGAGAAGCAGTTTCTGTTAATGGTCGGCCGCACGCCATATTTTGCGCTCAACGTGATGCGCGCCTTGGCGCGGCGTCTGCGCCTGACCAACAACGCGCTGTAGGCGAAGCCAGGTCGCTGATCGCTCGACGAGGCGGCGCCGAAGGCTCTTCACGCCTTCAATCGCTCGATCAGCGCCATTGCCGCCGCCGGCGCGCGAGTTTTGCCCTCGTGGATGACGTAGGCAAAGACGTCGCGCGGCGCGATTTTTTGCGGCTCGTGCGCCGGATCGACGCGCGGCAGGTCGTCCGGCACTTTCCCTTGCGCCCAAATTCGCAGCCGGCGCGCCCAGGCGTCGAGCTCCTTCGCCGGGTAGGCCGTCGGGATTGTGTCTTGCCCCTTTTGCAGGCGCGCATAGATGAAATCGCCGGTGACGTCGGCGAGCGACGGATAGGTCGCGTGGTCGGTGAACACGATTGGCGTCGCGAAGTCGCGGGCCAGCGCAACGAATTCCGGCGTGCGGAAGCTTGCGTGCCGCACTTCCACCACGTGCCCCAGGCGCCGGCCGTCGGCCCGCGCCGGCAATAATTCGAGGAATTTCCCGAAATCGGCGGCGTCGAATTTTTTGCTCGGCGCGAATTGCCAGAGCAGCGGCCCGAGCCGGTCGCCCAGCTCCAGGACGCCGGAATCGAGGAACCGCTTGATGGAATCGCCGGCCTCGGCAAGGACGCGCCGGTTGGTGGCGAAGCGCGGTCCCTTGACGGAAAATTTAAAACCGTCGGGCACGGCGTTCGCCCACTTGCGGAAGCTCTCCGGCTTCTGCGAGCCGTAGAATGTTGAATTGATCTCGATCGAGGTGAGGCGGCTCGCCGCATAGGCGAGTTCCTTCGCCTGCGCGAGACCCTTGGGATAGAAGACGCCGCGCCACGGCTCAAAATTCCAGCCGCCGATGCCGACGCGGATTTGACCGGATAAGGCCGTCATATCGCCGTCATGCGCTTGCGCCAAAGTACTACCGCAATCGGCGGCGGAGTTCGCCCCCCACGCCGACAGCGGCCACGATGAGCCGGTGACGCCGGATGAACGCGCACCGTTCATTCGTGGTTGTTTCTTTGGCCTGTCAAGTCTGTCCCAGCCTGAGTCTCAAACGGACGAAGGCCCGGGGGTTTCCCGGGCCTTCGTATTTTCACGTCGCCTGATAGTGCGGCTTAGAAATCCTGGCGCTTAAGTGGATTTCATTAGAAATCCATGCCGCCGCCGCCACCCGGCATCTGAGGCATCGACTCCTTCTTCTTCGGCAGCTCGGCGACCATCGCCTCGGTGGTGATGAGCAAGCCGGCTACCGAGGAGGCGCCCTGCAAGGCCTGGCGTACGACCTTGGTCGGGTCGATGATGCCCTTCTTCACCATGTCGACGTATTCGCCGCCCTGGGCGTCGAAGCCGAAGTTGTACTGATCCTTCTCCAGGATCTTGCCGACGATGATCGAGCCGTCCTCGCCGGCGTTGATGGCGATCTGGCGCGCCGGAGCGGACAGCGCCTTGCGCACGATCTCGACGCCGTGCTTCTGGTCCTCGTTGTGCGTGCGCACCTTCTTGAGGGCCTCGGTGGCGCGCAGCAACGCGACGCCGCCGCCGGGCAGGATGCCTTCCTCGACCGCGGCCCGGGTCGCGTGCATCGCGTCGTCGACGCGATCCTTGCGCTCCTTGACCTCGATCTCGGTCGCCCCGCCGACGCGGATCACCGCGACGCCGCCGGCGAGCTTGGCCAGCCGCTCCTGCAGCTTCTCGCGGTCGTAGTCGGACGTGGTCTCCTCGATCTGCGCCTTGATCTGAGTGATGCGGTCCTCGATGTCCTTCTTCTTGCCACCGCCATTGACGATCGTGGTGTTCTCCTTGTCGATCATCACCTTCTTGGCCTTGCCGAGCATGGCGAGCGTGACGTTCTCGAGCTTGATGCCGAGGTCCTCGCTGATCGCCTGGCCGCCGGTGAGGACGGCGATGTCCTGCAGCATGGCCTTACGGCGATCGCCAAAACCCGGCGCCTTGACCGCGGCGACCTTTAAGCCCCCACGCAGCTTGTTGACGACGAGCGTGGCGAGCGCCTCGCCCTCGACGTCCTCGGCCACGATCAGGAGCGGCTTGCCGGTCTGCACCACGGCTTCGAGCAGCGGCAAGAGCTCGTTGAGCGCCGACAGCTTCTTCTCGTTGATGAGGATGTAGGGATCCTCCATCTCCACGCGCATCTTGTCGGCGTTGGTGATGAAGTAGGGCGAGATGTAGCCGCGGTCGAATTGCATGCCCTCGACCACGTCAAGCTCGGTCTCGAGCGATTTCGCCTCTTCGACCGTGATCACGCCTTCGTTGCCGACCTTTTCCATCGCCTTGGCGAGGTAGTCGCCGATCTCCTGGTCGCCGTTGGCGGAAATGGTGCCGACCTGGGCGATCTCGGCGTTCGAGGTGACCTTCTTGGAGTTCTTTTTCAACTCCTCGACCACGGTCTCGACCGCAAGGTCGATGCCGCGCTTCAGATCCATCGGGTTCATGCCAGCGGCAACCGCCTTGCACCCTTCCTTGACGATCGCGGCGGCGAGCACGGTCGCGGTCGTGGTGCCGTCACCGGCGATGTCCGAGGTCTTTGACGCGACCTCGCGCACCATCTGCGCGCCCATGTTCTCGAACTTGTCGTCAAGCTCGATTTCCTTGGCGACGGTGACGCCGTCCTTGGTGATGCGGGGAGCGCCGAACGATTTATCCAGCACGACGTTGCGGCCCTTGGGGCCGAGCGTCACCCGCACGGCGTTGTTGAGGATGTCGACGCCGCGCAACATCTTGTCGCGCGCATCGACCGAGAATTTGACTTCCTTGGCAGCCATTGAATCTCTCCGTAGAATTTGTGTTTGCTTTTGCTTTTGCTTCCGTCATGGCCGGACTTGTTCCGGCCATCCACGACTTTCCTGCGAACAAGCAAGACGTGGATGCCCGCGACAAGCGCGGGCATGACGGACGAATTACGCAGCCTTCCTCTTGGCCACCGGCTCGTCGAGCACGCCCATGATGTCGGACTCCTTCATGATCAGGAGTTCCTGGCCGTCGATCTTGACTTCGGTCCCCGACCACTTGCCGAACAGCACGCGGTCGCCGACCTTGATGTCGATGGGGATGAGCTTGCCAGCCTCGTCGCGGCCACCTGGGCCGACGGCGATGACCTCGCCCTGTGAGGGCTTTTCCTTGGCGGTGTCCGGAATGATGATGCCGCCGGTGGTTTTTTCCTCGGCATCGATGCGCTTGACGACGACGCGATCGTGAAGCGGACGAAACTTCATGGTGTCCTCCTAAGCTATTGAAGAAACGAAAGGTTTGCGGTTGAGCGGCCACCTCGTGGTCGGTTCGGCTGACCGCATGACAACGACATAGGGGCGCGATTTTTTGCCACAAGAGGTGCCGGAAGATTTATTAGCACTCATCAAGCGGGACTGCCAACAACCCTTTTTCGATTGGTTAACTCGGGCCGATTTCCGCAGGCGCGAAAGATTTTGCGGCGCGCAACAGAAAAATCCTCCCAAGGAGTTCTGGAGACCTCGGTCGGGTTAGCCGCGTTCGCGCTGTTAGCACGCCCGCAAGAATGCTGCTAGTGCCTTGAGAATAAACAACTTATTCATTTTTGAGGCTTGCAATGGAGGGCCAGTCTCGGAACAATTCCCGTGATGGGACGGAGGGCACTATGGGTTCGAAAGAGACTTGGGTTTCGCAAGACTTTCGCCGGCAGCTCGAAGGCTACGGACTGACCACGGCCAACATCCTCTATCGGCGGCCCGATCATCCGTGGTTGCTGCAAACCTATGTCTGGCAGGACTACGATCTCTGCCCGGCATTTCCGGCGCTTTTTAAGTTTCTCGGGTTTTGGCAAAAGTCCCTTGAGGGACCGCTGCACTCGGTGAGCGTTGCGCATTGCGATCTGGTCAAGCCGGCCGAAATCAGGGCAGTGAATGGCGTCTTTCTATTGAACTGATGGATTTTTTCCGTCTGGGCGGTTACATAGAGCTTCGCATGACCAAGCGCGTCATCGATCTTTCGCTAGAAGAGTTGGCGGCTATGGGCGCCAAGGCCGCGCGTGCGGCCGCGCAGCGTTCGCAGCGCGGCGGGACGGTCGTGACCGGTACTGTGACGACTTACGAGCAGAAACGCTCGCGGTCCGTGCTGGCGCAATTGCACCCATCCGGCACCGTGACTTTTGTCCGCAAGGACGACGAAGCTGTTGCGCCAGAGACGGCAACGAAAACCGCCCTCGACAAGGCCGCCGATTGACCGACGCGCCATTTCTTCTTGTTATTGCCGGCCCGAACGGATCAGGAAAAAGCACCCTTACGAAAAGTCTACTGGACGCGGGCGTTGATTTTGGCACCTACATCAATCCGGATGAGATAGCGCAGGATTTGGACCTGCCGGAGCCACAACGCAGCCAACAGGCGCAGGCGATTGCCGACTTCAGGCGCGATACCTGCCTGCAACGGCGAATGAGTTTCAGCTTTGAAACGGTCATGTCGCACCAAAGCAAGATCGAGGTGATGCTTCGCGCCTACGATCTTGGCTATGATGTTGCGCTTTACTTTGTCGCTACCAGTGATCCTGAAATCAATGTGCGCCGTGTCGAAAATCGCGTGGCTCTGGGCGGACACGATGTGCCGCACGACCGGATCCGCGCACGGTATTTCCGCGCGTTGAATTTTCTGGCGCATGCAGCGCTTGTGGCGCGGCGAACCGTGGTCTTTGACAACAGTGCCTTGGTCGGCGAATCGACGCATGCGAACTTGGTCAATACCAAGAGCGGCTTACGTCCAGTCGCGGAGGTTATTTGTACTGAGAACCACTATCACATTAGACTTGAGAACGATGTTCCAGGATGGGTTTTCGAGTATCTCGTTACGCCGATGGACCTTGTCGCACGCGCCAGTGAGGGGCGAATCACCGGCACGCTGCAACAAGGCGATGGTTCTCTCGCTTGACCTGCGCATCCGTCCTCCGTCGTCTCAACTCAAAACGCCGACAATTGCCCCGAGCAAACACGTCGGCAGCGTGCCCGAAACGATCGACTTCAATCCGAGCGAAACCACTTCGTCGCGCTTTTCCGGGCACATGGTCGAAAGCCCGGCGATCATGATGCCGAGCGAGCCGAAATTGGCGAAGCCGCACATGGCGTAGAGCATGATCAGCCGCGAGCGCGGATCGAGCGCACCGGGCGGCAGCGCCGCGAGCTGCAGGCAGGCAACGAACTCGTTGAGGATGGTCTTGATGCCCATGAGGCCGCCCTAGGTTCGCTGCTGCATCAGTGTAAGCTTCTGACTTTTTTGATACTTGCCCAGTGGCGAGGCGCAAGCGTGCCACTACATTAATCATACAATCGATTGGCCGAATCTTTGCCCAATATGGGAGAGTCTACCATGGCGCACGCGAAGCAACCTTCGAAGCAAAAGCGTAGGAGCAAAGCCTTACCGGTGTTGGGAGCCGCCGGGCTGTCGTTGTCGCTGGCGAGCGGAGCATCCGCAGCAATCGGCGGGCCGGCGGCGGATATTACGGCGCGGAACCCCGCAATGAGTCACGAAATCACTCTCGCCGAGGAGGAGATCTCTGGCGTCAGCATGGCGACATTCTACGTTTTCGACAACGAAGACGTGAAAACCGTCCGGCCCGGCGGACGACTGGCCGGGGCCTGCGGCGGCTGCGGCTGCGCTGGCTGCGGTGGTTGCGGCGGCTGCTGGACCGGCACCAATTACACCGCGTCGGTGACCGGGAACGATGCCTATCCGCCGCCGCATTCGATCAGGCCCCGCGCACAAATACCGGCACGCGCACAAGCGCACGCACGTTTCGAAAAAGCCATAAGAGGTACGATTACGCGCTCGCGACGTAAGCCAATTTCGCAACTTTGGCCGGCCGTGCCTTAGAACGCCATCAGCTCCTATTTTTGACAGCCTACCGGCATCGAACTGGCCGATACGTCGGCGTATTCTGAAGCACGGCGGCCGAAGGCCGCCTATGCCCCTTCCCCGCTTCGCGGGGCATATTGAAGAATCTGGGAGTTGCCCATGCGCATTCACTTCGATTTCGGTTCGGTGACGCTCGACGCGGAAACCCTCGACACGCCGACCGCCAAAGCGATCGCCGCGGCGCTGCCGATCAACGGCTCGGCGCTGACCTGGGGCGAGGAGGTTTATTTCGACATCCCTGTGAAGGTGGCGCGCGAGAAGGACGCCCGCGCGGTGGTCACGCCCGGCGAGATTGCCTATTGGTCGGACGGCCATGCCATCGCCATCGGCTTCGGCCGCACGCCGATTTCGAAAGGCGACGAGACGCGGCTCGCCAGCCCCTGCAACATTTGGGCGAAGGCGCTCGGCGATGTGAAGACCCTGGCCAGGGTGCGCGCGGGCACGAGGATCACGGTGACGAAGATCGGCTAAGGCCGGACCGAGATCGGTACTTTGATTGAGCATGACCTTATCCGAAAACCGGAATCCACTTTTCGGGATCATGCTTTATCCCCTGCCGACGAACGGCATCTTGTTCGCCATCACCGTCATGAACAGCACATTGGCGTCAAGCGGCAGGCTCGCCATGTAGACCACGGCGCGGCCGACATCGTCGGCGTTCATGCGCGCTTCCGGCATGGTGCGTCCGTCGGCCTGCAGCATGCCTTCGACCATCTTCTCGGTGAGCGCCGTGGCGGCATTGCCGATGTCGATCTGGCCGCAGCAGATGTCGTAGGCGCGGCAATCGAGCGCGGTCTGCTTGGTCAGCCCGGTGACGGCGTGTTTGGTCGCAGTGTACGCAGCCGTGCCGGGGCGCGGCGCGTGCGCGGAGATCGAGCCGTTGTTGATGATGCGGCCGCCGCCGGGGTTTTGCGCTTTCATGATTTTGATCGCTTCCTGCGTGCAAAGAAACAGTCCGGTAAGATTGGTGGCGACCACGGCCTGCCACCGCTCCAGCGGCACTTGTTCGATGGGCATGCTCCGCATGGCGACGCCGGCATTGTTGAACAGGAGGTCGAGCCGGCCGAAGGCTTCTTTGGTCTTGGCGAACAGGGCGCGGATCGCGGCCGGCTCTTTGACGTCGGTCGGCACGACGAGGGTGGTTCCGTTCGCTTCTTTTACCACCGCTTCGAGCTTATCCAGGCGCCGGCCGGCGAGCACCACCGCATATCCCTCGCGCGAAAGCGCCAGCGCGGCGGCCCTGCCGACCCCGCTGCCGGCCCCCGTCACCAATGCGATTTTCTGCGCGGCCATCGGCGCCTCCTGTCATGGGTACGAGGAGGATAGAGTGACGAACCCGCTGCTTCGCCGCAATCCCTTCGACCCGTCATTCCGGAAGCCGTGCCAGCGGCTGTCCGGCACCCATAATCACGGATGGAGGTTCGAAAGGGCCGAGCCAATTACTCAAACGACAGTGGGTATGGATTCCAGGCTCGCGCTTCGCGCGCCCCGGAATGGCGGTGAGGGGTCTCAACTCGCTAGCGCAATTTCCTCATCGGGATTGCCGACGCGGTAGTCGTCGGGCGAAGCCAGGCGCGAGCCGATGTCGGCTGCGGGGCCCGGCCGGCCGAAGCGGTAGCCTTGCATCGAATGCACGCCGGCGGCGCGCAGGAACAAATGCTGCTCGGCATTCTCCACGCCCTCGGCGGTCACCCTCATGCCGAGCCCGCGGCCGAGGCTGACGACGGCGTGGACGATGGCCGCGGCGTCGGGCGCCGTCTCGATGCTGCGCACGAAACTCGAGTCGATCTTGAGCTTGTCGAACGGGAAGCGCCGCAGATAGAGCAGGCTCGAATAGCCGGTGCCGAAATCGTCGAGCGCAAAGCGCACGCCGATGGCTTTGAGGCGCAGCATCGACAGTTCCGCGGTTTCCATGTTGCCAAGGAGCGTACTCTCGGTGAGCTCCAGTTCCAGGCGGTTGGCGTCGAAATCGGTCTCGTCGAGGATGCGCTCGACCAGGTCGACGAAGTCCGAGCGGCGGAACTGCAGCGGCGAGACGTTGACGGCGACGGTCAATCGCGGCCAATCCCTGCCGTCGAGGCAGGCGCGGCGCAGCATCCACTCGCCGAGCTCGATGATGAGACCGGAATGCTCGGCGATCGGAATGAAATCCACCGGCGAGATGATTCCGGCCGTCGGATGGGTCCAGCGCGCCAGCGCTTCGACGCCGACCATAGTTTCGCCGCTGGCATTGACGATCGGCTGATAGGCGGCATGCAGGCCGTCGTTCTTGATCGCATGCAGCAGATCGCCTTCCAACAGCTTGCGCTGCGAGAGGTCGGCGTCCATCGCCGCATCATAGATGCAGGCGCGGTTGCGGCCCTCGTTCTTGGCGCGGTAGAGCGCCATGTCGGCGTAACGCAAGATGTCGCCGGCGTCGCCTGCGCGGCGGTCGATCACGGCGATGCCGATCGAGGCGCCGATGATGATGTTGTGCGCGTTGATCGAATAGGGCGCGCAGACGCCGGAGATGATGCGTCCGGCGATCGCTTGCAGCGAATAGGAATCGGAGGCGCAGATGGTGATGATGGCGAACTCGTCGCCGCCGAGGCGGGCGACCAGATCGTCGCCGCGCATGACTCGGCTCAAGCGCTGCGTCACGTTGAGAATGAGCTCGTCGCCGATATGGTGCCCGAGCGTATCGTTGACATCCTTGAAGTGATCGAGATCGATGTAGAACACGGCCGCCGAGGGGCCGCCGCGACGCACCTCGCCGATCACGGTCTCGAGCCGTTCGCCGAAATAGATGCGGTTGGGCAGCCCGCAAACCGGATCGTGCAGGGCGAGGTGCCGCAGCTGCGTCTCGCCGGCGGCGATCGCCTTCGCCGTGCGCCGCATGTGGCGCATCACCAGGCCGACGAGCAGCGCGAAACCGGCAATCGCCACGGCAATGAAGGGGAGCACGCTCCCCACGATCTGGCGGCCGGGTCTCGTCGGCGTAAAGGCAAAGCGCGCGATCGCGCCGCCTTGGGCGTCGGCAATCACGGTGACTGGCTTGTCGAGGGTCTGCGCCGGATCGTCGATGTTGTGCAGGCCGGGCAGTTGCAGCCGCTCGCCGATCTCGCGCAGCATGTCGTCGTCGATATATTTGACGGAGACTACGATCGGCGCGCTCTCGTTGCCGAGGGCAAGATCGCTGTCGGAGCCGATCGCCACCGCCGCGACGATCGCCGGCCGGTCCATGAAACGTTGGATCAGGGCCGTGGACCGGCCGGGTTTTAGGGGATCCTGCGCGGCGATGACGGGGATGGCACTGCTGGGCAGGGCGCTAAGCCGCCCACGCAGAAGATCGAGGCTCGCAAGTTTCATCGGCAGGTCGATCGCGCCGGGATCGCCGGCGGAGCGGGAGCGCGCGTATTCGACCTGGTCGAAACCGTCGACGACCATCACCAGGTCATGGTCAAAGTAGGCCTGCAGCCATTTTCCGATCTGGCGCTCCACCCATTGCGGATCGTAGTTGACGCGAATTGCCTGCGTCGCGCCTGGCGTCGTGGCGACGCTCTGAACCTCGCGCAATACGCGCGCGCTCCGATCCGCGATCGCTTGCTGGATCAGTTGCTGTTCGCGATTGAGCGATACCTCATCCGCCCGCCGTACAGAGGTCAGCATAGCAACGACGAGGCAAACGATCGCCACGGCGATGATCACGCCGATCGGCACGAGCAGGCTCAGGCGCGCTTGGTCCCAGCGCGACCGTTTGCATTCCTCGGCGATTCGCGGCCGCGCCGAAGTCACCACGCTCCCCACCTTTGGCGGCTTTCTTGTTCGCCTCGACCATAGGGCGAAAAAGATTGCAATTCGCTTGCAGTTCACCCGTGGGAGCTATTGCCGCGCTTGGCGACCCTGAATTCGTTGGGGAAGTTAACACGGCGTAAATTTCGGCGGCTGCGCTTAACGGTCGATTGAGCCTGCCGACGCGCTTCGCTGGGCGGTTGCGGCCTTTTCGGCTGGTTCCGCCGCTTGCGGCCGCTCACCGCCTGTTGCTGTAGGGCGGGCGGGGGATGGCGATGTGGGCGGCGCGCAAGGCGGCCGACCAGCGCTCGCGCAGGTCGGTGAAATAAGGTTCCCCCGGCTCGATGCGGTAGATCAGCTCGGAATCGCAGATGTCGCGCCGCACGACCACGAGATCGATCGGCAAGCCGACGCTCAGATTCGAGCGCATGGTCGAGTCGATGGAAACGAGACCCACCTTCAACGCATCGTAAAGATCCATCCCGTAGGTCACCGCGCGGTCGAGGACCGGCTTGCCGTATTTGAGCTCGCCGATCTGGAGATACGGCGTGTCGGTGGTGGATTCGATGAAATTGCCGGCGCAATAGACCATAAACAGCCGCATGCGTTCGCCCGCGATCTGACCGCCGAACAGGAAAGAGACGTCGAACCTCACATCCGAGGCCTCGAGCGCCTTGCCTTCGCTAGCGTGGATGGTGCGGATGACATGTCCGACGCGCCGGGCGGCCTGGAACATGGTGGGGGCGTTCATCAGCGTTTCGCGCTCGCCGGTTTCGGGATTGTCGAACCCTTCGGTCAGTATGCTCATCACCGATTGGCTGATGGAAAGATTCCCCGATGAAGCAATCGTCATGATGCGCTTTCCGGGGTCCTTGAAGACGTGCAGCTTGCGGAAGGTCGCGATGTTGTCGACGCCGGCATTGGTGCGCGTGTCGGCGAACATCACGAGCCCCTCGCGAACGAGAATTCCGCAGCAATAGGTCATCGATTCGCCACCTCCCGGAGTACAATCTTTATAGCGGCAGCTTTGCGTTTGCGGCAATGGCGCGGCTGCGCTCCTCTTCGTCCTGCCCCGCTTCGCGGGGCGGGACAGCACCGCCCGCTACGCTCACTGATCGACTTTGATCGCAACCGCCAAGGTCTCATCGCCCACGCCGTAGCGCGTGCCGCGCACCGGGGCGGCGCCCAGGGCATCGAGCCCAATGGCGACGCGAACATACGCGTCGGTCGGGCAGACGCAGTTTGCCGGGTCGAAGCCGACCCAGCCGAGATCGGGCACAAAGGCCTCCGCCCAGGCGTGACCACTGTCCTGCTCGACGGTGCCGTCGGCGCAAAAATAACCGGCGACATAACGGGCTGGGATACGCAAGCTGCGCGCCGCGCCGATGAAGATGTGCGTCAAGTCGCCGGTAACGCCGCGCTTGCGCGCAAAGGCTTCCGCGGCCGTCGCCGCAGCGTGCAGCGGGTCACTTTCGCGGATCATTTCATCGTGCAGCCGATGCAGAAGCGCGTGAAGTTCGGCGAGAGCATCGCCACTGTTCGCCGTGCGAATATCCTGAGCAAAATCGCGGATCGCCAGGTCGGCCTGCGTCAACGACGTATCGCGCAGGAACAGGCTCGGCGGGAACCGCTCGACGGCGCCGCGCACCACCCCGTCCGTGTTCTGCGTCTCGACCTCACCGTCGACCTTGACGCTCAGCTCCTCGAATGGACCATCGGCGGTGAAGACGTGGGTGAGGTTGCCGAAGGCGTCCTCATGCGCGTTGAGCCGCACGTCGGCGGAGACGTCGATGCGCCAGCCGAGCACATACTGGCCTTCGTGGTTGCGCGGGGTAAGCCGCAGCACTTGGATCACGGCCACGGCCGGCGGGTCGTAGCGGTGGACCGTGTTGTGGGCGATGCGGATGCGCATGCAGATGACAGAGGACGGATGACGGATGACGGATGACGGATGACGGATGACGGATCATAGAGGACTCGATGCCCTTCTGTCCTCCGTCATCCGTCATCTCTACTGCAGATATTGCTGCGCAATAGCGGTTCCCAGCCGATTATTGTCCTCGACGAAATCGTCGATGAATTCGTGCAATCCGCTCTGAAAGATTTCCTCGATGCGGCTGTTTTGCAGTCGCGCACGGACGGCGCGCGCCTGCCGCTGGGCATTTCCCTGGCGGCCGTAAGCGTTGGCGATGCGGTCGAGATTCTGCACGAGGTTCTCATAGCAGCTGGCGAGCGAGCGCGGCATTTCGTCCCTCAGCATGAGCAGATCGGCGACGAGCCACGGTTTGACGTTTTCGCGATAGACCCAGTGATAGGCGGTGAGCGCCGACACCGAGCGTAGAATCGCGGCCCACTGAAAGTAATCGAGTGGACCGCCGACTGTCTCGTGCGCCGGCAGCAGCAGGTGATACTTGACATCGAGGATGCGCGCGGTGTTGTCCGCGCGTTCGATAAAAACGCCGAGACGCGAGAACCAGTAGGCGTCGTTGCGCAGCATGGTGCGATAGGCCGAGCCGTCGAAACGTAGTGAGGATTCCTGCACCCAGCGCAGGAACCGTGCGAACTCCTCACGCGAGCGCGGACCATTGCCCCACTTCTTGAGCTCGAGCCAGGCGCTGTTGATGGTGTCCCACATCTCTGTGGTGAGTGCGGTGCGCACCGCACGCGCGTTCACGCGCGCAGTCTCGAAGCAGTTGCGGATCGAGGAGGGGTTGCTGGTCGAGAAGGCGAGGAATTCGGTGACGGTCTCCTCATTTGCTTCCGAATAGGCCGCGAAGAAGGCGCCGGCGCAGCCGGCCGTGGCGACCGCAGATTCCCATTCGTTTGACGCGCCGACGTAAGCGAGCGGCAGCGCCGTGAGCCGGTAGGTCGTGTCGAGGATGCGCGCCAGATATTCCGCGCGCTCGACGTAGCGGGCGAGCCAGTAAAGGTTATCGGCGGTGCGCGAGAGCATCAGCGACTAATCCAACCAGTCATTCCGGGACGGCCCGAAGGGCCGGGCCCGGAATCCATAACCCCCGGTCTGGGAGTATGGATTCCGGGCTCGCCGCTTCGCGGCGCCCCGGAATGACAGATGCATCCTCTTCATCCGTCCAACACCCAGGTATCCTTGGTGCCGCCGCCCTGGCTCGAATTGACCACGAGCGAGCCCTTCTTCAGGGCGACGCGCGTGAGGCCGCCGGGCACGATGCGGATGCGATCGCTGCCTGAGAGCACGAAGGGGCGCAGGTCGACGTGGCGCGGGGCAATGCCCTCCTCGACGCAGGTCGGGCAGGTCGAGAGCGCGAGCGTCGGCTGGGCGATGAAGTTCTTCGGATCGGATTTGAGCTTGGCGCGGAACGCGGCGATTGCGGCCTTATCCGACTTCGGGCCGATCAGCATGCCGTAGCCGCCGGAGCCGTGCACTTCCTTCACCACCAGTTCCTCGATGTGGTCGAGCACATAGCTGAGATGCTCGCTTTCTCGGCAACGCCAGGTCGGCACGTTCTTCAAGAGCGGCGCCTCGCCAAGATAGAATTTCACGATTTCGGGCATGTAGCTGTAGACCGCCTTGTCGTCGGCGATCCCGGTGCCGACTGCATTGGCCAGCGTGACGTTACCCGCTTGATAGGCCGACATCAGGCCGGGCACGCCGAGCGCGCTGTCGGGCCGGAACACCAGGGGATCAAGGAAATCGTCGTCGATGCGGCGATAGATCACGTCGACGCGCTTGAGGCCTTCGGTCGTGCGCATGGAGACGATATCGCCCTTCACGACGAGGTCGCGGCCCTCGACCAATTCGACGCCGAGCTTGTCGGCCAGGAACGAATGCTCGTAATAGGCGGAATTGTGGACCCCGGGCGTGAGCAGCACGACGGTCGGTTCGGCGGAGGCGGTCGGCGGCGCGATCGATTTGAGCGTCGCCAAGAGTTCGTCCGGATAGTTTTCGACCGGCGCAACGCGGTAGCGCGAGAACAGCTCGGGAAAGAGCCGCAGCATGATCTCGCGGTTTTCCAGCATGTAGGACACGCCGGAGGGCGTACGCGCATTGTCCTCGAGCACGTAGAAGTTCTCGGCGTCCACGCGCACGATATCGATGCCCGCGACATGGACATAGATGTCGTGAGGCACCTTTTGCCCGTTCATCTCCGGGCGGAAAACCGGATTTTGAAAGACGAGGTCCTCCGGCACGATCTGCGCTCTTAGAATCTCGCGGCGGCCATAAACGTCCTTGATGTAGGCGTTGATGGCTTTGACGCGTTGCTCCAGGCCGCGTTGCAGGGTTTGCCATTCCGTCGCCGAGAGGATGCGCGGAATGACGTCGAAGGGGATGAGGCGCTCCTGCGCCTCGGGGTCGCCATAGACCGCAAAGGTGATGCCGATGCGGCGGAAGAACAGCTCCGCCTCGCGCCGGCGGAAGTCGAGCACGTCGGGCGGGATCTCGCCCAGCCAGTGCGACAGTTCGGCGTAGGCCGGCCGCACCGCGCCCTCGCTGCCCCTCATCTCGTCGAACATGTCGGTCCCCGGCCCATTCGAGCCCACACTCGAAATGCCTGCCGCATCAATGGCAGTAGCACATTTGTAGCAATCTTTGCGCCAACTCAAACGGGCGAGGGGAGGGCATAAGCACTCAGTGTCCGGCCGTTATTGCTCATGTTTTAGGCGGGATGATTATCGCGGCGGCGAACCTCATTGAGGCGTCGCGGAACGAGTGCGGTAATCCGGAGACCGGGGGACGATGTAAGCTTGGTCAGGGCGTGATGAGAACGAGATTGGGAAAATATGTCCGATATCGGCCCGGATCGCGCGTCAAAAGCCGAAAATTTGCGCCGGCGGCATGCGCGCCGATGAAGAAGTCGGGAAGCGGGGAGGGTCGCGAGCCGCCGCGGCGCCGATAGAGCACATAAACCTTCGCGGCGAGGAAGGCTGCTCGATAGGGGATCGGTTCGCGCGCGAACAGGTCCGGCCGTAGCGCCGCTTTAAGGTCCTCAATACGCGAATAGCGCACGGAGACCTCGGCATAGATTAAGGGATTGATGACGATGCGGCTCGTTTCAGCGGCGCTCGCGAGCGCACCCGCAGACCATGCCGTCCAGGCTCCATCACCTCCCAAAACGTCGAGAAGAACGTTGCTGTCGACGAGAACGCTACTCACCGCGCGTGAGCGCCATGATCTCGTCGGTGGTCATTGGCACGTCGCCACCGTGTCCACGCATGTGCTGGATCAGCTGTTCCCCCCGCGTGGGCTTTTTCCTTCGCCGGCCATTGCTGCTCCGCGCACGACCAATGCGGACATCCTGACCGTCGAATTCGAAATCGACCTCGGTGTTCGGCATCAGGCCGGCCTTCTCGCGGATCGCGATGGGAATGGTGACCTGGCCTTTGGAGGTGATGCGCATCGGAATTTCCTATTCTTACTGATGCAAGCAAGAAATCTCCGCTCCCATGTCAATTGAGTCCCGTAGCGCCGGCCGCTAAAGATCCTGGAACTGCTTCTGTTCCGCAACAAGCCTTTCGAGCAGAGGAGCCGGCTTGAAGGCCTCGCCCATCGTCGCCTCGAATTCCTTCAGCTTGGCGAGAATCTTTTCGGGACCGATCAGATCGGCATAGAACATCGGTCCGCCGCGATAGACCGGCCAGCCATAGCCGTTGACCCAGACGATATCGATGTCGGAGGCACGCTGCGCCTTGCCTTCTTCGAGGATCTTGGCGCCTTCGTTGATCATCGGATAGGTGCAGCGGTCGAGGATTTCGTCGTCCGGGATCGTGCGGCGGTTGATGCCCTTCTTGGCGGCAAAGTCGAGGATGATCTTTTCGACCAGAGGCGAAGGCTTCGCATGGCGCGACTCGTCATAGTCATAAAAGCCGGCGCCGGTTTTTTGGCCGCGCCGGTCCATCTCGCAAAGGATTTCGACGATGGTCGAGGATGTGCTCGTCTCCTTCGACCAGCCGATGTCGAGGCCGGCGAGATCGCTCATGGCAAAGGGGCCCATGGGAAGGCCGAAATCGTAGATCACGCGATCGACGTCCCAGGGCATGGCACCCTCGAGGATGAGCTTTCTGGCTTCGCGCTGGCGCTGCGCCAGCATGCGATTGCCGACGAAGCCGTGGCACACGCCGACGAGCACGCCGATCTTGCCGATCTTCCTGGCCAGCTGCATCACCGTGGCAATCACCGGCCTGGCCGTCTTCTCGCCGCGCACGACCTCGAGCAGCCGCATGACGTTCGCCGGCGAGAAGAAGTGCATGCCGAGAACGTGGTCCGGTCGGCTCGTGACCGACGCAATCTCGTCGATGTTGAGGTAGGACGTATTGGAGGCGAGGATCGCACCTTGCTTGGCAATCCTGTCGAGCCTGCGGAAGATGTCCTTCTTGATCTCCATATTCTCGTAGACCGCTTCGATCACGAGATCACAGTCGGAAACCGTTTCGAGGTTCAAGCTGTGGCTGAGAAGCCCCATCCGCGTTTCGACGTCGGCCTGCGTCAGCCGGCCTTTCTTGGCGGTGTTGTCGTAGTTGCGGCGGATCGTGGCGAGGCCGCGATCGAGCGCGTCCCGCGCCGTTTCGACGATCGTCACCGGAATTCCGGCGTTGAGAAAATTCATCGATATGCCGCCGCCCATCGTGCCGGCGCCGATAACGCCCACTTTCTTGATCGGTAAGGTCGGCGTGTCGTCCGGCACGTCGGCGATTTTCCACACCTTCCGTTCGGCAAAGAACACATAGCGCTGGGCGCGCGATTGCGGCGTCGGGATGAGGTTGAGAAACGTTTGCCGCTCGAGCTTCATGCCCTCGTCGAAGGGCAGGTCAACCGCGGCCTGCACGGTGCGCAAGGCGGCCTGCCAGGCTTCGAAACCACGGTATTTGCGGGCATACTCGCGGCGGACTTTGTTGAAAATCTCCGGTCGGCCGCGCGCCGTTTCGATTTTGTCGTTGCGGTCGCGGATCTTGCGCAAAGGCATGTGCGTGTCGATGACTTTGCGAGCGAAGGCCAGCGCGCCTTCCCGCAATTTTCCTTCCTCGACCAGCGTATCGACGACACCCCACTCCAGGGCCTGCTTGGCGCCGAACGGGGCGCCCGAGAGGATGACTTCGAGCGCGTTCTCGACCCCGCTCAAGCGGGGCAGCCGCTGCGTCCCGCCGCCGCCGGGAATGAGGCCGAGCTTGATCTCGGGAAAGCCGAATTTCGCCGATGGCACCGCGACGCGATAATGGCACATGAGGGCGGTTTCGAAACCGCCGCCCAAAGCCGTGCCGTGCATGGCGGCGATGACCGGCTTGGGACCGCCTTCGAGCGCGGCTTGGAGTTCGGGCAGGGATGCGCCGCCGGTGGCCTTGCCGAATTCGGCAATATCCGCGCCGGCGATGAAGGTGCGGCCGGCGCAAATCAACACGATGGCTTTGACGGCGGGGTCCGCCGCGGCTTGCTCGACGCCGTCGCGGAGGCCGTTGCGCACATCCGCCGAAAGGGCATTGACCGGCGGCGAATTGATCGTGAGCACGGCGATATCACCTTCGCGGGTCAGATCGGTCACGGAATTGATGGCGGCCATCGCTCGTTCCTCTTCAGCTTGCCGGGTTGCTTTCGTCTGAGGCCCGAATAAGCTGTCGCGCAAGATACATAATATGCGACGGGGGAAGAAACTTTCGTGTCGCTATTCGACCTTAGTGGCAAGGTAGCAGTGGTCACCGGATCGTCGCGGGGCATCGGCCGCGCAATTGTCGAGCAGATGGCCGAGCAGGGGGCAAAGGTCGTCGTCTCCGCACGCAACGTCGAACCCTGCCGAGAGACGGCGACGGCAATCAATGCGAAGTTTGGCGACGGCCGCGCCATTGCCATAGCGGCGAATATTTCTTCGAAAGAACAGCTTAAGCATCTCGTCGAGGAGACGATGCGGGTTTTCGGCCAAATCCACGTCCTCGTCTGCAACGCCGCCTCCAATCCCCATTACGGGCCGATGCATACGATCACTGACGAGCAATTCCGCAAGATCCTCGACAATAACATCCTCGCCAATCATTGGCTGATCAGCCTCGTGGCGCCGCAAATGATCGCCCGCAAAGAGGGCTCGATCATTATCGTTTCTTCGGTCGGGGGTTTCAAAGGCAGCCCGGTCATCGGCGCCTATTGCATCTCCAAGGCGGCGGATTTTCAGCTCGCGCGCAATCTCGCCGTCGAGCTCGGACCGCATAATGTCCGGATCAATTGTATTGCCCCCGGCCTCGTTCGAACCGATTTTGCGCGCGCGCTCTGGGAAAATCCGGATACCCTGAAACGATCGACCGCGCGCACACCGCTCGGCCGCATCGGCGAGCCGGATGAGATCGCCGGAGTTGCGATCCTCTTGGCGTCGCTGGCGGGAAGCTTCATAACGGGACAAACCATCGTCGTCGATGGCGGCGCCACCATTACCTGATCGGCAGGAGCCCGCAACGGCGCAAACCGCGCGGAAGGAGAACCCGCTGATGTCCGATCTCGAAAAATTCCGCAATGAAACGCGCGCCTGGCTTAAGGCCAATTGCCCGCCCGACATGCGGCTCCCGCTCGAGGTCGATGAAGACCGCTGCTGGGGCGGGCGCGATGCGATGTTCAAGTCCGCGGGCCAGCGTCTTTGGCTCGAACGGATGGTCGCACGCGGCTGGACCGTGCCGGAATGGCCGACAGACTATGGCGGCGGTGGCCTCTCGCGCGAGGAGGGCAAGATCCTGCGTGCCGAAATGCGCAAGCTCGGCTGCCGTTCTCCGCTCGATTCGTTCGGCATCTGGATGCTCGGTCCGGCGTTGTTCAAATACGGAACCGCCGCGCAGAAGCGCGAATATCTCCCGCAGATCGCGCGCGGTGAAATTCGCTGGTGCCAAGGCTATTCGGAACCAAACGCTGGATCCGATCTTGCTTCGCTGGCGACGCGGGCAGAGGACAGGGGCGATCATTTTCTCGTCAACGGTCAAAAGACTTGGACGAGCTATGCCGACAAGGCCGATTGGATCTTTTGTCTGGTACGAACCGATCCCGCGGCGCCAAAGCACCTAGGCATCAGCTTCATCCTCTTCGATATGAAGGCGCCGGGGGTGTCCACGAAGCCGATCCTGCTGATTTCCGGAAAGTCGCCCTTCTGCGAGACATTCTTCGACGACGTGCGGGTTCCCAAAGGGCATGTGGTCGGCGAAATCAATAAAGGCTGGGAGGTCGCTAAATATCTGTTGACCCATGAACGCGAGATGATCAGCGCCATCGGGCTGACGGCAGGGCGCCCGCTCGGACAGATTGCCGCCGAATCCCTGGGAACGGAGGCCGGCATCCTGGCGGATGCGTGTTTGCGCGCCGATATTGCGCGGTTCGAGATCGACGCTTTCGCGTTTCAGCTGGCTCTGGAGCGCACGGGCGACCTTTTGCAGGCCAAACAGGCGAACCCGGCCATTTCGTCCATGCTCAAATATTATGGCGCCGAATTGAACAAACGCCGTCATGAGCTCGTGATGTCCGCCGGGGGCTCGGATGCGCTCGAATGGGAGAGCGAACGCTCCGGGAACGGGGAGTGGGCCCGCGGCTGGCTGCGGACCAAGGGCAATTCGATCGAAGGCGGGACTAACGAAGTGCAGCTGAACGTGATTGCCAAGCGTATCCTGGAACTGCCCGGCGCGTGATTGCGGAGCCGACGATGGCGCTCATTCTCAACGAAGAACAGATCATGGTGCGGGACAACGCGCGGGCCTTTCTCGCCGCCAAGGGTCCGGTCTCGCATTTGCGCAAACTGCGCGACGCGCGCGATCCGGGCGGATTTTCCCGCGAGCTTTGGAAGGCTTTTGCTGAAATGGGGTTTTGCGGCATCCTCGTGCCCGAGGCTCTGGGCGGCTCCGGCCTCGGCTATGTCGAAGCCGGCGTGATCATGGAGGAAATCGGCCGCAATCTGACGCCCTCGCCGTTTCTATCGACGGCGCTCGTCGGCGCGACGACGTTCTTGCGCGACGGCAATAGCGCCCGCAATAGCGAACTCTTGCCGAAACTCGCTGCCGGCGATGTTCTTGTGGCGCTGGCGGTCGACGAGCGCAAAAAACATGCACCAAGCGCGACCGCGCTCAGGGCCGAACGCAGCGGCAATGGCTTCGCGCTCAGCGGCGACAAATGTTTTGTCGTCGACGGGCATGTCGCCGATCTTTTCATCGTCGCGGCGCGCAGCGCCGGCGCGCCGGGCGAAACCGACGGTGTCACGCTCTTTCTTGTGGATTCCAAGGCGAAGGGCATCGAAATCGAGCGGACGATCATGGTCGATGCCCATAATGCCGCGCGCATCCGGTTCGCTCGCGTCGAGGTCGACGCCGATGCCGTGATCGGCGAGGTCGATCATGGCTGGCCGCTTCTCGAAGCCGCGCTCAATGTCGGCCGCGCGGCCGTCGCCGCCGAACTTGCCGGATTGGGCGAGGAGGCTTTCGGACGCACGCTCGCTTACCTCAAGGAACGCAAGCAGTTCGGTCAGCCGATCGGCTCGTTCCAAGCCTTGCAGCATCGCGCCGCACATGTCTTCACCGAGCTCGAAATCACGCAGGCCGCGGTCTTGAAGGCGCTGCAGATGCTCGACACCGATTTCCAACGTGCGCCCATGGTCGTTTCGGTGGCCAAGGCGCGTGCGGGCGCGAGCGCAACGCTTGCGGTTGGGGAGGCCGTCCAGATGCATGGCGGCATCGGCATGACTGACGAATTCGACATCGGCTTCTTCATGAAGCGCGCGCGCGTCGGCCAGGAGCTTTTTGGCGACGCCGGCTTCCACGCCGACCGTCTCGCCCGGTTGCAGAATTATTGATCTTCGGGCTTGGAAGTTTGCCGTAGAAGGCGGCTGCTTAAGGGGGAAGACATGGCGGGAGCGAAGATTTTCCCGGCCATTTCGCTTGCGCAAGCCAATGCGGCGCTGACCGGTCCGGGCGCGCCGTTCGAGATCGAAGAGCGCGACATTCGCGGCGTTCGCACGCGCGTCTGGAAGAACGCGCCGCCGACCATGCGCGAATTATTTGTTTTGGGTCGAGCTTATGGCGGCAGGACGTTCGTCGTGTATCGCGACGAACGCGCGAGCTACCAGGGCTTCGCGCGCGCCGCGCTCGCCGTCGCCGAGGCTCTGCAACAGGCCGGAATTGGCAAAGGCGATCGCGTCGCAATCGCCATGCGCAACGTCCCGGAATGGCCCGTCGCCCTCTTTGGCTGTCTGCTCGCGGGCGGCGTGGCGACGTTGCTCAATGCCTGGTGGACCGGGCCGGAACTCGAATATGGGCTCGTCGATTCGGGCGCGAAAATCGCAATCGTCGATCGCGAAAGGCTCGAGCGGCTTTTTGAACATCTGCACAATTGTCCAGCGCTTGAGCGGGTTTTCGTCAGCCGCGACAACGAGCAGGTGGCGCATCCGAAAGTCGCCAAGCTCGAATCCATCATCGGCGAGGTCAATTCCTGGCATCTTTTGCCGGACCGGCCGCTGCCAAAAGTGCCGCTCGATCCTGACGACGATGCCACGATCCTTTACACCTCCGGCACGACGGGCAAGCCGAAAGGAGCCATCGGAACGCACCGCAATTGCTGTTCGGCTGTCATGGCCAGGCCCTATTCGCAAGCGCGAAGCTGCCTGCGGCGCGGCGAAGAGGTGCCCACACTTGATCTCAATGCGCCACAAAAGTCAGCTCTGCTGGCGATCCCGCTGTTTCACACTACCGGCTGCCAAGCGGTGATGATTCCGCTGCTCGCTGCAGGCGGCAAACTCGTTTTCATGCACAAATGGGATGCGGAACTGGCCATGCAGCTCATCGAACGCGAGCGCATCACGGTCACCGGCGGTGTGCCGACGATCGCCTGGCAATTGCTCGAACATCCGGCGTTGGGAAACTATGATCTGTCCTCGCTGGAAAGCATCGCCTATGGCGGTGCGCCGGCAGCTCCCGAATTGGTGCGGAAATTGAAGGAAAAATTCCCCAAAGCGGCGCCTGCGCTCGCCTGGGGGATGACGGAAACTTCGGGTACATTCACGGCGCACCAAGGTGAGGATTATGAATTGCGGCCGGACAGCAGCGGTCCGGCGCTGCCGGTCGGCGACATGAAGATCGTGGACGCGGACGGCAAGGAATTGCCGGTCGGCGGCATCGGCGAACTGTGGGTCAAGGGTCCCAACGTCGTGAGAGGCTATTGGGGCAACCCCGCCGCCACCGCCGCGACCTTCATCGCGGGATGGCTGCGCACCGGCGATATCGCCCGGCTCGATGAAGAAGGCTTCTGCTACATCCTGGATCGGGCGAAGGATATGCTGATCCGTGGCGGCGAAAACATCTATTGCGTCGAAGTGGAGAATACTCTCTTCGAACATCCGGCAATCATCGACGCCGCCGTCGTCGCCATCCCGCATCATTCCCTTGGCGAAGAGCCTGGCGCGGTGGTCACGCTCAAACGGGGAACGCGGGCGAGCGAAGACGAACTGCGGGCCTTCGTTGCCGAACGGATCGCCGCGTTCAAGGTGCCGGTGAAGATACTCTTTTCTGCCGACATGCTGCCGCGCAATCCCAACGGCAAAATCCTGAAGAACGACCTCAAGCGCTTGTTCGTCGAAGCGCGTTGATACCCGCTTTCTCACACTCGCGTGTTGGTATATTTGCGCATTTCGAGGCGCGCGATCGTCCGGCAATGGACTTCGTCCGGACCGTCGGCAAGCCTGAGCGAGCGGATATGCGCGTAAGCGTGCGCCAGCCCGGCGTCGCTGGTCACGCCCATGCCGCCATACGCCTGGATCGCGTCATCGATCACGCGCAAGGCGACGCGCGGCGCCGCCACTTTGATCATGGCGATTTCAAGCTGCGCCGTCTTGCTGCCGACCTTGTCCATCATGTCGGCGGCTTTGAGACAGAGTAAGCGCGTCATCTCAACGTCGATGCGCGCCTCCGCAATACGCTGCTCCCAGACGGAGTGTTCGGCGATTTTTTTGCCAAAGGCGACGCGGGAGAGAAGGCGCCTGGTCATTTTCTCCAGTGCGACTTCGGCCGCCCCCAGGATGCGCATGCAATGGTGGATACGCCCCGGACCGAGCCGCCCCTGCGCGATCTGGAAACCGCGGCCCTCGCCAAGAATGAGATTGCCGACCGGTACGCGAACGTTGTCGAGAATGACGTCGGCGTGCCCATGCGGAGCCTCGTCGTAGCCGAAGACGGGCAGCATGCGCACGACTTTGACGCCCGGCGCCTCGAGCGGGACGAGGATCTGCGATTGCTGTTCGTACCTGGCACGGGTCGGGTCGGTCTTTCCCATCACGATGGCGATTTTGCAGCGCGGATCGCCGACCCCCGACGACCACCATTTGCGGCCGTTGATCACATAGTCGTCGCCGTCGCGAACGATCGAGGTTTCGATATTGGTGGCGTCGGAAGAAGCAACCGCCGGTTCGGTCATGAGAAACGCCGAGCGAACCTCGCCGGCAAGCAGCGGTCGCAGCCATTTGGCCTTTTGCTCCGCCGATCCGTAACGATGCAGAACTTCCATATTGCCGGTGTCGGGCGCCGAGCAATTGAAGACTTCCGATGCCCAGGCGACGCGGCCCATTTGCTCGGCGCACAGGGCATAGTCGAGGTTCGTCAGTCCGGCGCCGCGATAATCGCCTTCGTCGTGATCGGACGCGGGAGGGAGGAATAGATTCCAGAGGCCCTCGGCTTTGGCCTTGGCCTTCAACTGTTCGACGATCGGGATGACTTTCCAGCGCTCGCCTTCGGCGTTCTGCAGCGCGTAGGTCTCGACCGCCGGATAGACATGCGCGTCCATGAAGGCGATAACGCGCTCGCGCCAGTATTTTTGCCGCTCCGACATTGAAAAATCCATGATGTTTCCTCCCCCTGACTTCGCCCGACTCTTACCCCAAGAAATCGCATGTTCGAAAAAGCCTACTCAAGTTCGGGTCATGACCATACCATTTGTTCGGCTGGCTTGACACGATCGCGTCAGCCGCCGGCCATCGATACTATGCTTGAGCCGCCCTGGCTGCCGCGCTAGAAGCCGGGAAGCGCGGAGATTTTGCCCATGGTGGACAGCCTGGCCCCTGGCGCGGCCGAGACCGAGAGCGAGATTGTCACCGCCGCCCTCCTTGTCATCGGCGACGAGATTTTGTCGGGCCGCACCAAGGACAAGAACATCGGCTACGTTGCCGAATATCTCACGAATATCGGCATCGATCTCAAGGAGGTGCGCGTCGTCCCCGACGCCGAGCCGCAGATCGTCGCCGCGCTCAACGCGTTACGGGCACGCTACACCTATGTCTTTACCACCGGCGGCATCGGCCCCACCCACGACGACATCACCGCCGATGCCGTCGCCAAGGCGTTCGGCGTGTCGATCGATTATCACCCGCGCGCGGTCGAGATTTTGCGCGCGCGGCTTGCCGAGACCGGCGGCGCGATGAACGAAGCGCGCATGCGCATGACGCGCCTTCCCGCCGGAGCCGAGCTGGTGCTCAACAAAATCTCGGCGGCGCCCGGGTTTTGGATCGGCAATGTCATCGTCATGGCGGGCGTCCCGCAAATCATGCAGGTCATGCTCGAATATGTGGCGCCCAAGCTTCGGACCGGCGCCAAAATGCTGTCGGAAACCGTGCGTGCCGACTGCCGCGAGGGCGATATCGGCACCGAGCTCGGCGCGATCGCGCAAGCGCATCCCGGTGTCGTCATCGGTTCCTACCCGTTCATGGACGACAAGCGCGGCGCCAACACCCACGTCGTGCTGCGCGCGCGCGACCCGCAAAAGCTCGCCGCCGCCAAGGCGGCGGTCGAGGCGATGCTTGCCCAGGTGCAGGCTCAGCTTGCGGCCAGCTAGAGAACGGCGCTCGTGAACCCGCATCCACGCTGGAGCTGGTCCGGTCGGGACAGGGGAAAACTTCAGGTCCAAAAAACGACACCGGAATCATAGATGTGCTAGTGTCCCTTTGATTCCGAAGTTCGCATGAGAGGGTGCCGCAAGCGCTTGCGAACTTCAGAATCGCGACACTAGGCGCAGACCGATTTTACGTTACCGGCGGGCGCCGAGACAATCAGCCGCAAGGACGATCGCGATGGCCCAACTCGAAGTAGGTGAGCCCGACAAACCACTACCGCGAGATCCCGAGAAAATCTTTCCGGTCTCGTGGGACCAGTTCCATCGCGATTCGCGCGCGCTCGCCTGGCGGCTCAGCGGCGCGGGTCCGTTCGAAGCGATCGTCTGCATTACCCGCGGCGGCCTCGTGCCGGCGGCGATCGTGGCGCGCGAACTCGGCATCAAGCTGATCGAGACGGTATGCGTGTCGAGCTACGTCCACACCAGCCAGGGCGACTTGATGGTGCTCAAGGACGTCGCTCCCGCGATCGTCGCCCGCGGCGCCGGACATGGCGCGAGCGTCCTTCTTGTCGATGATCTCGTCGACACCGGCCAGACCGCGAAAGTCGTGCGCGCTTTGTTGCCGCGCGCGCATCTGGCCACGGTCTATGCCAAGCCCATGGGCCGGCCGATGGTCGACACCTTCATCACCGAAGTGTCGCAGGACACCTGGATCTACTTTCCCTGGGACACCGGGCTAGCCTTCCAGCCGCCGATCCGGGACACCGGATTGTAGAGCGGCAGCGGCCGTGACCTGGGGGTTGGCACGGCTTCGACGCACGCGCGGCGGGTGCTACAAGAGCGGCCGCGCGGACTGCTTTAGGGTCCGCTCCGCGGACGTGGCGAAACGGTAGACGCAAGGGACTTAAAATCCCTTGGGGGAAACCCTGTGCGGGTTCGAGTCCCGCCGTCCGCACCATTTTCAGTTTTCTAAATTCAGGGCAGGTGTGGAGCATGTGCGCGCTTTTTCTCATCGCGGACTTCAGCCCCATAATCCGGCCAGTCCAGAATAGACCCCGAACACCACGGTTGACGCGATGACGACCGCAACGAGGAAGGCATGAGATCCTTGCAGCCGATACGGTTCCGGAAGCCGCCGGGCGAGTAGATACAGAAATCCCAGCACGATCGGCAGCAACAGGGCGTTCATCACCTGCACACCGACGCTTAAGCTGACAAGATTGACGCCCGAGACGACGATCAGTGCTCCGGCAACAAGCGCTGCGGTATAGATGCCATAGAACCAAGGGGCTTCGTGCGGGGCGTGCTCCAGCGAATGCTTCACACCCAGGACTTCGCTGAGGGTCCGGGCTGCGGTCAATGTCACGACGATCGTTGCCACAATAGCTGAACCTGACAATCCGAGTCCGAATAGAAGCTTGCCCGTCATTTCGCCAAGGTACGGCGTGATCGCCAGCGCGATTTGTTGTACGGTATCGAGTGAGCCAGACTGTGCAGCGCTGCCCAGCGTCGCTGCGGTGGCAATGAGTACCGCCGCCATGATGATTTGCGTCACGACAGCGCCAAGCGCCGTGTCCAGACGTGCCGCTGGCAAGTCGTCAGGCGACAGCTTCTTTTCTACGACCGACGATTGCTGGTAGAACACCATCCAGGGCATGATGACCGCGCCGATGTTGGCGGCAACGAGATAAAGATATTTTGGTTCGCGCCACGGAATATCGATGGCTCCGGACGCCAGGGCGGTGAGGTCAGGGTTGGCCCGCCAGGCGACAAACAAGAACACCAGCTCAAATGCCCCGACGGCAATCGCGATGCGCTCGACGGCTAGATATGAGCCCCGATAAGCCATCACGATAAGCGTCATGACGGTGAGCGACATGGTCACCGTGGCGGGTACGCCGATGAGCAGACCAACACCCGCCAATCCGCTCAGCTCGCTCAATAATGCGCCAACGCAGGACAGCCCTAAGGTTGCCACGGAAAGCCAAGCCCAGCCTTGGCCGAATTGATCGCTTATGAGTTCCGCGTGGCCCTTACCCGTGACAATCCCGAGGCGCACGGTCAATTCCTGAACAACGTACAGAATTGGTATGAGGACGAGTTGCAGCAGCAGCAGCCGGTAACGCCACTCAGCCCCGCTTTGGGCGGCAGTGATAATGCTTCCAGCATCGGTATCAGCGAGCATTACGACGATGCCGGGCCCGGCGACAACCGCAAGGCGACGCCAGTTTAAATATGGAGCCAGAAGACGGGCGGCGTCGGTGCGCTTCATCGAAGGTTCAAGGGTTCGCCATTGGCAATAAAAAACTGCAGTTCCTACGCAGATGCTTGAAAAGGAAAGAAGGATCACGTGAATGTCAATGATTGATCGTAACATTGGAATGATAATAATAAAGACAACATTGGAATGATAATAAAGAACAGTAACGATGGATTCCCTTGCTGCCGTATTTCGCGACGTCGGCGCGCCGATGTCGATCGAGCACATCACGCTCGATCCGCCGGGCCCCACCGAGGTATTGGTGCGCATCGCAGCCGTAGGCCTGTGCCGCACGGACTATCACGTGATGCGCGGCGAGCGGCGCGTAGCGATGCGGCCAATGGTGCTCGGCCACGAGGCTGCCGGCGTCGTCGAAGAAATTGGCGCCGAGGTCGGCGAAATTAAGCGCGGCGACCACGTCGTACTGACTTTTATCCCGGCCTGTGGAATTTGCCGGTGGTGTCGGCAGGGTTTGCATCATCTGTGCGCCGAAGGTCCGCGCATCACCCAGGGACCGCAGCTCGACGGCACCTACCGCCGGCGTGACCGGCAGGGTGTTGCCGTCGGTGCCTTCTGCATGATCGGCGCTTTTGCCGAATGCACCGTCGTGGATCAGGCCTCGGTTGTCGTGATCGACAGCGACATCCCGCTCGATCTCGCCAGCCTCGTTGCCTGTGGTGTGCCGGCCGGTGTCGGCGCCGCTCGCTATCGGGCCCGGGTCAAGCCGGGTGAAAGCGTACTCGTCGTGGGCTGCGGCGGGGATGGAATGAACGTGGTTCAGGGCGCGCAGCTGTGCGGCGCCGCGACAATCATCGCCGCCGATATCGTGCCGGCAAAGCTCGATTGGGCAAGAGAGTTCGGCGCAACCCACGGAGTCAACGCACAGGGCGAAGAGCTAACCCGTGCGGTGCTGGAACTGACCGATGGGATCGGAGTCAATCACGCTTTCGTCTGCATCGATCCGCCGGCGACGCTGCTCCCGGCCTTCCGTGCCACGACCAAGGGCGGAAACGTGGTTGTGACCGCGCTCACGCCTGATTCGGTGACGGAGATCAGGATTCCGCCGCTCGAGCTTTTCGTGACCCAGAAGGCAATCATGGGCGCGGTTTACGGTTTTGCCAGCCCGCGGCTGCAAATCCCCGAGCTTCTTGCACTGTATCGCAAGGGCGCGTTGAAGCTGCGCGAACTGATCACCCAAACTTATCGCCTGGACGAAATAAATTACGGTTATGCCGACCTCGATGCTGGGAAGAACCTGCGGGGAATCGTGGTGTTTGATCGCTAAGCAGCGCCGGCTGTCAGTTCGCTCAGGGTTACTATTTCGGCAGGCCGCTGCCGGCCGCCGCGGCGACCGCGCTGCTGCGAAAAACATTCGGCCGACGGCCGGCATAAGCTGAGGCCCTGTCTCATGCCGGGCTGGAACGCATTTAACGCGCTCTTAACGTGAATTACATAGACTGCGCGCCCGTGAATTAAGGCATTCGCGCCCCATGGTGATCTCCGGAAATTATCGCACGCGCGCCGAATTGCGGAAGAAGCCACGCCGGCAATTCCATTACTCCGCGAAGATCGTCACGGACGGAAAAGAGCCGGCGCGGACGTGCACGATCTCCGACATTTCGCAAACCGGCGCGCGTCTCGTGCTCGACAGCGATGACGAGCTGCGGGATCGCTTCGTGCTGCTGCTCACCAGAAACGGCGGTGCGCGGCGTCGCTGTCGGGTCATTTGGCGCACCGGAATGACCATCGGCGTCGCATTCACCGGCGGCCAATCGTGAACCGTCGAAAATCGTTTTCTCTGCGCGCGACGCGTTTGCCGGTCCGAAGACCATGACCCTCGTGTGCTCGCCCTGAGGCGCGAGCTGGCGCTTGCCTTATTTGCGGCGCACGAAGCTGCAATCGAGATGCGGAGAATTTGCGCTGATCGGGCGGTACTGAACTCGTCCTTTGCTTTGTTGGACGCTTTCTATGACATTGAGCGACGGCGTTCATGCGGCCGTTCATGGCAATTGTCGCGGGCCGGTTCCTGGGCTTTGGCGCCGCGGGCGCGCCGGACCGCGCGCGATCGGACTGATCTGCGTCCTCGCCGCCGGCGCGCTCGCTGGCTGCGGGATGAGCGAGGGACCAGGCACGTTCGCCGTCGATCCCGGCCGATACTCCGTCTATCACTGCAATGATCTCGTGGCGCGATTGAAGGCCGTGCTCACGCGGGAAAAGGACTTGCGCAACCTCATGGACAAGGCGAGCGAAGACAGTGGCGGCGCCGTGATCGGCGCGTTGTCCTATCGTACCGATTACGAGGCCGCGCTGAGCGAGGAGAAACTCCTGCGGCGCACCGCGGCCGAGAAGAACTGCGAGCTCGCCTCGCCCCCCTATCAGAGTGACCAGACCATCCGCTGACGGCGTGTGGTGCGAACGCAACGCTCTTGCAAGCCCGCCATGCGGCGGCACGACATATCGGCCCACGCACCCCGGATTTCACGTCTCGAGTTGATGAATGGTCCGGTTGGCCGTCCGCAGCCGCCCGCTCAGCTCGCGGCCGATGGCAGCCAGGAGTCGGATAGCGACGCTCGGGAATTTCGCCGCCATTGCGGCAAAGTCCGACGTGGTCAGGGCGTAGCACACGAGGTCCTCGTCGGCGACGACCGTCGCGGAGCGCGCTCCGGCGTCGAGCAGGGCTAGCTCTCCGAAAATGGTGCCGGGAGCAAACGTGGCCAGGCGGATATTGGTGTTGGGCAACTCGAGATACGCGCTGGCGGTGCCTTTAGTAACAACTAGAAGTTCATTGCCGGGATCGCCTTCGCGAAAGATCACGCTGCCCGGCTGGTAGCACACGCGCCGCAAGTGCTGCTCGATGGTCGCTAGGTCGGCCGGATTGAAATCTGCGAACACGCCGACCTCCGCCAGCGGGATCTCCTCGCGGTAGAGCCGCGGTTGCGCGCGCAACAGATCATTCTCCGCCCGCTCGATGGCGCGGTCGACGTCCGGAAGAATGCTCGCATCGCTGATTGACGACAAAACGCCGAAATTCTCCAGGCGCTCCATCGCTGTCGTCTGCTCCGCAACGGCCAGCAACAATTCCTTTTTTTGTTGAGCGAGGCTTGCTTTGAGCTCCAGCAAAGTGTTGGCGCCGGTTGAGTCGATCTCGGTGAGGCGACGCAGGTCGAGGATCACGCACCATGTTTCGCGTTGCAAAGCGATATCGACATCGCTCAGCATTTTTTCGCCGGTGCCGAAGAACAGCGCCCCCTGCAGCTCCATGACCAGAATGATGTCGCCGGCGCGCTCGAGAAAGGCCCGCTCCGGCGCGGTCCGCGACGTGCGCGAATGGATCGTGGCGCAGCGATAGCTACGCCGAATGACCGACCGGCTCATGCGCAACACAAACAGCGCGATCGCGATCGCCACGCCGATGAATACCGCGAGCACGATATTGAGCGCGATCGAGAGCACCGCAACCACGACAACAACCGCGAGGTCGAGTGCGACATTGAAGCGGTAGGCGGCGGGACCGCGCCGCAATCCGCTCGCGAGCTGCAGGCTCCAAAGATCGAAATGCTGCACCGCGATGACCATGATCACAGCCGAGAGGGCGACGCGCGGGATTTCGCCGAGCCAGCGGAAGAGGAGGGCGCCGGCGATCAGCAGCGCCGCCGCATTGACCAGCACCGACAGCGGGGTGCGCGCGCCGAACGCCCGGTTGGCGACGCTGGGGCCGATGTTGATGCCGCTGGTAATGCCGCCGATGCACGCGGCGGCGAGGTTGCCGACGCCAAGGCGAACGAGAAGCCGATTGCCGTCGCGGCGCGGCTCGCCGGGGGCCGTCACCAACTTGGCGCACAACAGCGCATCGATCGAGGCGATCATAGCGAGCGCCAGCGCGCCACCGAGAATCGTCGGCGCGAGCGCGGCGAGAGCGCCGCCGCGCGCGAGACCGGCGAAGTACGGGAATGTCGTCAAGCCCATCACCGCACGCGACTCGCTCGCGATGACCGGACCAAGATAGGCGTGAAGACCGATGAGTTCGCAGAGATAATAGAGGATGGTGCCAAGGCCGATGCCGACGAGAAGCGGCGGAATTTTGGGCAGCAGTTTTCGCGCGTTCCACATTGCCGCAAAGGTGATCGCCGCGATGGCCACGCTGAGCGGCTTGATGGATGCAAGATGCTGCGGCACCTGCGTGAACGGGATGGTGCGGGCGAAGCCGCAGACGTTGCCCAATTGTACGAGGAACAACAAAATCGCCGCCACATTTTGGAAACCCGCCATTACCGGCTGCGGCGCGAACTTGATCAATGTCCCGAGCTTGACGAGGCCGAACAGCGCCTGCAACGCGCCGGCGAGCAGGACGACCGAAAATGCGATCGCCAGAATCAACGGAATGCCGCCGGCGGCGATCTCCGGCACGTCGGAATGAACGAGGCCGTAGATCAGCAGGCCGAGGAAAAAGGTGCTGGTGACCCGCGGAGCATAGATGGTCGTCGTCTTATCGCCGAGCAGCACGCAGACGACGGCAACGACGAACGCGGTCGCTATCCCCGCCAGTACGCCGTCCGCAAAATAGCCCTCGCCCAGAGAGGCGAATGCGAACATGCCGTAGCCCATCGCCAGCGGAATGGCGACAGCGGCGGATACCAACCCACCGACCACGTCGTGGCGTGCTTGCGATAATTTCATGATGCAGCGGGCCCCCGCAGCGATCATGCCCTAGAAGCCGCCCATGGCAAAGGCGACGCCGGCGACGGCGAGCAGCACCAGTACGGCAGCACTTCCGGCGGTCGCCCGCCCACCGGCGAAAAAGGCGGCGTAGACGGCCTTGAGAACGTTGTTGGAGGAGGCGGCGATGAGGATCGCGGCCGCGAGCGCGCTATTCGGCATTCCCGAGGTGCCGCCTTGAGCCAAGTTAAGAACGAAGGGGTCGATATCGGTGATGCCGACAACCGCGGCAAGCGAATAGATGCCGGAAATACCAAACTCCGTCGTGGTCCACTTCGTCACAACGGATATCAGGATGAACAGCGCCGCAAATAGCGCCGCTGGACCAAGCTCCAGCGGATTTCCGCCGGACGCCAGCAGGGTCGACTGCTGCGCCTTAATCTCCTGTGGCGCCGGTTTTGAAAACCGATATTGCAGCGCGCAGACCAACAATGCGGCCAGCGAAAGGCCGCACAGCGGCAACGCCAGCTGTCGCGCCAGTGTCAAATTGAAGACCGCGACGACCACCAGGATACGAAGGTACATGACGGCGGTGGCGAGCGTGATTCCGGCTTGCGCGTAGCGTCTCATCAGCGATCCGGTCTTGGCCTGTCGCGCCAACACGACCGTTGTTGCCGTCGACGAATAAAGGCCGCCCAAGGCTGCCATCCATAATCCGCGCGCCGCGGCAGCCCAGTAGCGCTGCGCCAGATAACTCGCATAGGACAGCGTGCAGACGACGACGAGCGCGAGCCACGCCTGACGCGGCGTGATGGTTGTCAGCGTCGTCACCGGCTCGTTGGGCAGCAGCGGAAGGATGATACCTGTCAGGATCAAAAATTCGCCGGCGGTGACGATCTCCTTCAACTCGACGCGTCGTGCTAAAGCGTGAAGTTTCTCGCGGCCGGTGAGGAGCAGAACCGCGGTCACGGTCGTCGCCACCGCGATCCAGGGCGGCAATGCCAAGGCGATGGCGCCAAGGAGATAGGCGTGGACGTTGAGCACCGGAACGACCAGCCCGACGTTTGGCTCTCCGTCTTCGTCCCGCTCGCCGACATGTTGGCGATAGAAGACCGCGAGCCAGGCGCCGAGCACGATGAGGCCGGCGGTGAAGGGCACGAAACGCACCGGGTCGAACAAGTAGAGCACGCCGCCCGCCAGCGCGAGCATCGGAAAGGTGCGAATGCCGCCCGGACGTTTGGTGCGCGCAAAAAATTCCTCGAATGCCAGGCCGAGAAACAGGCTCAAGCCAAGAAGCAGGCCCACGCTGGTCAGTGAAGGTGCCGAAATCATGAGATCGACCGAGGACTTGACCGAGATCGGGCCATTGCAGCTTGATTGGGCCTATCATACCTAGCTTGATAGTGCGAACTCGGGAGTGCGAAGCGACCAGCGGCCCGCCTTGCGCATACCGTGCCGGAAGTTGCGAATTTTGGGAGAAAAACCATGAGCTGGTTACCCGACAAGGACCCGGTGCTCGGCGACAAGAAGTCTTGCGATGCGCTCGAACTGATCATTGTCCCGCGCGTGCGCGATCTCGGCGGCTTTTCCGTGCGCCGCGCGCTGCCGCACGGCAAACGCCAGATGGTCGGTCCATTCATCTTCTTCGACCAGATGGGCCCGGTGCAGTTCATGGCCGGGCAGGGCATGGACGTTCGCCCGCATCCGCACATCGGGCTTGCCACCGTCACCTATCTGTTCGGCGGCCGCGTCATGCATCGCGACAGTGAGGGCAATGCGCTCGAGATCAAGCCGGGCGCGATGAACCTCATGACGGCAGGCCGCGGCATTGCCCATTCCGAACGTACCCCCGCGACCGCGCGGGCGAGCGGCCAGGAAATGTTTGGCATCCAGAGCTGGATCGCGTTGCCGCAACAGCATGAAGAAATGGCGCCGTCTTTCCAGCATTTCGACGCCGCGAGCCTGCCCATCGTCGAGGACGGCGGTTTACGCGCGCGTATCATTGCCGGTTCGGGTTTTGGCCAAAAATCCCCGGTCGGGATGGTGTCGGAATGGCTCTACGCGGAAGTTTTGCTCGAAGCGGGCGCGAGCGCGCCGCTCGATGCCGACTATGAGGAGCGCGCGATCTATGTGGCCGAGGGCGAGGTCGATATCGCCGGCGACAAATTCGAGGCGCCGCGGCTCCTCATCTTTCGTCCCGGCGACCCTATCACCGTCCACGCGACGCGGCCCGCGCGGCTGATGTTTCTCGGCGGTGCGGCGCTGGAGGGCCCGCGCTACATCTGGTGGAATTTCGTGTCATCGCGCCGCGAGCGCATCGAGCAGGCGAAAGAGGAGTGGAAAACCGGAAGCTTCGCGCCGGTGCCGGGCGACGAAACGGAGTTCATCCCGCTGCCGGAAAACTAGGCTCGATTCTTCGCGGCGGCGGCCGCCTGCGGGGATATCTTCCCAATCGTTGGCCTTCCTGGTTCGCACGATCCCAATCCGCTGACGGAAACGTAGGCGAGCATCGCGCACGTCGCATTCCGAAGTTCGCAAACGCTTGCGGCTCTTGCAAACCTCGGAATCAAAGGGACACTAAACCTCTATGATTCTAGTGCGGTTTTTGGATTTCAGGTTCCTACGCGAGTTTGCGGCTGCAGGAACTTCAAATCCGCCGCACTAGATTCCTAATGGTGTCGTTCCTCGCGCTCATGCTTGTGCGTCGCAGCGGCTTTCGCGGCAGCCTCTTTCCGGTGGAGTTGCGGATGAACGCCGAGCTCGTGCCAAGACGTCTCCGAAAGGTTGACGTTATAGTACTTTGCCGCCTTCTCGATGTTCGCGAAGGCCAAGGCGCGATCAGCATCGGAGACGCCGATGACTTGATCGAACCGGGCGACGGAATTACGCACGTGCTGTGCATCAGTCAGCGGCTCTTTACGTTGTTTCGGAAAGGCAAAAACGGTATCCGGCAAGTCGCTTTGCTCCGTAAGCCGCCCATGTTTCTCATGAGGCATCCAGGTCGCTTCCATTGTGGGTCTCCCTGCTGAATTTTTTAGGATAAGCATCCCGCGGCAAAACTGTTGGATTACAGCGAGGTCATGCCGTAGCGGGCGTCAGGCAACGGTCAGTCGGTCGTCGCCGCAATGCAGCTTGAGGACGCCGTACGGCTATCAATTAACTAACGAGCTGAAACATTGCAGGTTCCACCGCGTGCGAAAAAAACCTGAAGGGCACTAAATTGCTCACAAGGATGCGCCTCTATTCTGTATATAACTCTGCATTCCTCCCTGGAGGAGCCGTGAACGGCGAGTAATCAGCCGCACAGGCCCGGCCAACATTTGCGAAAGTCTCGCTAGGCCAGGGTTGGACCAACCTGCCAGCAAAACAAAGATCGAACCCAGGAGAGATCACATGGCCGCCGTGAGAAAAGAAAGCGACAGCCTCGGTGTGGTGGAAGTGCCCGCGGACAAGCTGTGGGGCGCTCAGACCGAGCGCTCGCTCGAGCATTTCAGCATCGGCAAGGATTTGATACCCCGCGAAATGATCACCGCCTACGCCACCTTGAAGAAAGCCGCCGCCACCGCGAACCATGCCGGCAAGCGGCTCGACGATCAGCGTTACAGATTGATCGTTCAGACTTGCGACGAAATCCTCGCAGGGGAGCATCACGACATGTTCCCGTTGCATGTGTGGATGACGGGCAGCGGCACCCAGTTCAATATGAACGTCAACGAAGTGATCTCCAACCGCTGCTGTCAACTCGCGGGCACGCCGCTCGGCAGCAAGGCGCCGGTTCACCCCAACGATCACGTCAATATGGCGCAGTCGTCGAACGACACGTTTCCGTCGGCGATGAATATCGCGGCAGCCGTCAATGTGAAGGAGCGCCTGATTCCTGCGGTCGCCGCCTTGCATGATGCGATCGACGCCAAGGCGCGAGCCTGGAGGGACATCGTCAAGATTGGGCGCACCCACATGCAGGACGCGACCCCGCTGACATTGGGTCAGGAATGGTCCGGCTATGTCGGGATGTTGGCGGATGATCTGGAGCGGATCGAATTAGCCCTGCACGGGGTGTATCGCCTGGCCCTGGGCGGCACGGCGGTGGGAACGGGCATCCACGCGGCGCCTGGTTTTGCCGAGGCGGCGGCCGCCGAGATCGCCAGGCTCACCGGCCTGCCGTTTATCACCGCGCCCAACAAATTCACGGTGCAAGGCGCCCACGACGCGCTGGTCCAGTTGTCCGGCACGCTGCGCACGCTGGCGGTGTCGCTGTACAAGATTGCCAATGACATTCGCCTGATGTCCTGCGGACCTCGCGCCGGATTCGCCGAATTGGAAATCCCGGAGAATGAGCCGGGCTCCTCGATCATGCCGGGCAAAGTCAATCCGACCCAGTGCGAAGCCCTCACCATGGTCGCCGTGCAGGTGATGGCCAATGACGTTGCCGTGGGTTTTGGCGGCGCCGGCGGCTATCTCGAAATGAACGTCTACAAGCCGCTGATCATCTTCAACATCACCCATTCCATTACGATCATGACCGATAGCTGCGTGAACTTCCGCAAGTTCCTGGTCGAGGGCACCAAGCCCAATTTGAAGAAGATCAACGAAGACGTCGAGCGTTCGCTGATGCTGGTGACGGCGCTCGCGCCGGTCATCGGCTATGACAAGGCGTCGGAGATCGCCCACTACGCCATGGACAACGATCTCACGCTCAAGGCCGCCGCGTTGCAATTAGGCTTCGTCACCGAGGCTGATTTCGATCGCCTGGTCGATCCGAGAAAAATGGTCAAGCCCTCTGCGGCGACCGGCGCCTAGGTCGCGCTGGCCGGAGTGGCGACCGCGTTTTCTGGCGCGAGGAGGGTATAGTTGTTCCTCGTCGCCAACCAACGACGAGCGTATGTAATCGCGTCGGCAGATCGGCTGGCCAAGAGCCGAGTTCGCCTGCACCGGGAGCTCGCCATGAGCCTACTCGCAACACAGTGGAAATCGTTCCGCACGCAAGTCCTGGAGCACCGGGGCGAACTGGGGCTCGCGCTGAGGGTGACAATCGCCGCCGTGTTGAGCTTCTTGCTTTCAAACCTCCTGAATGTTCCGATGCCACTGTGGACGGTGCTGACGGCCGTCATCCTGACGCAGGTGAGCTTCGGCAGGTCGGTAAAAGCGACCATCGACTATCTGGTGGGCACGCTCTTAGGCGCCGTCTATGCCGCCGCCATCGCCGCGCTGGTTCCCCATCCGAATGAAATCGCGCTGGCCGGCGTCCTGGCGATTGCGGTCGCACCATTGGCCTTGCTCGCAGCGATCAATCCCAGCTTCAGCGCCGCGACGTTCACGGGCGTGTTGGTGCTTTTAGTCCCTGGAGTGACCCACGTGGGTCCGATCGAATCGGCCCTCTATCGCGTGATCGAGGTCGCCGTCGGAGGCGTTACCGCGGTAGCGGTGTCGTTGCTGGTGTTGCCGGCGCGCGCGCGAACTTTGGCAATCGAGACTGCGGCCCAAATGCTCGATCTGATGGCGCGGTTTCTGCCTGAATTGTTGTTGGGTTTCACGCAAACTCGCGATGCGACGGCGATCGGGCGCATCCAGGACAGCATCGGGCGAACCTTGGCGCGGCTGGATACAACCGCCGCCGAGGTTCAGCACGAGCGGATAAGCTTTCTCGCCACCGCGCCCAGCCTGGGGCCGCTGCTGCGCACGCTGCTACGGCTGCGCCACGACTTCGTCATGATCGGACGGGCCGCCGCCGTGCCGCTTCCCGAAGCTTTCCAGGCACGGTTCGGACCGCTGCTCGTGAACGTCACGAAGACCGCAGCCGAATATCTACGCCGGAGCGGAGTAGCGCTGGCCAGCCGTCGCAATCCACCGCCGCTTGATACGGCCGATGCGGCTCTTGACGACTACGCCGATGCGTTCGCCGTGGTGCGCCGCGAGGGCCTCACGCTGGGTCTGCCCGCCGACACGGTGGAACGCATGTTCGCGCTGGGGTTTGCGCTAGACCAGTTGCGCCGGAATTTCCATGACCTTGAACGCTGTGTGAGGGAACTGGCGCGGTGACAGTAAATGCCGATCCGGATGCGGATCGACGAACGGCGCCGGCTAAAGCGCCACCTGCCGCAGCCGCAACGCGTTGGCGATCACGCTGACCGAAGAGAGCGCCATCGCCGCGGCGCCGATGATCGGCGACAGCAGAATCCCGAAGGTGGGATAGAGCACGCCGGCCGCGATCGGGATCGAAGCGCCGTTATAGATAAAGGCGAAGAAAAGATTTTGCCGGATGTTGCGCATGGTCGCCTGCGACAGCCGTCGTGCGCGCAAAATGCCGACGAGGTCGCCGGCGAGCAAAGTAATCCCGGCGCTTTCGATGGCGACGTCGGTGCCGGTGCCCATGGCGATGCCGACATCGGCCGCGGCGAGCGCTGGGGCGTCGTTGACGCCGTCGCCGGCCATGGCGACGATGCGGCCGTCGCGCCGCAGTTTTTCGACGACCGCGCTTTTCTGCTCCGGCAGCACCTCGGCCTCGATCTCGGAAATTTCCAGCCGCCGCGCTACCGCTTCGGCGGTGGTGCGGTTGTCGCCGGTGAGCATGACGATGCGCAGGCCCTCGCCGCGCAGCGCCACCAGCGCCGCCGGCGTCGTCGCCTTGACGGGATCGGCGATGGCGAAAAGTCCGGCAAGGCCGCCGTCGACGGCGAGAAAGATCACGGTCGCGCCGTCGCGGCGCAACTTGTCCGCATCGCTTTCCAGCGCCGCCGTCGCGACGCCGAGTTCGGCGAGAAATTTGGCCTGGCCGAGCGCGATTTTGCGGCCTTCGACGCTGCCGACTACGCCCTTGCCGGTCGGGGAATTGAAATCGGCGACATCGCCAAGCGCGATCTTCCGCGCGGCGGCCGCGGCGACGATGGCGGCGGCGAGCGGATGTTCGCTCGCGCGCTCAACGCTCGCCGCAAGCCTCAAAACCTCGGCTTCGGCAAAACCGCTCGCGGGAACGATGGCGGTGACCTTCGGCTTGCCTTCGGTAAGAGTTCCGGTCTTGTCGACGACGAGCGTGTCGACTTTCTCCATCCGCTCCAAAGCTTCAGCGTTCTTGACCAGCACGCCGGCGCGGGCGCCGCGGCCGACGCCGACCATGATCGACATCGGCGTGGCGAGGCCGAGCGCGCAGGGGCAGGCGATGATGAGCACGCTGACCGCGGCGACGAGACCGAAGGCGAAGCGCGGCTCGGGTCCAAATACCGACCAGGCGGCGAAAGCGGCGAGCGCGACCAAAATCACCAGCGGCACGAACCAGGACGCCACCTGATCGGCAAGGCGCGCAATCGGCGCGCGCGAGCGCTGCGCCGCCGCGACCATCTGCACGATCTGCGCCAGCAGCGTATCGCGCCCGATCTTCTCCGCCCGCATGACAAAGCCGCCGGTCTGATTGAGCGTGCCGCCAATGAGTTTTCCGCCCGGCTCTTTCGTCACCGGCATCGATTCTCCGGTAATCATCGATTCATCAAGCGATGACCGGCCCTCGATGAGCACGCCGTCGACCGGGACCTTTTCGCCCGGGCGCACGCGCAAGCGGTCGCCGACGGCGACAAGGTCGAGCGAAATCTCGTCTTCGCTGCCGTCGTCCGTCAGGCGCCGCGCGGTCTTTGGCGCAAGGTTGAGGAGAGCGCGGATGGCGCCGGAAGTTTGCTCGCGCGCGCGCAGTTCGAGTAGCTGGCCGAGCAGCACCAGCACCGTGATGACGGCAGCCGCCTCGAAATAGACCGCGACCGCGCCGTGCGAGCCGCGAAAGGTGGCGGGAAAAATTCCCGGCGCGAAAACGCCGACGACGCTGTAGACCCAGGCGACGCCGGTGCCCATGGCAATGAGCGTGAACATGTTGAGATGGCGCGTGCGCAGCGATTGCGCCCCGCGCACAAAGAACGGCCAGCCGGCCCACAGCACGACCGGCGTCGCCAGCGCGAACTGAATCCACTGCGAGAGCGTCGCGCCGATCGGCATGTGATGCCCGGCCAAATGCCCGCCCATTTCGAGCGCGACGACCGGAACCGACAGCGCGAGGCCGATCCAGAACCGCCGCGTCATGTCCGCGAGTTCGTGGTTCGGCGCCGTCTCGGCGCTCACCGTCACCGGCTCGAGCGCCATGCCGCAAATGGGACAAGAGCCTGGCCCCACCTGGCGGACTTCCGGATGCATCGGGCAGGTGTAGATCGTGCCTTCGGCGGGCGTGTCCGGCGCCGGCCCGGCAGCTTTTTTTCCCAGATACTTTTCCGGATCGGCGACGAACTTGCCGCGGCAACCTGCGCAGCAGAAGAAGTAAGCGTGGCCTTCGTGCGTGTAACGGTGCGGGCTCGTCGCCGCATCAACCTTCATCCCGCACACCGGATCGATGGCGGTGCCGGCGGCGTTGTGCGCATCAACCGAAAGATCCACGATCCCAGCCTTGCTTGAAACGGATACCCGGGAGGGGTATATAGCGGGCATGCGAGCGGATGCCAAGACTTCGGTGATGAAGCGCCTCAAGCGGATCGAGGGCCAGGTGCGCGGGCTTACGCGCATGGTCGAGGACGACCGCTATTGCATCGACATCGTGACCCAGCTCTCGGCGGCGCGCGCCGCTTTGCGTCGCGCCGAGGAAGAAATCCTCGCCGACCACGTCGCGCACTGCGTCGAACACGCCATCGCGTCCGGCAATAAGGCCGAGCAGCGGCGCAAGGTCGGCGAACTCATCGACGTCCTGTCGCGCAGCGACCGGTGAGGGCGACAGCGCCCGCGAAGTCCGCGGCGCCCGCCTAGCCATCGGTCATCTCGCCGATACGGGCGTACGCATCGCGCCAAATCTTCGGCTTCTTCTTCTTAAGCCGCCAGAGCCGTTGCACGCAGGCATTCGGATCCTGGCTGGCGCAGGACCGCGCGCGGCGGCATGCTTTGTTGGTGCAGCAGCGGAACGAGCCGAGAAAATCGCATTGCGCGCGCCGCACCAGATCGTAGCGCCGATCGCGCGGCAGCGCCCGCCATTCTTCGAGCGTCAAGCCGCCCGGATATGCTTTGTGCTTGGGCAATGCCTGTTCCTTTCTCTCTTCCTGTTACCTCGTCACCACCGGGCATAGCCGTTCGAAGAACGGCGTCGCTTCGCTCGCCTATGACCCGGTGGTCCATGCTGAATCGCAATAAAAAACAACGGAGCGGCCGCATTAGCGGCGCCGAACC
>JBEKNW010000010.1:0-42576 GCA_049522435.1 Xanthobacteraceae bacterium
GCCGAGCTTGAGCGCCGTATCGACGTCGGCGAGCACCAAAGCAGCGGCGCCGTCGGAAACCAGCGAACAGTCGGTCCGCTTGAGCGGACCGGCCACGCGCGGGTTCTTCTCGCTTTCCGTGCGGCAGAATTCGTAGCCGAGGTCTTTGCGGATCTGCGCGAAAGGGTTGCCGACGCCGTTCTTGTGGTTCTTGGCGGCGATGCGCGCCAGCGCATCCGACTGGTCGCCCCAACGCTGGAAGTAAAGGCCGGCGATCTTGCCAAAAATCCCGGCGAAGCCGCCTTCGATGTCGGCTTCCTCGCGTACGTAGGACGCCTTGAGCAGATTGCGGCCGACCTCGGCGGCAGCCGTCGTCGTCATCTGCTCGACACCGACGACGAGCACGATGCGCGCCGACCCCGCAGCGATAGCTTTCAGTCCCTGATGCACGGCGGCTGAACCGGTCGCGCATGCGTTCTCCACCCGCGTGGCACGCTTGAAGCGCAGATCGGGCGAAGCCTGCAGCACCAGCGAAGCAGTGAAATCCTGCGCCGAGAAGCCGGCATTGAAGTGGCCGAGCACGATCTCGTCGACGTCCTTTGCCGCAATCGCGGCGTCCGCAAGCGCCTCTCGCGCCACCCGCACGACGAGGCTCTCGACGGTTTCATCGGCGAGCTTGCCGAATGGCGTATGCGCCCATCCTACGATGCAGGCGGTCATGTTCACTCCGTTGCCGAATTTTGGTCGCTTTTGCTTGACCTTTTTCTTGACCTTTTCCTTGGCTAGGCCGCTGTGAGGAACCCCACGCGCGGCTTGATGATACCGGTATTCGCCTTTGCGTTCGAGCGTTCCTTAGGCTTAGATAGTTCGTCAGCTGCGCTTCGGGAACCTTTCGTGAACCCTTCGCGGCCCCCGTTGTGGTTCCTTGGGCGACCCCCGGGGCGACTTCTTGGGCCCGACCAACCGAACGGACCGCGACACGTGTATCATTTGCAGTTTCTTCGGGCGCTGACGCTCGGCATCGCGCTTGGTTTCCTGTTCGCCGCCACTTTGACCGCGACGCCGGCTCGCGCGGAAGCGGTGCTTCTCGTCGAGGCCGATTCCGGCAAGGTGTTGCACGCCGAGAATGCAACCTATCCCTGGTACCCGGCGTCGGTGACCAAGCTGATGACCGCTTACGTTACGCTGCGCGCGATGAAGGAGCATCGCATCACGCCGGATACCCTGTTCACGATGTCGCGCAATGCGGTCGCTCAGGCCCCGACCAAGATGGGGTTCCCCGTCGGCACCCAGGTGACGGTCGACAACGCGCTCAAGATGATGATGGTGAAATCGGCGAACGACATGGCTGTGTTGCTCGCCGAAGGGGTGTCGGGCTCCATCGAGAATTTCGCCGACGAGATGACGCGCACGGCGCATGGCCTGGGCATGACGGAATCGAATTTCGTCAATCCCAACGGCTTGCCCGCCGACGGCCAGGTCACCTCGGCGCGCGATCTCGCCATCCTGGCGCGGGCGCTGATCCGCGAGTTTCCCGAATACGATTTCTACTGGCACATTCCGGCGATCAAATTCGGCAGACGGGTCGTCCGCAACTACAACCGCCTGCTCGGGCGCTATCCCGGCGCCGACGGCATGAAGACGGGCTTCATCTGCGCTTCCGGATTCAACCTGGTCGCCTCCGCCACGCGCGGCGGCAAGCGGCTGATTGCCGTGGTGCTCGGCGCGCCTTCATCCGGAGCGCGCGCGGTGAAGGCGGCGGAATTGCTGGAAAGCGGCTTTACGCAGAATCCGCTGTCGTGGCTCACGCCTTCGCTCGGGTCGGTCGATGCATTGGTGCCAATCAACGCCGACCCGCCCAATCTGCATGACCAAGTCTGCGGACCGCATCGCAAGCGGCCGGCCGCGGAGGACGAGGAGGAAGAGGCCGGCGGCGAGAATGGCGCCGGAGTAGACACACCATTCTCCGCGCTGTTGTCGAGTCTGCGCGCACCGACGCCCAAGGGCGCCGCGCTCCTCTCCGATTTTGGCGCGGTGACGCCGACCGTGGTCTATACCGGGCCGACGCGGGCGCAACCGGAACTCGCCACCGCCAAGCCCGATCGTGCGAATGCACATACGCGAGGAAAGGGCGCGGCACTTGCCGCAATCGGCTCGACGCCATGGACGCCGCTGTCCGCTTCGGTGCTGGCGGCGAGCCCGCCTTCCGAGCTGGCGACCGGTTCGCCCGCCGACGTGCCGCTGCCGCGGCGGCGGCCGCAGACTGCACCCTGATGTCAGCGGCTGATGAAACGCGCATTTGAAGTCAAGGCCGCCGGAGAGTGGGACGATACGAGCGCCATCGATTGCATCACGCTCGATGCGCACGAGCGCCATCGCCGCCGCATCGTCCTGACCGGCGAGCGCGGCACGACGTTTCTCCTCGACCTGCCGCAGGCAGCGGCCTTGCACGATGGCGACGGCCTCGTGCTCGATGACGGCGGCATCGTGCGCATTGTCGGCCGACCGGAGCCGCTCATCGAGATCGCGGCGGCCGATGCCCACGAGCTGGCGCGGCTCGCCTGGCACATCGGCAACCGCCACATGGAAGTCGAGATCGTCGGCGACCGGCTGCGCATCCGGCGCGATCACGTGATCGAAGAGATGCTGCGCGGGCTCGGCGCGCGTCTTTCATTCGTCGAGGCGCCGTTCGATCCGGAGCACGGCGCCTACGATCATCATCACGGCCACGAGCATGGCGATGACGCGTAAGAATTCGGGTCACCGGCCGCGCGAGTCTTTTCACCTCTCACCGAGGGGGAGAGGTCGACCGCGCAAAGCGCGGGCGGGTGAGGGGGTTCGGAGCCAGATTGATAGCTCGGTACCCCCTCACCCCAACCCTCTCCCCGCTGGGGAGAGGGGGCGCGCCTCGCCGCGGCCCGACTCAGAATCCGATTTCGATACCGCCGCCCTCTATCGCCTTATGGCCTGGTTGTCGCCGGCCTATCCGGTCGGCGCTTTTTCCTATTCGGGCGGCATCGAATGGGCGGTCGAGGCCGGCGACATCAAGGATGCCGAGACGCTGCGGCGCTGGCTCGCCGTCATGCTCGGCGAAGGCGGCGGTTTCTGCGATGCGGTGTTCTTCGTTCACGCCCACCGCGCGATCGCGGCAAACGATGATGCGGCGTTGCGCGCCGTCGCCGAGCTTGCCGCCGCTTTCGTCCCGTCGAAGGAACGTTTTTTGGAGACGACGGCGCAAGGCCGCGCCTTCCTCGAAGTCACGCGCGCGGCGTGGCCGTGCCCGGCGCTCAAACGCCTCGACGCTGCCTGGGATGGGCCGGTCGCGCTGCCGGTCGCCGTCGGCGTCGCCTGTGCCGGGCATGGCATTGCGTGCGAGGGCGCGCTGCACGCCTTTGTGCACGCGCTGGTGGCGAACTGGATATCCGCCGGCGTGCGACTCGTGCCGCTCGGCCAGACCGACGGCCAGCGCGTGCTCGCCGCGCTCGAGGGCGCGGTTGCGGCGGCAGCAATGCGCGCGCTCGTCACCCTGCTCGACGAGGTCGGCACCTGCGCCTTTCGCGCCGATCTCGCCAGCATGCGGCACGAGACCCAATACACCCGGCTATTCAGAAGTTGAGCAGCACGATGACGCACCCGCATGGTCCCCTGCGCGTCGGTGTCGGCGGGCCGGTCGGCTCCGGAAAAACCGCGCTGGTGGATGCGCTGTGCAAGCGCCTGCGCGATCGTTACGAGATCGCCGCGATCACCAACGACATCTACACCAAATGGGACGCCGAATATCTGGTGCGCTCCGGGGCGCTCGCATCCGAACGCATCGCCGGGGTCGAGACCGGCGGCTGCCCGCACACCGCGATCCGCGAGGACGCCTCGGCCAATCTCGCCGCCATCGCCGACATGCGAAAAAAATTCCCCGGCCTCGATCTGGTGCTCATCGAATCGGGCGGCGATAATCTCGCCGCGACATTTTCGCCGGAGCTTGCCGATCTGACCATTTACGTCATCGACGTGGCCGCCGGCGACAAAATTCCCTCGAAAGGCGGGCCGGGCATCACGCGCTCGGATCTGCTCGTCATCAACAAGATCGATCTCGCGCCTTATGTCGGCGCCTCGCTCGAAACCATGGAGCGCGAATCGAAGCGCATGCGCGGCCCGCGGCCGTTCGTGTTCACCAACCTGCGCGCCGGAGAGGGCGTCGAGGAGATCGCACGCTTCATCGAGGAAAAGGGCGGACTGGGGGTGGCGTGACCGCCGCCGTCATTGCGAGGAGCGAAGCGACGAAGCAATCCAGAGGCCGCGCCGCTGCACTGGATTGCTTCGCTTCGCTCGCAATGACGGATTGCCGCTCGCGTTGGAATGAACCTACGCCCTTCCCGTATGCTTCCGCGCGGCTTCCAAGTGGCCGAAACTCTGCACCGGCGCACACATCAGGAAGCGGTAGCCTTCCTTGACGATGCGCTCGGCGTTGCCTTGCTCCACATGCGGGTGACCGACCACCACGTTGTGCTTCTTGCAGGTGTCGACCACGCGCTTCATCCACTCCAGCACGATTTTGTGCTCGTATTGCCGCGGGTAGCCCAGCTCCTGCGACAGGTCGCCTTCGCCGATCAGGATGCAGCCGATGCCCGGCACGTTCTTGAGCATGTCGTCGAGGTTTTCGACGCCGCGCGTATCCTCGATCTGCAGGATGCAGAAAATCTCGCCCTGCGGATTGAGCGGCCAGACGTCCGCTTTCTGGTAATATTCCTGCTGCGTGAGGCCCCAGTAGCGCGCGGCCGTGGTCGGGCCGTCGCCGCGGATGCCGGCCGGCTCGTAATGCGCGGCGCTCGTGAGCCGCGGATAGCGGCAGGCGCCGACCGCATTGGCCGCTTCCTCGACCGTCGAAATGTGCGGGAACACGATGCCGTAGCAACCCATGTCGAGGGCCTGCTTGGCCTGCCACTGCGCCATCTCGACCCCGTTCACCGGGACGCGGGCCATCGGCGTCACCCCCGGCACCACGGAGACGGCTTTGGCGATCTGCGCGCGGTTGAGCATATATTGCAGGCAGTCCCGCAACAGCCGGCCATCCCACGGCTGGTGCTCCATCTCGAACACGCAGCCGTCGAATTTGGAGGTGCTCATCGCGATGGCGGTATTGAGCTCGGCGGGCGTGAAGCAGGTCAGCGCGTGCTGGCCAGCTTCGAGCGCGCGGATGACGCCGTTGAGCCGTGGAAGTTCAGCCATTCATTGTCTCCCTGATGCGAATGCCATCCTAGACCGTACAACTGGAATCGTCATGCCCGGCCTTTGTGCCGGGCATCCACGTCTTTACTAGCATTCCACTCCAAAGACGTGGATGGCCGGGGACAAGCCCGGCCATGACAAATGCCGCCGCCGTTTGACAATCGCGCGGCGCCCCGTAGCATCCGTGCTCTCCAACCCTTGCGGCGAATTGTCATGATCATCGATTGTCACGGCCACTACACCACCGAGCCCAACGACTTAAAGCGCTTCCGGCAGGAGCAGACCAAAGCCTTCCAGAATAAAGCGCCGCCGCCGTTGCGGGCATCGCTGAAAATATCCGACGACGAGATCAGGGAGAGCCTCGAAGGCGCGCAGCTCAAGCTGCAGCGCGAGCGCGGCACCGATCTCACCATCTTCTCGCCGCGCGCTTCCGCCATGGGCCATCACATCGGCGACGAAAGCGTGAGCCTGGAATGGTCGCAGATCTGCAACGACCTCATCCATCGCGTCTGCACGCTTTATCCGGAGAATTTCATCGGCGTCTGCCAATTGCCGCAATCGCCGGGCGTGCCGCCGAAAAACTCCGCGGCGGAACTCGCGCGCTGCGTCAACGAGCTCGGCTTCATCGGCTGCAACCTCAATCCCGACCCCTCCGGCGGCTATTTCAATTCGCCGCCGCTCACCGACAAGTGGTGGTATCCGTTCTACGAAAAGATGGTCGAGCTCGACGTGCCGGCGATGATCCATGTGTCAGGCTGCTGCAATCCGGCGATGCACACCACCGGATCGTATTACCTCAACGCCGACACCATGGCGTTCATGCAGATCATCCTCTCCGACCTGTTCAAGGATTTCCCCACGCTCAAGCTGATCATCCCGCACGGCGGCGGCGCCGTGCCGTTCCATTGGGGGCGCTTCCGCGGCCTCGCGCTCAACAATGGGCGGCCGGAACTCGTCGAGATCATCAACAACAACGTCTTCTTCGATACCTGCGTCTATCACCAGCCGGGCGTCAATCTGCTCACCGAGGTGGTGCCGGTTGACAATATCCTGTTCGCTTCCGAGATGGTCGGCGCGGTCAAAGGCCTCGACCCGAAGACCGGACAATATTTCGACGACACCAAACGCTACGTCGACCAGGCGCCGGCGCTCAGCGACGCCGACCGGCGGAAGATCTTCGAAGGCAATGCGCGCAAGGTGTTCAGCCGTCTCAAGACCAAGGCGGCGGCCACGAAGGCGGCGGTTTAGGGCGTCATCGCATTGGCCAAGTCTCGACTAAGGTCGAAAGAACGCAAATCCCAGCTCGTCAGGTTCGGTCACCGCGAGATCGAGACCCGCGGCTTAGGGCCGGGTTTCTGGACCGACCTTTATCATCGGTCCATGACCGTTTACTGGCCGGTATTTTTCGGCACCGCCGCGCTGATCTTCGTCGCTCTCAACGCCGTATTCGCTTTGCTGTATTCCCTCGGCGATCAGCCCGTCGCCAATGTCCCCGCCGACAGCCCGCTGGACTTCTTCTACTTCTCCATCGAGACGCTGGCGACCGTGGGCTATGGCGACATGCATCCGCAGACTAACTACGGGCATCTCGTCGCGACCGTCGAAATCTTCACCGGCATGTGCTTCCTCGCCGTGATGACCGGATTGATCTTCGCCCGCTTCTCGCGTCCGCGGGCCCGCTTCGTCTTCGCGCAACATCCGGTGGTGGCGGTGCACGACGGCCAACCCACACTGATGATCCGCGTCGCCAACGCGCGACACAACACGATCTCCCGGGCGAACGCGCGCCTCTGGCTCATTCGCGCCGAACGCACCAAAGAGGGCGATCAGTTGCGCCGCTTTTACGAACTGAAACTCGATCGCCGCGAACATCCGATGTTCGTTCTGAGCTGGATGCTTTTTCATGCCATCGACAAGGACAGCCCCTTGCATGGAACGACCGCGTCCGACCTCGCCGCTGCCGATGCGTTGCTGGTGCTCAACCTCAGCGGCGTCGACGACAGTTCCGCGCAGCAGCTCTATGCCCGGCAAGTTTATTCGTTTCATGATATCCGCTGGCGGCATCGCTATCGGGACATCGCCAGCGTTTCGCCGCAGGGCCGGTTCCTGCTCGACTACACCAAGTTCCACGACGTGGAGCCCGAGGAAGAGGATGCAAAATCGGCCTGAATGACAAGGCAAGGGCCCGGTATCAACGATGTGCCTTCTTGCAGCCGCCGCCCGGTTACCCATTTTGCCTTGGGATCAAAGGATCACCAGGATACGCTGGCTGATCGTTCGCCAAGGATCAATTTCGCCAAGGATTCGTCATGTCCATTCGACCGGTAAAGCGCATCGTTTCATCCAAGCCCACGATCGAAGGCGCCGGCGTGCACCTTCGCCGCGCCTTCGGCTTCGGCGACACCAGCGAGTTCGATCCGTTCCTGCTGCTCGACGATTTCCGCAACGATCGGCCGAACGAGTATCGCGCCGGATTCCCCTGGCATCCGCATCGCGGCATCGAGACGATCACCTATGTGCTGGCGGGAAACGTGGAGCACGGCGACAGCCTGGGCAATCGCGGCAATCTCGGCGCCGGCGACGTGCAATGGATGACGGCCGGACGCGGCATTCTGCACCAGGAAATGCCCCAGGGCGACCCGCAGGGCCGCATGCACGGCTTCCAGCTCTGGGCCAATTTGCCGTCGTCGCTGAAGATGACGGCGCCGCGCTACCAGGACATCAAGGCCGCCGAAATTCCGGAAATCGTCGATGACGACGGCACCCGGGTGCGGATTGTCTGCGGCGATTTCTGGGGCCGGCGCGGCCCGGTCGAGGGCGTTGCCGCGGACCCGCGCTATCTCGATGTCTGGGTGCCGCCGACCCGGCGCAAAACCCTGGCGGTCGAGGTGGAACGGCACGCCTTCGCTTACGTGTTCGAAGGCTCCGGCAGCTTCCGCGCAGCCTCGCAGCCGTTCGGCGTGCTGACCGAAAAGACCGACGGCGCCAACGAGATTTTGCTCAGGGAGCGGACCGGAAATCGTTCGCTGGTCCTCTTCGACCGCGGCGACGAGGTCACCGTGCAGGCCGGCGAGGAAGGAATTCGCTTTCTGCTGGTTTCCGGCAAGCCGCTCGAGGAGCCGGTCGCCTGGCACGGCCCGATCGTGATGAACTCGCAAGCCGAGCTGCAGCAGGCGTTCACAGAGCTGCGCAGCGGCACGTTCATCAGGTAATACGCGCCTCACACCGGCTGCGCTTGCGCCGTGCGGCGGAGCATGCCGCGCTGCGGATCGTAGCCGATGACCGCAAGCAGAAAGAACAGCACCGTCGCGCCGGCGACCACCAGCGCCGCGACCGGCTCGAACGCGCCGTAGAGCGAAAAGCGGATCAGCTCCACCGCGTAGGTGAAGGGATTCGCCAGCGACACGTCATAAAGAAGTTCCGAGCCGCCCTCGCGCAGCCGCCACAGCGGATAGAGCGCGGAGGAAAAGAAGAACATCGGAAACATGACGAAATTCATCGCGCCGGCGAAATTCTCCACTTGGCGGATATAGACCGACAGGAACAGCCAGAGCGCGCCGAGCATGAGGCTTGAGATGATCAGCGCCGGCAGCACGGCGAGCCAGGCGATCGGATCGAAGGTGACATCGAAGGGAATGCACACGGCGAGAAACACGTAACAGGTGATCACCGACAGCGCCGTTCCGGCCAAAAGCTTGCACGCGAGCAGCACCCAGCGCGGCAGCGGCGCGGTAAGCAGGAGCCGCATCACGCCCATCTCGCGGTCGTAGACCATCGACAGCGAAGACTGCATGCCGTGGAACAGGAGGATCATGCCAAGGAGGCCGGGCACGATGTAGACCTGATAGGTGATGTAGGTCTTGTACGGCGGCATGATCGAGACGCCGAACACATTGTAGAACCCGGCGGCGAACACCGCGAGCCAGATCAGCGGCCGTACCAACGCGGAGAGAAGCCGGCCGCGCTGCTGCGCGAATTTCGTCATCTCCCGCGTGGTGACGGCGCGCAACGCGCGCATGATGTGGGACAGGTGCATCGGACAGCGCCCTCTAGCTCTCGGCATTGCGAGCGAAAGCGAAGCAATCCAGTTCTTATATACAAGTCCTGGATTGCTTCGTCGCTTCGCTCCTCGCAATGACGAGACTCACTTATTCAAATGACACGGCGACTCCGGCGCGTCATCGCCGAGCGTGTCAAGTTCGTTGGTGCGATGTAAAAAACCTTCGATCGGGGCGCTGGCGACGACCGAATAGGGCGCCGCGAGCAGGATCGCCTGACGCAGCTGATGGTCCCAGGGCCGCACACTCAATGCGAGACCTTTGTCGCCGTCGAAGCTGCCGTCGCCGAGAATGAAGGCACGCTGTTTGGCGAAATCGGCGGAACCCGTGCGCAGCGCCGATTGCACGATCATCTTGACCGCGATCCAGGCGGCCCAGTCGGCGCCGTCCATGTGCCGGCCGCCGGTTTTCTTGTCGAAGCGCGAATTCACTTGCGGCGCGCCGTTGCGCTCCCAGGTCCAATGCCAGGCCAGGGGCTCCAGATCGATGCTGCCCATGACCGGACGCGGACGCACCAGGTGATAGGGCACGGTGCGGGCGAAATCGAAGGCATCGTCGGCGACGAAGACGACGTCGAAATCGCGGTTGACGGCGCTGAGCAGCGCCGGATCGTTCGCTTCGCGATCGCGCGGGTCGGTGCCGGGCTTGAAATGCTGGTGCGCCACGATGCGCGCGCCGAATTTTTGCGCCGAATGATCGAACGCCGCCGCCATGGCGGCGTCGGCCGGCAACGGGCCCTCGAACACCAGCAGGTCGCGCCATTTGCGCGACACGGCAAATTGCACGAGGCCGTCCATCAGCTGCGCACGGCTCGGATAGACGTGAACGAATTCGGGTGCGCACAAGTCGCGGCGCAACGAATCGTCCGGCTCCGAGACGTTGAAGATGAGCACATCGCGTCCGCGCACCGAAGCGGCGAGCGGATTGACCGCGTCCGCCGGCGCATCGAGCAGGAAAAAGCGTGTGCCGGCATCGAGGGCGGCAAGCACGGCCGCTGCCACGTCCGCCGGGGATTTTGCCGTGATGCGTTCGAGTATGAAATCCGTCTTCAGCACGCGCGTGAGCGCCGCCGCCTCGTCAATGCCGACCTCGGCGCCGGTAAACGGATGCTCGCGCGTCTTGAGGATGATGCGTTCATAGGCGCGGATCGGCGCGTAGCGCGCATCGCCCTCGATCTCGACGAAGCCGATCTGCACGTGCTGTTGCGGCGGCACCGCTGACGCGTCCTGTGCCGGAGCGGTTGCGAGTGCGCCAGCAAATAACAGGAATGCAAGCGCCAATCGGACCATGCTACTCATCGACCGCGATGCCATAGGGGACTCGGCCGACGGGCACGGAGATCTTCGCCTTGCGGCTCTGGGTGTCGATGATGGTGACGTCGTCGCCAAGGCCATTGGCGACGTAAAGCGTCTTCTCGTCGCGCGAGAGCGTGATGCCCCATGAGCGCTTGCCGACCAGGATGTAGCCTAAAATCTTGCGCGTCGGCGCATCGACGACGGCGACATGGGCCGCATGCCCGAGCGTCACGTAAGCGGTCTTGCCGTCCTTGGTCATGGTGAGGCCGACCGGGGTCACGTCGGCTTTGCGCATGCCCGGCGGCAGGAATGCGATGTTGGCGATGACGACGAATTTGTCGCGGTCGATGATGTCGACCTCGCCCGCGAGCTCCGCCGTTGCCCACAGCTCCTTGCCGTCGGGCGTCGCCGCAAGGCGGCGCGGACGCAAGCCGACGACCACGTCGCGGGTGATTGCGCCGGTCTCGGCGTCGATCGCGTGCACGAGATCGCCGGCCTCCGAGGTGACGTAAACGGTCTTGCCGTCCTCGCTGACCAGCACGCCCTCGGGCTCGGCGCCGGTCGCCACTTCCTTGACGATCGCGTTCCGATCCATATCGATGACGGATAGCGACGACCCCTCTTCGTCGGAGACGTAGATTCGCCGCCGCTTTTCGTCCATGGCGAAGGCTTCCGGGCTTGGCCCGGTGTTGAGCTTGCCGACCACTTGCAGCGTTGCCACGTCGAGAATGTCGATCACGTCGTCGTCGCCGCAGGCGACGTAGAGCTTGCTGTGATCGGCGTTGAAATGCATGTCGCGCGGGCGGCGCGCCACCTTGATGTCGTTGACCACCTTGTAGCTCTTGGGATCGATGACGATGATGTTGTTGGTTTTCTCGTTGCTGACGAAGATCAGCCCGGTATCCTTGGCTTGAGCCGGAGCGAACGCGAACACGGGCAGAAGCGCGAGAGCGAACCTGCGCATGGCATGGCCTTCATTGCACGCCTTCATCGCACGCCTTCATTGCATCGCCCCCAAGCTAAATCCTAATAAGGGGCGCGGGCAAGGCAGGAGCCGGGAAACGAATGGCGGATGATGAAAGCGGGCCGGCGCTCATTCTCGACAACGTCGTCAAGACCTACGGCGCAGTTCGCGCGGTGGACGGGGTCAGCCTCACGGTGTTTGCCGGTGAGTTCATCGCGCTCCTTGGTCCGAACGGTGCCGGCAAGACCACGCTGTTTCAGCTTCTTTCCGGGCTGTTTGTGCCCGATTCCGGCCGCATCGAGATCATGGGGCACGACATGCTGCACGATCCAGTGCCGGCCTTGGCACTGCTCGGCATCGTGTTTCAGCAGCCCACCCTCGACCTCGAACTTTCGGTGACCGGCAATCTCCTGTTCCATGCGGGTTTGCACGGAATTCCGCGCGCCGTCGCCAAGCCGCGCATCGAGAAAGAGTTGGCGCGGCTGGGGCTTGCCGAACGCGCGCACGACAAGGCCGCGCAATTGAGCGGCGGCAACCGCCGCCGCCTGGAGCTCGCGCGCGCGCTGCTGCACGAGCCGCGCGTGCTGCTCATGGACGAAGCGACCGTCGGCCTCGATCCGGCGAGCCGCAGCGATCTCCTCAAACTCATCTTGGCGATGCGCGCGGAGCGCTCGGTCGCCGTGCTGTGGGCGACGCATTTGTGCGACGAGGTGCCCAATGCCGACCGCGTCGTGGTGCTCGATCGCGGCAAGGTCCTCGCCGACACGACTCCGGCGCAGCTCGTGGCCAACGCCGGCACGGCGACGATCGAACAGGCTTTTCTGGCGATGACCGGGCCGCAGTGACGCACCTGGTGACGATACTCGACACTAGTAACATGACGTGTTCCTCTGACGTCGATCTTGTGGACTATCACTGAAGGAACATTTCGCATGCCTATGAAGAAACCGCCTCATCCTGGTCGTCTGGTAAGAGACGAGATTGAAGAGCTAGGGCTGACCGTAGCCGAAGCGGCAAAAGGGCTGGGTATGAGCCGGCAGCAGCTTCACCGGGTCCTCAACGGCAAGTGCGCGATTTCCGCCGAAATGGCCGTGCGGCTCGAAAGGGCGATCGGCAGCAGCGCCGATGCGTGGCTGCGGATGCAGACGAGTTACGATCTTGCGCAAATCCGGTCGCGGGGCATCAGGGTAAGGCGGCTTGAACGGAAGGTCGCCTGAGAGCGGACGGGTTTTATTTTATGGCGCCGACCAGACCGCAATGATGCAGGCAGTCGTCGCAAGCGCTCTGTAATCGGGCTCGCTGATGCGAACTCCCTCTCCCCGACGGGGAGAGGGAGAAGACGATATTGCCGCTCCATTCTCGTTTAACCGGACAGCCATGGCCTTGTGCCGGCCATGACGCTGTTTAGAGCTTCTGTTGGCTTTACGACAACAGTTCGAGCTTGCCGCCGACCGGAATTTCCGGCGCCGACTTGTTCTCCACGATCACCAGATCGAACTCGCCGCCCTTGCGCTGCCATTGGCCGGCGACCAGCGGCGTCTTGCTGACGTTCTTGACCGGCTGGCCGGTCCACTTCACCGGGCCGACCATCGAGTGATAGTCGGTCGCAATGATGGAGGCGAGGATCGATTTGGGATCGATGCTCTTGGTGCGCTTGAGAACGTCGATCGCCACCTCGAACAACGCATGCTGGTAGCCGATCGGCTGCGCCCACGGCCGCTTGGTTGCGTCCGTGTAAGCGTCGGCGATTTGCCGCGCGCTCTGGCCGGTCAAGCCGGACTTGAACGGGAAGCTCGGCGACCACCAGATTTCGGTGGTGAGGCCGTTGCCGCGCGGCCCCAGCGAAGCGACGGCGGAGCGGAACAACAGCGCCTTGCCGATGGTCACGACCTTGGGATGGAAGTTCTGCTGCGCCGCCTGCGACCAGAACGTGGCGAAGTCGGGCGGGATCATATTGCCGACGACCAGCTCGGCGCCGGCGCTCTTGAACGCCGAAATCTGCGAGGTGAAGTCGTTGTTCATCACCTGATAACGGCCCGGATCGAGAAGCTTGTATCCCGCCTTGGCCAGCGCCGGCGGCAGTCCGCGCTGCGGATCGCCCCAGGCATTGCCGTCCGCGTCGTTAGGGAATAGGCCGCCCATGACCTTGTTGGTCGATACGCTGTCCCACATCGGCAGATACGAGGCGATGACGTCTTCCAGTCCCCAGAAGAAGTGATAGGTCCAGGTGAAGCCCTTCGCCGGATCGCCGTTGCGGCCAAAAAAGTAGGGCTGCCACGGACAGTTCGTGGTGATGCAGGGCACCTCGTTGACCTCGGCCTGGTCGGCGACCGGGTTGGTGGTGTCGGGCGCGGACGAGGCGACGATGAGATCGACCTTGTCGCGGAGGATCAGCTCGGAGGTGACTTCGGAGGCACGCGTCGTGCTCGATTGGCTGTCCTTGCTGATGATTTCCACCTGATAGGTCTTGCCGCCGCTCTGCAGCCCCGGCTTCAGGATTTTGTTGATTTGATCGATGATGAAGCCGTCGGTTTCGCCAAAGCCGGCGAGCGGACCGGTCCTCGGGCTCACGTGCCCGATCTTGATGGCCTTCGACTGCGCATTGGCCGGGATCACGCGCAGAATTGCCGGCGCCGCGAGCGCGCCGAGGCCGCCGGCAATGACGGTGCGGCGATCGACGCTGCCGCGGGGCGCCGCTTGTACCGGATTCGCTTCTGGAATTTTCGTACTGTCACTCATCGCGTCCTCCTGTTCAGAGATCATGCATGGACTTGAGATGCCGCATTACTTTGCTGCGTAATGCGGCCTGTTGCCCGGCGCTCCACTTGCGAAAACCTTCGCCGGATTTAAAACCCAGTTTTCCGTCGGCCACGAGCTTTTGAAGATAGGGCGACGGCGCCGGCCGGCTGTCGATCGCCGGCAGCACGATGTTGTGGATGGCGAGCGTGAGATCGGTCCCGACCAGGTCGGCGTTTTCCAGCGGGCCGAGCACAGGCAGACGGCGGCCGAACGATGCCTTGACGACGGCATCGACCGTCTCGGCGTCGCAGATGTCGTGCTCGACCAGCGAGACCGCCTCGCGCCAGAGCGCGTGCTGCAGCCGGTTGCCGATGAAGCCCGGTACGTCCTTTTTCACATGCGCCGGCTGCTTGCCGGCCGCTTCGTGCAGCGCCATGGTCCATGCGATCGCCTGCGGCGAGGTCCATTGCGTCTCGATCACCTCCACCAGCGGCACCAGAAACGGCGGATTCCACCAATGGGTGCCGAGGGCGCGCTCGCGCGCGGCGAGCCCTTGCATGATTGCGGTGATCGGGATCACGGAAGTGTTGCTGGCGAGGATGGTTTCGCGACGCACGTGGCGTTCGATCTCGCCGAACAATTTCTGTTTCAGCGGCAAATCCTCGGAGACCGCCTCGACCACGTAGTCGGCCTCGCGCACCGCCTCGGCAAGATCGGCGCAAGTCCGAACGCGGGCGACCGCGCTCTCATCCTCGCCGAGATCGCGCAAGTTGGCGGCGATACGCGACTTCGCCGTGTCGAGGCTCGCCGCGACGGCGTCGGTGATGGTCACTTCGTGGCCGGCGAGCGCGAAAACCTGGGCGATGCCATGGCCCATGAGGCCGGCACCGATGACGGAAATGCGCGCCTTTGCCGGATCCTTGGTCATGCTCAACCTGCCGTGTAGCCGCCGTCGGCGTAGAGGATGTGGCCGGTGTAGAAGTCGGACGCCTTCGAGGCGAGGAACAGGAGCGGACCGGCGAGATCGGTCGGCTCGCCAAGGCGGCCCTTGGGCACGCGGGTGACAAAGCCTTTGCGCACTGTCGTCGCGCGCTCGTTGTCCTCGAACATCCATTGCGTCAGCGGCGAGCGAAACACCGTGGGACCGAGGGCGTTGACGGTGATGCCGCTGTCGCCCCACTCGCAGCCGAGCGCCTTGGTGATGCCGTCGACCGCCGACTTCGAGGCGCAATAGGCGGAGTAGCCCGCGGGATGGCCGAGCAGGCCGCGCGCCGATGACATCAGGATCACCTTGCCGCCGCCGCCTTGCTTGAGCATCTGCCGGCCGGCCGCGCGCGCCATCAGCCAGGACTGCGTGACGTTGGCATCGATGACTTCGAGAAAGTCCGCCGGCGGTTGATCGACGATCTTGGAGACTTTGTTGAGACCCGAGGCGACGACGAGGATGTCGAGGCGGCCGAACCGGTCGACCGCCGCTTTCACGATGGCCTCGCAATTGGCTTCCGAACTGGGGCGCTTGGCCAGCGTCTCCACCTTGGCGCCGAGTTGCCTGCATGCCTCGGCGACCTTCTGCAGTTCGGCGGCGTTGCCGGCGGCGAGCACGACATTGGCGCCGGCGCCGGCGAGCACTTTTCCGGCCAGCGCCCCGAAGGCACCGGAGGCCCCGGTCACGATCGCCGTCTTGCCGCCGACATCGAACAGCGAGAGCGGGTTTTTGAGGAAATCTTCGGGCATGGCACACTCACGAATTGACGGCGAACGCTTGCACTCGTCATGGCCGGGCTTGTCCCGGCCATCCACGTCTTTGCATCAATCCGCCGTCAGACGTGGATGCCCGGCACAAGGCCGGGCATGACGCCTTCGGCGTCACTTCGCCGGCGCGATAGAGACCAGAATCGAACACACCTCGTTGCCGCGGTTGACGATCTCACGGCTTTCATGCGGGCCGATGAAGCACGAATCGTGCTTCTTCAGCACCGTCTCTTTGCCGCCGACGATCACCGTCAACTCGCCGGCGAGCACGAAATAGACCTTGTCCGGCGGTGAAGCGTCGGGCCCGGCGCCGCCGCCCGGCAGGAAATGCGAGATGCCGACGATCAGGCTCTGCGTGCCGCCGGCCTCGGCGCCGAACAGGCGCAGCGTCGAACAAGCGCGATGATTGGGCGCGTCGTAGGTCTTGACGTCGGCGAAGCGCTTGACCAGCATCAGAACTTCTCCCCTTTCTCGATCCGGTAGCTTCCCTTCGGATCGACCATGGCGACCAGGCGGATGATGCAGCCGTCGCCGCGCTCCCAGTTCCAGGGGAAGAAGGCGAAGGTGCAGCGCCGGCCGGTGACCTTGTCGATGTCGCCGCCGATATTCTCGATGCCGAGGATGCCATTCTTGAACAGGATGCGGTGGACCGGCTCCCAATCGGGAAAGTCGTCCTTCCAGTCGCGGCCGCCGGACCATTTTTTGTATTCCGCGGCGAGATGCGGATGCAGCGGTCCGTTGCGCTGCGGACCGATGGCGGTGGCCAGCGGATGATCGTTGGCCTGGGTGTCGTGGCCGATGACCTTCACCTTTTTTTCGACGAACCATTCGCCCGCCGAAGGGACGAAGCCGGGCGCGTAACAGAAATAATCCTCGCTGTCCTCGTACTTCTTGTGCCAGCCGGTGTTGACGATCACGACGTCGCGCGGCCGCACCACCTTGCCGGCCGCGTTTTCCAGATCGTCATAGGTGATCTGTTCCCATTTCTTCTTCGGAATCGAAACCACGATCCCGGAGCCGAAAAAATGCGGCAACGGCACTTCGTCGATGAACGGCGTGCCTTGGATGACATGCGCCGGCGCGTCGATATGCGTGGTGTTGTGCATGCTGGTCGTGATGCGCTGCGACAGCACGCCCGACTTCGCCATGTAATGGATGCGCTCGATCTTGACGTCTTCGAAGTACGGCCAGTTCGGCGACTGATACCCGAAGCGATGGGACAGGTTGTAGAACGAAAGCCCCATCGCGTTGTTCTCGTTCTCCTCGAACGGGACCCCGCGAATCTTCTTCGCCACGCTACCCTCCAGGTCTCCTCCGCTCCCGCCAACTTGGGTGGCGTTCGCACCCAATGTACCAGGATATGGTACATCTGTATCGCATTCCGGTCGGCGGGACAAGCCGCCGCACTTCACGCCGCGGCCGCCGTCAGGTGCCGCTCCAGGGCCTCCTTGGTCGCGCGCAGCCGCGCCACGATGTGCCGCTGGTGGTCGTAAAACCGTTGCGCCGGCACCGGCACCGAGATGGCGACGATATTGCCGAGAGGATCGCGCGTCACTATTCCGGCGGCGCAGATGCCGCGCGTATGCTCCTGGCGGTCGATGGCTACCCCGGTTTTGCGCGCGGATTTCAGGTCGCTGAGCAGGTCGTCGAGCCGCGTGAGCGTGCGCGGCGTGCGCCGCTCGTAGTTCGTCCCGATCAGTCGCGCAATCGCCGCATCTTCGAGCCCGGCGAGATAGGCCTTGCCGTTCGCCGTGCAGTGCAGCGGGAAGGTCTCGCCGACGGCGGAGACGGCGCGCAGCCGCTGCGAGCCGATGATCTGATCGATGAAAACGAGGTGGTCCTTCTTGATCACGGCGAGGTCGACGGTCTCCTTGAGCTCGTTCGAGAGCTGAACGAGGAACGGCCGCGCCGCAGCGACGAAATCCGTGCGTGCCGAGGCGGCGAGCCGCAGGATGGTCGGCCCAAGCTGCACCCGCCCGCTGGGCGACGCCGCGATCAGGAATTTCTCGGCCGCGAGCGCGGCAACGATGCGCTGCACCGTGGAGCGCGCCAGATTCACGCGCTCCGCGATCTGGCTGAGGCTCAGGCCCGCCGCCTCGTCCTCGAGCGCGCGCAGGATCGCAGCCGCCCGGGCAATGACCTGCACCTGACTTTGCGCCTGGCCTGGCACCTGACTCCGCGCCTGAGACTTGTCGTTCGCTGCCCGCGTGCCGACCGGCTTCATCCTGTTCCCGCCTATTGGCATGCAATCTTGCTGCCTGGTTTGCACTTTGATACAGGATTGCCAGCATACGGTACAGAAGGACGCGCCGCACAACCACACCGGTGCGGCAAATGCCGGGGGCAGACATGGTGCGCAAGATTGCGCTCGAGGAGCACTTCTTGTGTCCCGGCTTCGAAGACTATTGGCGAACCACCGTCGGCAACGTCGATCCGAAAGTGGCGAGCGGTCTCTATGCACGCTTGACCGATTTCGGGGAGATGCGGTTGGAGGCGATGGATCGGGCGCGGATCGAGCGCTCGGTTCTCGCCATCGCCGGGCCCGGCGTGCAGAGCGAACGCGACGCGGCGACGGCGCGGCGCCGGGCGCGCGAGGCGAACGATTTTCTCGCCGGCGTGATCGACAAGCGGCCCGATCGCTATTCCGGCTTCGCGCATCTCGCCATGCAGGATCCGCACGCCGCGGCGGACGAGCTGGAGCGCTCGATGCGCGAGCTGAAGTTCTGCGGCGCCATGATCAACGGCCACACCAACGGCCAGTATCTCGATCATCCCTCGCTGCAGCCGTTCTGGGAGCGGGCCGAGGCTCTCCAGGCAACGATCTATATCCATCCGACCGACCCCATCGCCCCCGCGCCCGTGCTTGACGGCTACGACGGCCTGCGGCGCGCCACCTGGGAATGGGGCTTTGAAACCGGCTCGCACGCGCTGCGTCTCATCTTCGGCGGCCTGTTCGATCGTTTCCCGCGGGCGCGGCTCGCGCTCGGCCATCTTGGCGAGACGCTGCCGTTCCTGCTTTGGCGCTTCGATAGCCGCGCCAGGCTTTACGGCGTGAAGCTTGCAAAGCAACCTTCCGACTACATCAAGCAGAATATCGTGGTGACGACGTCCGGCATGTGCGCGGCCGAGCCGCTCAACTGCACGATCGCGGCGCTCGGCCATGATCGGGTGATGTTCGCCGCCGATTATCCCTTCGAGTCGGCGCACGAAGCGGGGGAATTCCTCGATGAAACGCCGCTTCCCGAGTCGGTGCGCGAGGATATCGCGTTTGGCAACGCCGCAAAATATCTTGGCTTGAGGATATAAAACATTGACCGTCATCCTGAGGCGAGCCAACGGGTCCGGCCCGAAGTGGCCGGGCCCGTTGGCGGCCGCCTCAGGGTGACGGAACAAAAACGCTTCGATGAGCACCAAGATTCTCATTCTCGATCGGCACGCCGAGATCTATCGCGATCGGCTGCGGGCGGAGTTTCCCACGCTGCAATTCGTGCTCGCCCACGGCATTGCCGAACTCCCCGAAGACCTCTCCGACATCGACGTGCTGATCTCGTTCGCCATCGAATTGAAAGATGAGTTTTACCGGCGTGCGACGCACCTGAAATGGATTCAGTGCTTGGCGACCGGCGTCGATCATGTGCAGACTTGTCCGTCGCTCAAGCCGGATGTGCTGCTGACCAGCGGGCGCGGCATTCACGGCGCGCCGATGCGCGAGACCGTCGTTTATCTCATGATGGGGATCAGCCGGGAGGTGACGCGCCTGGTCGAGGATAACAAGGCGCATCTCTGGCAGCGGCGATTCTGGAAGCTTTTTTACGGAAAGACCGCGGTGGTCGTCGGCGTCGGCGTCGTCGGCATCGCCATCGGCCAGCTGCTCAAGGCGTTCGGCATGCGCGTCATCGGCGTCACGCGCGCGCCGCGCACGGTTGCCGGCTTCGACGAGATGGTGCCGACGGACCGGCTGCACGACGCGGCGCGCCGCGCCGACTATCTCATCAACGTCCTGCCGGCGACTGCGGACAACGCCCTGCTGTTCGACCGCACTTTGTTCGCCGCGATGAAGCCGACGGCCTATTACATCAGCGCCGGCCGCGGCCAGACCGTGGACGAGGCGGCGCTCATTGCCGCCTTGCGCGAGCGCCGCATCGCCGGCGCAGGCCTCGACGTGTTCCAGACCGAGCCGCTGCCCGCCGACAGTCCGCTCTGGGACTTGCCGAACGTTTTCATTACGCCGCATCTCGGCGGCTACATCGTCGAATACGAGGAGTTGGTCCTGCCGCTCATCGTCGACAACATGCGGCTCTATCTCGCCGGCCGGCACAGTGACATGCGGAATATCGTCGAACGCAATCTGTAGCCCGGATTGAGCGGAGCGAAATCCGGGAACGATCTACCGGCTCGAAGGCCGATCCCGGATTTCGCTTCGCTCATCCGGGCTACAGCTTACTACAGCTTACTCACTCCGGCGGCGTGCCGTTGGCGGCCAAAACCTCGCCGGCGAGGTAGAGCGAGCCGGTGATGAGGATGCGCGGCGCCGGTTCCAGGTGGAGCTTGCCGGCGACCCCAATTGCACTCTCGACATCGTCGCGGGCTATCGCGGGAATACCGACGCCGCGCGCAATTTCGGCTAATACGGCCGCGGGCAGCGCGTTCTCCTGATGGATGCGGACGGCGATGACGCGGCGCGCGAGGCCGGAGAAGTTGCGCAAAAAGCCTTCGCTGTCCTTGGTCGACAACATGCCGACGATCAGCACCAGCGGCCGCGATACGCGCTCCTCGAGATCGGCGAGCGCCGCCGCAATGGCGCGGCCGCCGTCGGCATTATGGCCGCCGTCGAGCCAAAGTTCGCTCTCCGGCGCCAGCAAGGAAGCGAGCCGGCCTTGCGACAGGCGCTGCATGCGCGCCGGCCAATCGACGCGGATCATGCCGGCCTCGAATGCCGGGGCGGGCAGTTTCAGTCCGCTCGCGCGCAGCGCCGCGATCGCCGCGCCGGCGTTTTCGAACTGGTGGCGTCCGTAAAGCTTCGGCGCCGGCAGGTCGAGGAGCCCGTTGCCGTCCTGATAGACGAGCCGGCCGCGCTCTTCGGTCGCGGTCCAGTGCTCGCCGGCGATGGAGAGCGGCGCCCGCAACCGCGCGGCCTGGCGCTCGATGACCGCAAGCGCCTCGCGCACCTGGCCCACTACGACCGCCGGCACGCCGCGCTTGAGAATGCCGGCCTTCTCGGCGGCGATCGCTTCGATCGTGTCGCCGAGGAAATCGCGATGATCCAGCGACAGGCGCGTGATCACGCTCGCCAGCGGGCGTTCGACGACGTTGGTGGCGTCGAGACGGCCGCCGAGGCCCACTTCGAGGAGAAGAATATCCGCCGGATGACGGGTGAACAGCAGAAACGCCGCAGCCGTCTCGATCTCGAACACGGTGATCGGCGCCCCGCCGTTCCTGGCTTCGCATTCGGCAAGTGCATCGGCAAGCTCGCCATCGTCGACCAACTTGCCGTCGCCCGCTTGGCCGATGCGGAAACGCTCGTTGAGGCGGACCAGATTGGGCGAGGTGTACACATGCACGCGCTGTCCCGCAGCCTCCAGGACCGCGCGCATAAAGGCGATGGTCGAACCTTTGCCGTTGGTGCCGGCCACATGGATCACCGGAGGCAGACACCGCTGCGGATGGCCAAGCGCCGCGAGGATGCGCTCCACGCGCTCGAGCGAGAGGTCGATCCGCCTGGGATGCAGCGCCAGCAACCGCGCGTGGATGGGCTCCCACCCTTCCCTCCCCCGCGAGCGGGGGAGGGAAGGGTGGGGGTCTTCGTCGGAACGCGGAGTATTCACGCCGGCGCCGGCAGGCTGAAGCGTGGTTGCGCCGAGCCGGCTGGCGCCTTCAGCAAAAGCCGGCAGAGCCGGGCGATGGTCGCCCGCAAATCGTGGCGATGCACCACCATGTCGACCATGCCGTGGGCAAGCAGGTATTCGGACTTCTGAAAACCGTCCGGCAGCTTCTCGCGGATCGTCTGCTCGATGACGCGGGGACCGGCGAAGCCGATCAGCGCGCCGGGCTCGGCGATGTGCACGTCGCCAAGCATCGCGTAGGAGGCGGTGACGCCGCCCGTCGTCGGATTGGTGAGAACGACGATGTAGGGCTTGCGCGTCTCGTGCAGCTTCTGCACGGCGATGGTGGTCCGCGGCATTTGCATCAAGGAGAAGATGCCCTCCTGCATGCGCGCGCCGCCCGAGGCCGCAAACATCACGAACGGGCAGCCCTTCGCCACCGCCGTGTCGAGACCCTTGATCACCGCCTCGGCCGCCGCCATGCCGAGCGAGCCACCCATGAAGTCGAAATCCTGCACGCCGAAGACCACGGCTAGACCGTCGAGCTTGCCGTAGCCGAGCTTCACCGCATCATTGAGACCGGTCTTGCTGCGCGCATCCTTGAGACGATCGAGGTAGCGGCGTTCATCGCGAAATTTCAGCGGATCGAGCGGCACCTCGGGCACGGCGATATCGAACCAGGTCTCGTTGTCGAACATCGATTTGAGGCGCGCGGTGGCGCTCATGCGCATGTGATAGTTGGAGCCAGGAATGACGAACTGGTTCGCCTCGACGTCTTTGTAGAACACGAGCTGGCCGCTCTCCGGACACTTGATCCAGAGATTCTCCGGCACCTCGCGCCTGAGTATGCCGCGGATTTTCGGCCGCACAACGTTGGAGATCCAGTTCATCTTCTCTCTTCAGCACCCGGAAAGATGTTATTTTGCGGTGTTTATCTAGTGTCCCGATTGCGAAGTTCGCAAGTGCTTCCGGCCCACTCGCATGCGAACTTCGTAAATCAACGGGGACACTAGGAAGTATATATAGTGCTTGTGCGGCTCTTGGATTTGAAGTTCCCATGCGAATTTGCCGCTGGGCTGCAGGAACTTCAAATCCACCGCGCTAGTTTCTATATCGCATTTTAGCGCCGTCGGGCTACACCGCGGACCGCGACAACATCTGCAAGCCGCATGAGGACTGCCATGCCGGAGGATAACATCCCCGAACTGTCGATCTCCACCGCGAAGCTTTGCTTCATCATCGCCAAGGCGCGCGAATTCGACGTCAAGGACGCCGTCACCGATCCCGGCGATTCATCCAATGCGTCGGACGACGGGATGGTATCGGTCTTGGAGGACCATCGCGACGATCCCGTCGTGCAGGAGCTCGTCGCCGTCATCTTCGCCATGAGCGAGGACGAGCAGATCGACCTCGTCACGCTCACTTGGCTCGGCCGCGGCGACGGCACCATCGAGGACTGGGCCGAATTGCGCGCGGAGGCCGCGCGCGCTCACAACCGGCGCACGGCTTCGTATCTGTTGGGAATACCGCTGCTGGCCGATTACCTGGAGGAAGCCATCTCGCTGTTCGGCATTTCATGCGATGATGAGTCGTGAGCCCTGCCGCGAAATAAGGGTCCTGCGGGCCTCCATCATTTCCAGCGGGTGATGAGCGCAACCCCGGCCGCGACGAATAAAGCCGCAATCCCTTCTGCACCCATTCGCGCAAGGATATGGGGAAAGAAGTCGCGTCTCGGCCGCTATGAGGCCCTCCGCGCGACGCAATTTTGCCTCTCTCGCCAATAGAGTGGCGCGGTGCGGCGAGAGCCCCTGCGGCGTTAATCCTATCGGTAAGCCGGGGGTAACGAAGCCGTGCGCAGTGTCGTATGGACAAAGGTGCCGGCAGGAGCCGACACCGACCGTAATTGGATAGCGGAATGAAAAGGTTTTTGGCCGGATGCCTCGTAGTCGGTGCGCTGGTGACGGCGCAGTGCGCCGCCGCGGCCGACCTTTCGCTCGCTCCGCTCTACAAGGCGCCGCCCGCGGAGCTGACGCAGGCCTATAACTGGACCGGCTTCTATTTCGGCGCCAATGGCGGCGGCGGTTGGGGCCATTCCTGGTGGAGCGCCAACACCACCGGAATCGATCTTTCGGGCGGGCTCGTCGGCGGCACGGCCGGCTACAACTGGCAGGCCGGCAGGGTGGTCTTCGGCGTCGAGGGCGATGTCGACTGGTCCGCCTTTGACGGCACCCGCACCACGATTCCGTGCCCGGGAGGTTGCAGCACGAGCGACAGCTGGCTCTCGACCGTGCGCGGACGCCTCGGCTATTCGTTCGACCGGGTCATGCCCTATGTCACCGGCGGCCTCGCCGTCGGCGATATTCGCGCCGCGACGCCCGGCTTCTCCGGCGGCGACAGCACCAATGCGGGCTGGACCCTCGGCGGTGGCCTCGAAGTCGCGCTGGCCGGCAACTGGACCGCCAAGGCGGAATACCTCCGCGTCGATCTCGGCAGATTCAATTGCGGCACCGGCTGCAGCGCTTTGCCGACCGACAATGTCTCGCTGCAGGAGAATGTGTTCCGCGCCGGCGTGAACTATCATTTTGGCTGGGCTAAATAATCTCTGTTCCTCTAGCGCGTCATTGCGAGAAGCGAAGCGACGAAGCAATCCCCCCTCATGGTTACGTTTTCCCTGCCGCAGCGGCAATACGTCTAATTTTAAGCAAAACAGCAATCAGACCGCAGGAATGAGCTGGTAGTAATGCGTATGCCCGCTCGCGGAGGCGTTGGGGGACGCAGTGCCCACCGTCACTTCCCATTTTGTCATCGACCTGCCGACATTGTTCGCCGTCACGGTCTTCATCTCGGCGACCGGCGGTCTGTTGCTGCTGTTCGCCTGGATGCAGAACCGCAGCACGCCGGCGCTTGCGCTTTGGGGCATCGGCTACCTCTTTGGCGCCGCAGCGGCGGCGCTGCTGGGCGCTTCGGGATTCCTGCCAAATTCATGGTCGGTCGGCGGCGCCAACGCGCTGTTGTGCGGCGCCTACGGAGTGATGTGGGGCGGTTCACGCTCTTTCGAAGGCCGGCGCATCCGCATCTCCTTGATTGTGGCGGGCGCCGCGATCTGGGTAGCGGCGTTTCAGTTCGAAGGCTTCGCTGAATCCTTGCAGGCGCGCGTTGGCCTGGTGTCCGCCATCCTCGCGACCTATGCGCTGCTCAGTGTGCGCGAGCTTTGGCATGCCCGCGACCGGGAGCTGATCTCGCGCTGGCCGACATTGGCGCTCGTCGTTTTGCATACCGGCTTCGTGCTGGCGCGCATACCCTTCGCCAGCGCGCTGGCATTCCTGCCAGCCGCCGGTCCATCGCCTAACACGGCGGTCTTCGTCGGGGCCTTCGAGGCGCTGTTCACCGCCTTTTGCCTGCCGTTCCTGCGCGTCGCCATGTCGAAGGAACGGGCGGAACTGGAGCAGAGGAAAGCGGCGCTCACCGATTCGCTGACCGGGATCGCCAACCGCCGCGCTTTCTTTGATCGCGGCGGCCCGCTGCTCGAATGGGCGATCGCCGATCGGCGGCCCGCCGCGCTCCTATTGTTCGATCTCGATCGTTTCAAGAATGTCAACGACACCGCCGGCCATCAGGCCGGAGATCGCGTGCTCAAGGCCTTCTGCGACCTTGTTGCGGCGTCGATGCGGCCGAGCGATCTGTTCGGCCGCGTGGGCGGCGAGGAATTTGCCTGTCTGGTGGTGAATGCGTCCATGGCGCAGGCGTTGCAGACCGCGGAGCGGGTGCGGCGCGAGTTCGAGGCGATGCGCTTCCCGGGTCTTGAGGCGAACGCCACGGTGAGCGTCGGCGTTGCCATGGCGAGCGACGCCGGTCGGAGTTTGCCGGCGCTCTTGGCGATCGCCGACCGCGCGCTTTACCGCGCCAAGGCGGATGGGCGCAATCGCGTCGCGCCGGCGCCGCTCGTTTTGGTCGATACGAGCGCGGGTGAGACTGCGCGCCGGACGGCGGAAAGATTGGCCATGATCGCGGCGCCGCTCGCCGGATAGCGCCGCCAACTGAAGCTACCGGACAAATGATAAGATAGGGTCGAATTCCGCCGAGGAGCTGGGATCGACCATGTCCGAGGTTGCAAGCGAGCCGATTCCGCAGCCGGCGCCGCAGTCCTACGAGCCGATTCGTACGCTGCTGCGGGCCGGGAGGAATGACGAAGCGATCGTCAAATTGTGCGCGCTGATCGTCACTCGGCCGGACGATCTCGTCGCCAAGGAATTGCTGTTCGATGCGTTTTTTCAGAAGCGCGACTGGTTGCCGGCTTTTGTTCTCGCCGAGGAACTCGCCCACCGTCAGCCGGAAAACGCGCGCTTGCAGAAAGCGTTGATCGCGACACTGTCGAACATGAAGCGCTACGAGGAGGCGATCGCGCAGGCGGTTCGCTACATCGAGCGGCATGGCGAAGACCTCACGATGCTGGACGCGCTCAAGGTCGCGCATTTCTATACCGGGAAAGTCGACGACGCGATCCGCTATGGGCAGCGCGCGATCGAGTTGCGCGACGCGGAGGCCTGCCGGGTTCCGACGGCCGTCACCATGACCGAACCGAGCGGCCCGCCGTCAGGGCGGAACGTCATTTCATTTTCGCTGTGGGGGTCGGCGCCATTCTACAGCTACGGCGCCATGATCAATCTCATTCTGAGCCGAACGGTTTATCCGGGCTGGACCTGCCGCTTCTACGTCGACGCATCGGTGCCGCACGCCTGCGTGGCCTTTCTCGCCGACAACGGCGCCGACGTGCGCAAGATCGAAGATGAATATCCCGGCGTCGGCCTGTTCCAGCGTTTTTTGGTGATGAATGACCCGACGGTCGGGCGCTTTCTCGTACGCGATTGCGATGCGCGGCTTTCCGCCGCGGAAGCCGATCTCGTCCAGCAATGGATCGACAGCGGCTACCCCTTCCACGTGGTGCGCGACCACGTGCTGCACAACGAGCTGATGATCGGCTGCCTGTGGGCCGGACGCACCGACTGCGGCATCGATATCGTCGCGCTGATGCGGCGCTATTTCGCCGACGGACCGACGGCCAAATACGGCCACGACCAGCGCATGCTCGGTCTCCTGCTGTGGCCGCTCATTCGCAGCCGCTGCCTCGTCCACGACAAATATTATAAGCTCGCGGGCGTCCACACCCTCGCCCTCGCCGACCCGCAAAGCCATTTCGGCGCCGGCCACCAGAATCCCGCCGCCGTGCTCGCCGAGGCCGAGCGCCTCGGAATTCCAAGGGTGCTCTAGCGCAGCGGTGCGTCAATGCAGATGGACGGCGCTCTGCAGGGCCAGATGCCAGTGCGCGGCATTCAAGTCGGACGGCGTTATGCCATCGCTGTGATGCACAAAATCGATGGCATCGTCATGCGCAGCGTTGCTGATGAGCGGCGACCAGTGTTGAGCTTGAGCTGAGGTGAAGCGCTCAAGCTCAGCGGCGTCGTCCGGCGAGTTGGCGTTGCCGGTGTCGGCGCCGAGGCTCGGGTGGAAGAGGAAATTGTCGTTGCCGGGGCCGCCGAGCGAGACCGACGTGGCCGGCGTCAAACCCGCGTGGTGTCCGTTGGTGCCTGTCGTCGGCGGATCGAAGATATCAGTGCCGCCTTGCCCGTCCGATGCAAATTTGAAGGTCCCCGTGAAGTCGACGAACGTGAGCGATGCGGTGTTGGTTCCATCAGTCACCGTCAGCACGCCCGTAGTGGTATTATACGTGTCCGAAAAGTCACCGGAATTGTAGTTGATTCCTGCCAGATCGATCACATCCGAGCTATTTGCGTTGGCTGCCGTTCCGGTAAATCCGACTATTTGTCCAACGAAGGTTGCCGGCTGGTCGAGGACGAGGGTGCCGGTGCGCCCAGCGAATGTCACATCGTCCGCGGCTGGCGCGCTGACGTGCAGGGTCAAGCCGGTGTCGATCGTGACCGGCGTCAGCGGCTGGGATAGCACCGCGCTGGTTAGATCGACGAAGTTGCCGCTGTCGCCCGCCTCATATTGTGCGAGCAAGTTAGCGCCGCCATAAGAATTTTCGAAGTAGCGGATTTCGATCGGGTAAAAACCGGTTGAGCTCGGCGTGAAGGTGGCATACAGGCTGTTGGTGTTGGCGTGTATTCCATCGTCGTCGATCAGCGTGGTGCCGTCGATGGACAGGGTCGAACCGTCATCCGAATTCAGCAGAAACGTGTAAATCACCCCGCCAGTCAGAGCGATGTACCCATCCATCTTGAAATAGGTGTTGGCGACCGACGCGTCGGCAACGTTCGGATTTGATACTGTATGGCCGTCGGTCTGGCCGTTATAGTCGAGGAACTCACCGACTTTCGTATTGCCGGTTTCGCTGCCGCCAGTGTTCGGAACCAAGTTGTAGTTGATATCCGTCGCGACGAAGGTCGCATCGGGGGTCTGGGTATCGGCATCGTGGACCGAGTTGTTCGGGTAGCTGAATGGGTTGATAATCTCGCCGGAGAGGCCAGCCCCTAGATTGAACACTACCTCGGCCTTTCCCGAGGTATCGCTCGTCACGGCGAAAGCGTCCTGGGTGTAATGGCCTGAGAGATGGATGTCGATCGAGTGGCCCCCTTGATCGGTTACCGTCAGCGTGTGGTCATCGCTGTCGTAGGACAGGATCGTGCCGCTTCCCTCTGTGTCGCTTGCGTACTGAATACCGGTAAGATCGATGACGTCGCCGGTGCTGAAATCGGAAAGCGTGCCGGTAAAATGGGGCGTGCTGTCGGTCCCGGCGAGCACGAGCGTGCCGGACCCGTCGAAGCTGGTGGCTACATTCGAACAGCCACCGTATTCCAGCATGCCGCCGCCTTCGATGATCGCGCTACCGCCGCTGATGGCCCCAGCAATATCGACCGTGCCACCATTTGCATCCACTGTGCCGCCGGAATTGCACACGCTATCGTCGATCTGCAGGATGCCGCCGCTGGTCGCTTCCAGCGTGCCGGCATTGTCGATCATGTTGCCGGTATAGAGGGTGAGCGTATCGCCGCTGATGTTGGCATTGATCGTGCCGGCGGCTTCGTTGGTCAGCATCAGATCGGGGCTGTCGCTGCCGCTGCCGATCGTGCCGTCGCCGGAAATGGTGTTGTCGACGTTATCGAGCTGCTCCGGAACGTAGATTATCGATCCCGAATTGGCGTGGACCTCGATGTCGCCATTACTGATGATCTGACCGCCGCTCAGCGATACGTCGCCGCCGCCGCTGAGCTGCAGGGTGGCGGTGTCCACCAGCAACTCCGACGTGCCATCGATCAGGATGCCGTTGGCGCCGGTGCCGGTGTTGTAGATCGCGCTGTCCTGGACGTCTAGCGTGCCGTAGTTGGTCGCTTCCAGCAGGCCGTGATTGGAGATGGTGTTGCCGGTGTCGAGGGTGAGCGTGCCGCCCGTGGCGTCGATCACGCCGGACGACTCGTTGAACAGAGTGAGAGACGTGGCATCGAAATTACCGCTGTTGCCGATCTGGCCGGCGCCCGAGATGGTGCCGTCGTCGTTGTAAAGCGTCCCGCCGCTGGAAGCGCCGATGATGTCATCGCCACTGCGGTCCAGCGTGACCGTGCCGCCACCGTCAAGCGTCACCGCTCCCTCGATGATGAGATCAGTGGTTGATGGTCCTTCAGTATCGACGTCGAGCGTGCCCTGATTGTGGATGGTGCCGATGAGCTCGAGATTGGCGCCGCTATCCACCTGCACGTAGCCCTCGATCGTCACCGCGTTGGTCGAGCCATCGAGGACACTCATGTTCGCGCTGTCCGGCATCGCCAGAACCTCGATCACGCCGCCGGAATCCGAAAGATCGTTTGCCGTCGAAAACGTGCCGCCCTCAATTGTCGCATTGGAGAGCTGAACCTGCGCGCCGTCTCCTTGCGCGGCGATCGTTCCTTGATTGTCGATGATGCCGGTGAGCTCAAGATTGGCTCCTTCATCGACCTGCACGAAGCCGGCGACGGTCACCGCGTCGACCGAGCCATCGAACGCGCTCGTATCCAAACCGCCCGCCACGACGACCTCGATCACGCCGCCGCTGTCCGATGTGACGCTATCGGTCGTGAGCGTACCGCCCGTGATCGTCACATCGGAGAGCTGCACCGAGGAGACGCCGTCATGCGCCGCGATCGTGCCGCCGACGTTGTCGACGTCGCTGAGAATCTCCAGCGTCCCGCCGCCGGTCGCCTCCATCAGCCCGGCATTGATGATGGCGTTGGCGCCGGTGGCGAGAACGAGCGGGTTGCTGCCATCGGCGTCGATCACGCCGTAGGTCTCATTGTCGAGGGTCAGATGGGCGTCGCCGATCGTGCCGGCGCCGGAGATCGTGTTGTCGGCGTTGATCAGCTCCGCCGCCGATCCGTTGCTGACGATGGCGTTGTCGCTGTCGTCGGTCAGCGTCACCAGGCCCAGACCGGTGGAGGAGCCGTCGCCGCCCTGCAGCGTCACCGTGCCGGCGATCTCCAGATAAGTCGGCGATCCGCCCTCAAGGTTCTCGGCATTCACCGCGATCGTGCCGGTGTTGTTCACCGTGACATTGTCAAGCTCCAGCGTCGAGCCGTCGCTCGCCTCCATGAGCCCGGCATTGATGATGGCGTTGGCGCCGGTGGCGAGAACGAGCGGATTGGTGTCGTCGGCGTCGATGACGCCGGATGTTTGATTGACGAGCACCATACCACCGCCGCCGATGGTGCCGGCCCCGGAAATGGTGTTGTCGAAGTTGGTCAACTGGTCGCCGCTTTGGGTGACGGCGATAAAGTTCTCGGTGCTGTCCGACAGCGTAATCTCACCGCTGCCGTTGATCCCGGCAAAACCCTGATCGAAATAGAGATAAGTGGCGTCGCCGGTGGAGCTCAGCTGGATCGTGCCGGAATTGTCGATCGCGTCCGGGCTCGCCAGCGTCAGCGAGCTGTCGTCGTTTACCGCGATCGTGCCTGCATTGATGATGGTGGCCACGTTCGTGTTGTGCGTCGACCCGTTTGCGGTCTCGATCTCATTGCTGCTTCCGCTGACGGTATCGATCTCGCCGTTGGGCGAGATCGATACGAATCCCTGCAAGATGGTCGCGTTGTCGAGATCGATAAGCGAGTTCGCGACGATGTGGCCGTCCACGCCGCTGTTATCACTCGGATTGTAAGTTGAATTGACGATCGTGCTGTCTTTGATCGCGAGCCCGCCGCTGCCGTTTGCCTCGATGTATCCGGAATTGACGATGGCATTTGCGGCGTAGTTGTTGGTCGCCGGGCTGTCGTTATCGATGACCAGCGCCGTCGTTCCCACGGCATTGATGATGCCGGCTTGCTCATTGATCAGGATAAAAGACGGATTGCCGTCGCCGATCTGGCCGGCGCCCGCGATCATGGTGTTGACGTTATCGAGCGTTCCACCGCCGGTCGCGGCGATGATCTGAACCGTGTTGCTCGCGTCGCCATCCAGCGAAATCTGGGCGCTGGTGGTGTTGAGGCCGTCGGTGTCGATCTTGACCAGACCGTCGATCACGAGATTTGTCGGCTGCGTCGTCGGCCCGTTGGTCGGCCCACCGACGTCGATCTCGCCGTTGGCGCCGTCGATGTGGATGGTGCCCTGGAGCTCGAGCTGGGCGCCCTGAAAGACCCCCACATAGCCCGCGATCGTCAGCGCGCCTTCGGTCGTGCCGTCGAACACGCTCATATTCGCGCCGGTCGCCACAACAACGTCGATGTTGCTGCCGCTGCTGCCGGGCCCGCTGGTGAAGAGCGTGCCGCCCGCAATGGTCGAGTCGAAGAGATTGACCAACGCGTTGGCGCCGATCGCCTCGATCATGCCGCCGGTGTTGGTGACGGTCGTGTCGCTGAGCACCAGCGTGCCGCCACCGGTCGCCTCAAGCAGGCCGGAATTGTCTATCGAGCTGGGATCGACGGTCAGCGTGCCAGTCGTTGCTTCGATCGTGCCGTCGTTGTCGATCGTCGTCGCGATCGAGAGCGTGCCGGAGCCGCTCAACGTGGCGTTGGCATTGCCGATCGTGAGCGTATTCGCCGCCACGTCACCCGAAATCGTGACCGTATAGGTGCCGCCGATATCGATGACTGCCGTAGTCGCGGACGTGGGAACGCCGCCGGTCCAGTTCGATCCCGTGGTCCAGGCGCCGCCCAAGGTGTTGACCCATGAGTCTTCGGTCGCGGTCGTATAGACGACTTCGGCCTTCCCGGAAGGATCGCTGGTCACCAGGAAATTGGTCTGGTCATAGACGCCCGACAGATCCAGCGTTTCCAAGAGTGTGGTGCCGTTAAAGATACCGAGTGTCCCGTTGCCGCCATCCACAATGCTGGTTTGCGTCCAGACGGCATGCACGCCCGATGTGTCGGTCAAGTCCGCAAGATCAATCGCATCGCCGACGTTGAAATTGCCGATGAGGCCGGTGAAGTCGCCGCTCAGGAAGTGCTCGATCGCGAACGTGCCAGCGCCCGAGTACATCACCTCCTGCGCATCCGTTCCGCCCAGCACCAGCGTTCCGTCGCCGCTGACCATGGCTGAGCCGGAGCCGGTGATGTTGACGTCGACGGCAAGCGTAGCGTTGTTGATCGCCTCCAGCGTGCCGTCGTTCGTCAGCGAGGTCGGATCGAGGGTGAGCGTGGCGTCGACGTCGTTGGCATCGATAACGCCATCGTTGACCAAAGCCATTCCGCCGGTGCCGATCGTGCCGGCGCCCGAAATCGTGCCGAGGTTGTCGAGTGTGGCGTTCGCGCCCGCTGCGCGCGTGATCTCGGCCCCGGTGCCTGCAAGCGTGAAGGTGCCGCCGCCTTCGAGCGTCACCGTGCCGCCGAGCGTGGTCGTGCCCTGCAGATCGATCGACGTGCCGTCGTTGGTCTCTATGAAGCTGCCGTCGGCGATGGTGACGCCGACAAAGGTGCTGGTCCCCGTCGGGGTTTCGATGATGCCGCCACCACTCGTTGCGAGCGTGCCGCCGGTGATGGTCGCTCCTTCGAGGTTAACCGCCGCATCCGACCCGATCGCCTCGATCGTGCCGCCAGCGTTGCTGACGGTTATATTGCTGAGCACCAGGGTGCCGCCGTCGCGGGCCTCAAGCGTGCCGGTGTTGGCGGGCCCTCCGCCTTCGAGATTGACCGTCGCACCGAGCCCGATGGCCTCGATCATGCCGCTGTTGGGGATGCCGCCGGTGATAGTCAGCGTGCCGCCGTCAACGGCCTCGCTCGTGCCGAAATTTCCGCCGTCGCCGTTCGTGTTGACGGTGAGGTCGGTGGCGTTGATGTTGATCGTGCCGCCGTCGGCCTTGACCGTACCGTAATTGTTGCTGTCGCCGTCGTTGATGTTGAGGTTGAGCGTCCCGCCGTCGACGGCCTCCATCGTGCCGCCGCTCGCATTCGACACGTACCCGGTGAGGGAGACCGTGCTGCCGCTATCCACGGCCTCGATCGTGGCGCCGCTGACATTGGTCACGCTGCCGGTGATGGAGACCGTGCCGCCGTCAACGGCCTCGATCAGGCCGGAGTTCCCGACGCCGGTGTTGACGTTGTCGATGTTGACCGTGCCGCCGTCGGCCAAGATCGTGCCGAGATTGTTGACGCCGTCGTCGATCTGCAGCGTGCCCCCGGCCACCGCTTCCAGCCCGCCGGAATTGTTGACGACGTTTCCGGTATCGATGACGAGAATTCCCGTATCGGTGGGGAGAAGCGGCTTCGCTTCGATGAGGCCGTCCGCGCCATTGACTAGAGTGAGATTGCCGTCGCCCTGCCCGATGGTGCCGGTTCCGATAATCGTGTTGTCGACGTTGACCAGCGTCGCGCCCGTGCCGGGGACGCCGATGATCAGGTTCGAGGCGGCCGAACCGAGCATCTCGATCTCGCCGCCGTCCAGCAGGTAGACCGTGCCGTCGATCTTCAGCGTCGGATCGGCGCCCGAGGAATTGATCTCGATCACCCCGGCGTTACTGATGCCGTTTGCGATGACGAGCGTACCGCCTACGACGATGTCGAGGGTCGAGCTTGGGCCGATCACCAGGCTGGCGATGGTTTCGGACTCGTCGATGGTCACCGTGACCGGCAGGTTGATTTCAACGGAACCCGTCGCCGCCGGTACGTTCCCGCCGAGCCAATCCGACCCGGTTTCCCAAGTGCCGCTGGACTGAGAATTCCAAACGATCGTTGTCGGCGTCGAGGAGGGAGTCGAGGAAGTCTGACCCGACGTCGTGTTCTGCGGCGTAGTGGTCGTGATGGTCACGTTCCCGGACACGTTCGTCGCGCCCGAGGGGCCGGGTACCGGAATGTTGACGGCGAACGGCGTGCCGCCGTTCTGTTGCAGGAGTTGCGGAAAATTTTGCAGCTCGTTCGGCGGCGTCGAGCTGCCGGGGCTGCTGGGATTCGGATTCGGATTAGGATTTGGATTGTTGATTTGGTTGAGGGTTTGGAAGACCTGCTGAATAATCGCCTGCTCGAAGGCCATCTGCGCAGCCGTCGCCGCCTGGACCGTGACGAGCGGCTGCGCACCGGGGCCTTGCGGGGTGACGTAAGTCACGGTGCCCGTTTGCGACACGGTGGCGATGATGTTGCCGTTCGCGTCGATGAGATCGTACTGGCCGTTGCCGGTGCTGTTGTAATCGGCGACCACCGCGAACGAATAGGCCACATTGCCGAGAGTGGCGGTGATGGTGGCGACCTCCTGCACATAGCCGGTGGTGCCGCGGATGCCCATCGTCGCCACCGGCGTCTCGATTTTCATGTCGCCGGTATGGGCGACCTTGCCGGCGACGAAGGAGAATGTGCCCTGGACCAGGCTGAACAGCGCGTCATTCGACGTTCCGTTCGGATCGTACACATAGTCGTTGAGCGCCATCCGCGTGTTGGCGACGAGATTGAGCGCGGTGCCGTCGGGAAAGCCGATGCCGACCGAGGAATCGGCGCCGGTCTGGACCACGTCGCTCTTGTAGACGGCGTCGCCGACGTGGAGCGCGACCGCGACGCCGTTGCGCATGACGGCGGCGCTGCCGACGACCTTCTCCACCTTGCCGATGGCGTCGGGCGGAGTGGTCGGCTGCGCCTGCGCGTATTCGCCGGGCGTGGGCGAGCCGGCCAGGAGATCGACCAGATCGGGAGACAGACTGGCGCCGTTCGGCGCGACCAAGGCCGGGTGCTTTTCGCTCGAAAAATAGCCGGGAATGATGTGGTGGCGGCCGTCATGGCCGGTCAGGACGAGGTCGGGACCCGCTCGCTTGAAATCCCCGGTAAACAGCAGCTCCGCATCGGGAACGCTGACAGAGTCGAAGTGAGAGGCATCGGCGTGAATTACGGATGCACCAGCCCCGTAACCGCCCTGCATCGCGGACGCGTAAGCCATTCAACAACGCTCCCCGTCACGCTTCCCATCGAAGCGCGAACGATCAGCCCACCCCCATTGCCGGCTTGCGCGCCGCCACTCTTGTTGCAGGTCCCCAGTGGCAGGCGAGCAACGGCTACCATGCAATATCTCGGCCGCGCCGGCAAGATCATCGTAAATGAAAGGTGAACACGTCCACGGCATTATTGTAAATATTCACGAAAACGGGCTGATCGTCGGGAGAACCGGAAGGCTGCCGCACGCAATGCCGTCGGCGCCCGCCGTGACGTAGTTATGTAGGGTGTTGGGTGAAACCGGGGGAGCGGATGATGATGACGGAGCGCCCGAGCGCGCTACTGACGGATCTCTACCAGATCAACATGATCCAGGCCTACCTGGACCATGGCGAGACCAAAACCGCCGTCTTCGAGTTCTTCGTCCGCGCGTTCCCCGCCCGCCGCGGATTTCTCGTCGCCGCCGGGCTGGAGCAGGCGCTCGATTTTCTCGAAAATCTCCGCTTCTCGGCGGCGGAGATCGAATGGCTCAAGAGCACCGGCCGGTTCGGAAAAACCCTGCTCGATTATCTCCGCGAGTTCCGCTTCAGCGGCGACGTCGCCGCCATGCAAGAGGGCACGGTTTTCTTTGCCAACGAGCCGATCCTGCGGGTAACCGCGCCGATGCCGCAGGCGCAATTCGTCGAGTCGCGCCTGATCAATATCCTGCATTTCCAGACGCTGATCGCCGCCAAAGCGGCGCGCATGGTGCTTGCGGCCCCGAACAAGGTTCTGGTCGATTTCGGCTTGCGGCGCGCGCATGGCGCCGAGGCCGGGCTCATGGCCGCGCGGGCGAGCTACCTCGCCGGCTTTGCCGGGACCGCCACGGTGCTCGCCGGGCGGGATTTCGGCATCCCGATCTACGGCACCATGGCGCATTCCTTCATCGAGGCGTTCGACGACGAGATGGCGGCGTTCGCGGCGTTCGCGCGGTCGCGGCCCGACAATCTCGTCTTGCTGCTCGACACCTACGACACCGAGGCGGCCGCGCGGAAGGTCGTGGCGCTGGCGCCGCGGCTCAAGGCGGCGGGGATCGCGATCCGCGGCGTTCGTCTCGACTCTGGCGACCTCGTCGCGCTGTCGCGGAGCGTGCGCGCCATCCTCGATGCGGGCGGGCTTGCCGAGGTGACGATCTTTGCCAGCGGCGGCCTCGATGAGGACGCGCTGGCCGCCTTTGCGCAACAACACGCGCCCATTGACGGCCTCGGCGTCGGCACCAGCCTGACCACATCTTCGGACGTGCCGGCGCTCGATTGCGTTTACAAATTGCAGGAATATGCCGGCCTGCCGCGGCGCAAGCGGTCGGCGAAGAAAGCCACCTGGCCGGGGCGCAAGCAGGTATGGCGGCGCTATGGAGCCGACGGCCGCATGGCCGGCGACCTGCTCGCTCTGGATTCCCCCACCCCACCCTCCCCCGCACGCGCGGGAGGACGGGATGGGGGCGGCGAGCCGCTCATCCAGCCGGTCATGCAGGGCGGCCGGCGCTTGCGGCCGGCGCCATCGCTCGACGAAATACGACGCCACGCCAAGCGCGAGCTTGAACGACTGCCCGAGCCCTTGCGCCGGCTGCAGCCGGGCACGACCTATCCAGTCGAGGTCGCCGACGAACTCAAAGAGCTTGCGGCCGAAGTCGATCGCCGCACACAGGTGTAAATGGCGCCACCATGAGGCCGCCACGACCGTAACATGACCGCTCATGAATGAAGGGGCAACGATCAACGGCAGCGACGTCCTGATCGTGGTGGACGCGCAGAACGACTTTTGTCCCGGCGGCGCGCTCCCAGTTCCGCGCGGCGATGAGGTCGTGCCGATCATCAATCGTCTCGCCGCGCGGTTTCGCAATGTGGTGCTGACGCAGGACTGGCACCCGGCCGGACACTTTTCATTCGCTTCGACGCATCCCGGCAAAAAGCCCTTTGAGACCATTGCGGCGTCCTACGGGCCGCAGGTGCTCTGGCCCGACCATTGCGTGCAAGGCACTCCGGGCGCCGAATTTCATCATTCACTGCAAATTCCGCATGCCGCCTTGGTGCTGCGCAAGGGCATCGAGCCCACGATCGATTCCTATTCGGCTTTCTACGAGAATGACCACACGACGCCGACCGGGCTCGTCGGTTATTTGCGCGCGCGCGGATTTTCACGCGTGTTCCTGGCAGGCTTGGCCTTCGATTTCTGCGTGCGCTATTCGGCCGAGGACGCCCAGCGCGAGGGTTTTGCCGTCTTCGTCGTCGAGGACGCCTGCCGCGGCATCGATGTCGACGGCTCGGTGGCCTTGACGCGCGCAAGCTTGGCGGCGTTCGGCGTTGCCTGCATCTCCGCGCTGGCAGCGGCTTAGCGGCAGGCCGCGTCTGCGGCCGGCGTGCTGGGGATCGCGCCAAGGCCGGCGCCCGCTTCTTGGGCAATCCCCCAAATGTCCCGAAACAGGATTCCACGCCACGTAATTAGGGCAATGCAGCACATTTTGTGTGCAACGCACAAAAATCATTGACTTCGCGCCACAGAGACGGAACATTAACAAAATGTTAACTGTTGGTTAGCCATGCGTCATCATGCGGTCGCACCACCGTCGAGTCTTCCCTCGTTGATGATGCCCTGCCCGGTATGCTCGGGACGTATGGTGTATCGCACCCGCCGTCCGGTGACCTCCGAGGTCGAAGACACCGTGTATGCTTGCCGGCGCTGCGGCGCCGAACTCATCCGCACGTCGGTGTGCCGCGTCACCCAGAACGCGGAAGCCGCCTGATCCTCACGCCTGCAGCAGACCCATCTGCCGGAGCCTGGCGCGGCCGGTGAGGCCATAAGGGTTGGCCAGCGTCTCCAAGAGCTCGAAGTGATTATAGGCCTCGCCGACGATCAGCTCGGCCGGCTTTCCCGCCGCCGCAACGGCCGCGAAGAAGTCGCGCGTCTGGCGCACGAATTCCGGCGTCTCACAGGTGCCGTGGGCGAGGATGAGCGGCGTCATGAGCCCGTCGAGATGGCGCTGCGGGCTGAGCGTTTGTTCCATTTCGTCGGTGAATTTGACGTAGGCCGAGCGCTTCGACAGGCGCACGGGCTTAAGATCATACATGCCACTGAGGAGTACTGCGCCCTTGCAGAAGTCCGGCGGCAGACCTTCCTCGCGCCAGCCATGGGTGAGGGCGCAGGCGGCGAGGTGCGAGCCGGATGAATGCGCTGAAACAGTGAGCCGATCGCGATCGCCGCCAAAAAACCGCTCGGCGTTTCGCCACACCCAGGCGAAGGCGCGGCGCACCTGGGCGTACATCGGCATGAGATCGCCGCCGGCCTCTTCGACATTGATGAAGTCGATGATGACGGCATGGGCGCCGGCGCGAACGAGCGGCTCGGCCTGTAGCGCGTAGTCGGCGGCCCTGCCGCGGCGCCAGGCGCCGCCATGGACGAAGACATTGATCGGCGCACCCCCACCCTTCCCTCCCCCGCTTGCGGGGGAGGGAAGGGTGGGGGCGCCGGCGGCGGGGTATATATTGACGGCTTCGTGCTCGCTCGGCCCGTAAGCGACACGCTGCGGCGGGCCGAGGATTTTTCGCGCCCGTTCGCTCGCGGCAGCGATCCGCGCGAGGACCAGATCGCGGTTCGGCGCATAGACCGCCTGATCGTAGGCGTCGTCGAGCGCCTGCTGGTCCATGTCGCACCAGATGAATGGGCGCGAGGGCGCTGTCTGTGGCATCGCCGATTCCTGTTACTCCCCTCCCCCTTGTGGGGAGGGGTTGGGGGTGGGGGTCGGGAGGTTTTGCGCAAGCGTCGACGCGCTCGCGTCGCCTCCCGACCCCCCTCCCTACCCTCCCCCACAAGGGGGGAGGGAAATTTCCCTTACCCCAGATTCAATTCCTTGAAGAAGTCGTTGCCCTTGTCGTCGATGACGATGAAGGCGGGGAAATCGACCACCTCGATGCGGCAGATCGCTTCCATGCCGAGCTCGGGATATTCGATCGCTTCGACCTTCTTGATGCAATGCTCGGCGAGGTTCGCCGCCGCGCCGCCGATCGAGGCGAGATAGAAGCCGCCGTGCTTCTTGCAGGCCTCGCGCACCACCGCCGCGCGGTTGCCTTTCGCCACCATCACCATGGAGCCGCCGGCGGCCTGGAAATCCTCGACGAAGGAATCCATGCGGCCGGCCGTGGTCGGCCCGAACGCGCCCGAGGCGTAGCCTTCCGGCGTCTTCGCCGGTCCGGCGTAATAGACCGGATGGTCCTTGAAGTAGTCGGGCAGCCCCTCGCCGCGCTCCAGCCGCTCGCGCAGTTTTCCGTGCGCGAGATCGCGCGCCACGATCATCGGCCCCGACAGCGAGAGCCGCGTCTTGATCGGATATTTGGTCAGCTGCGCCAAAATCTCCTGCATCGGCTTGTTGAGGTCGATCTGCACCACTTCGCCGCCGAGTTTTTCGGCGTCGACCGCCGGCAGATATTTCGCCGGGTTGTGCTCCAGCTCCTCGAGGAACACGCCGTCGCGGGTGATCTTGCCCAGCGCCTGGCGGTCGGCCGAGCATGACACGCCGAGCCCGATCGGCAGCGAGGCGCCGTGGCGCGGCAGCCGGATCACGCGCACGTCGTGGCAGAAATATTTGCCGCCGAACTGCGCGCCGACGCCGAGCGCCTGCGTCATCTTGTGGATCTCGCGCTCCATGTCGCGGTCGCGGAAGGCGTGGCCGTCCGCGGAGCCGCGCTCCGGCAGCGTGTCGTAATATTTAGCGGACGCAAGCTTCACCGTCTTCATCGTCAGCTCGGCCGAGGTGCCGCCGATGACGATGGCGAGATGGTAGGGCGGACACGCCGCGGTGCCGAGCGTCAGCACTTTTTCCTTGAGGAAGGCGAGCATGCGCTCGCGCGACAGGATCGACGGCGTCGCCTGGAACAGAAACGATTTATTCGCCGAGCCGCCGCCCTTGGCGACGAACAGGAACTTGTAGGCCGCGTCGGCCTCGCCGGCGCCCTCGGCATAAATTTCCACCTGCGCCGGCAGGTTCGTGCCCGTATTCTTCTCCTCGAACATGGAAATCGGCGCCAGCTGCGAATAGCGCAGATTGCGCTTGAGGTACGCATCGCGCGCGCCCTCGGAGAGCGCCGCCTCGTCGCCGCCGTCGGTCCAGATGAGCCGGCCCTTCTTGCCCATGATGATCGCGGTGCCGGTGTCCTGGCACATCGGCAGCACGCCGCCGGCCGCGATGTTGGCGTTCTTGAGAAAGTCATAGGCGACGAACTTGTCGTTATCCGACGCCTCCGGATCCTCGACGATCGCCTTGAGGCTCGCCAGATGCGCGGGGCGGAGCAGATGATTGATGTCGGTGAAGGCTGATTCCGCCAGCGCCCGCATCGCCTCGCGCGGCACCACCAGCAGTTCCTCGCCCAGCACCCGCTCGACGCGCAGGCCGTCCGCGGCGATTTTCCGGTATGGCGTTAAGTCCTTGCCGAGGGGGAACAGGGGGGTGTGCTTGTAGGGCGGCGTCGGGTGGGTGGAAAGCGGTGCGTTCATGGCCGATGTCTCGTGTTTTATGCGGCGCCACCTATACACCTTTTTCAGTCGTCATACGTGGGCTTCGGAGGCTTAGCTGCCCCGCGTCCGCCGCCATCAAGAAACGAAGTTGGAGGGCGCATAGCGGCGCAGCACCCATTCCGTGTGCGACACCGGCGGCAGGCGGCGCGGCCCGCCGTGGCGGACCTGAGCGTAGGCTTCCTTCTGCAGCGCGGGCGGCATCAGCGGCCAGCCGCGCTTAAGGCACGGCCCGGTCTCGCCGCTGCATTGTTTGTGGCGCCGGCAATAGCCGCGCCCGCAGAAGCGCCATAACGGCAGCGCCTCGCCGTAGAGCAGGCGGATCGCCGCGAAGGCGGCTTCGCGCTGGGCGGTTTCCTCCTCGGGCGTCAGCCGCTTGTGGTACACGCCGCGCATTCCATGTCTTTTGTGCCGTTTGCTCATTGTCGTTTCCTATTCGCCTCCCTCTGGAGGCGGAATGTCGCCGAGTGCAAAAAATATTTCCGTCGTCACCACCGGGCTTGACCCGGTGGTCCATGCAGAAATGCCGCGAAGGAGACCATGCGGCGTAAGCAAGCCTGCCCGTCGCATGGATTGCCGGGTCAAGCCCGGCAATGACGAAAAAACAAATCCGTTCTCGCGACGCGCTCTGCGCCCGAGGTTTGCAAACCACGACAACGAAAAACAATTGCCTCCAAATAAAAGGGAGGCGGAGCGCTGAAAGGCGCAAGTTCATTGGAGCCGCGCCACACATCCAAACGTCGCCGCTTGAATGTGCACCGCAGACAAGTGTACGCAGTCTGCGTCACTTATCTGCTTGCGCGGCAGCGGGCTTGTCGGAGCCCGCTCGCCTTCCGGCGCTCCGCGGCGGCTCTTGTCGGAGCGACCGAACGCTCCGACTCAGCCCAGGCCGTGCTTCACGCGAACGAGAGGACGCAGGCGTTACCCGCGCCGTCAGTCGCGCTTAAGCGGAGCACCCCGCGCGCCGGGCGTAATCCCGGCGGGAACGATGCCCAAGCCGCCCGAGAGTGGGGTTACAAGCCCCGCCCGCAGGAACCGCACTCGCCCCATCCAACGGCTGTCACCGGTAGACGTCCCTGAAGTGAGCGAGATTCGCGCTTTGTATCTGAAACGCGGACAGATGTCAATGGAAATGTGACGGGCGCCGGGCGCAGGGCGCAGGGCGTAACCCGGATGGAGCGAAGCGCCGGCTCCGAGTTCTTCGAACAATCGCCCAACTGAGCCAGAGAGCATATACGAAAATAACGCCGGAGTCAGGGGACGCTCAATGTGCAAAAAGCGCCTCGTGAATTCGGGAGCCGAAGACATGCACCAGCAACCCCAAAATGACACCGCCAAATAAAACCGATGCGACTCCCTGCCTAACGGACGCCGACTTGTTCGCTCTGATCACGCCGTCTCCTATCCTAAACGTACTGACCGGAAACCAGCGCTTACGCACGAATAAAGAAAGTATAGTTGTTATAAGAACGACAGCCGCGACAATTGCAACATAGGCGTTTCTTTGTACGATTATTTCTCCGGAACTAGCGGTCATTCCAACTAGCCCGATAAGTTCTGCCAATAGCCCAGGAATGATCACCAAGAGGTAAATTGTAAATGAGCTGGCGCCAAGCACCGAAAAAGGCGAATACCATACAAACGAATCGCGCAATAATTTGTCCAATTCGGCAGCCAAATACGTAGCGTCCTTGTCTTTACCTACTATTTGATAGGACGCCGGTTCTATGAAATCATCATTTCGTATCGTTAGCCTAAGAGTCTGTCCGGAAACATTAGATGGGATTACAGAGTTTTCGTAGCATGAGGCGGATTGAAGCGAGGCGCAAGAAAGTGAGCGCCTTGCGATTGAGATTCTCCCAATCCTTGGCGAGC
>JBEKNW010000011.1:0-41874 GCA_049522435.1 Xanthobacteraceae bacterium
AGGCTCGCCAAGGATTGGGAGAATCTCAATCGCAAGGCGCTCACTTTCTTGCGCCTCGCTTCAATCCGCCTCATGCTACGAAAACTCTGTAATCCCATCTAATGTTTCCGGACAGACTCTAACTTGATGTTTTATACCTTGCCCGCCTCGAATCACCTCCCGACACGAAGGTAAATCTCTGCTTTTCAACTGAGGGAGGCATCAGTGTCACGTAACACTCTAGAGGCGGGTTGGCTGCTTCGTCAAATGGAAGCCGCGCAAGAGCGAGCTAGTAAGCTTCCGAGTTGGCTGACTAAGAGCACTACCAACCCGAATCGACCGGCCGAGGATAGACGCGACGCTGAGCATCGCGAATCTGAGCGGCGCGATTCAATCCGGAAGCAAGATTAAATATACGCAAGCAGTCTTTGACCACCCTCAAGGCTTGGGCGCAGTGCGATGTAGGGCGGCGCGGGTGCGTAACCATCGAGCGGCAAGCGAGCTACCCGAAAAACGCAAGGACCGCCGCGCCGCCTCTCGCCGCTGTTCTGGCCGGTCGCGCCCGGACGCGTCCTGGATGCGGTGGTCGGCGCGCTTGAGACCAGCGAGTTCAAGCGCCAGAGCCTGACTATGGCGCAGTTCTGGCGGCAGGGCATGGCGGAGACGCGCTATGAAGAGGTTTTCGGCATGAACCACTTCACCGTCCTCGACGCGCTTTCCGATCCCGCAAGCCCGATGGTCGCGCGCATTGCGGAATTGGCGCAGCGGGTCAAGGCGTGGCCGGTGCAGAAGCCGGCCGAGTGAGCAAGGCACAGGCCGACGCGGCAAGTATAAACGCGAACCCGATGATATCGGCCGCGGTGGGCCGTTCGCCGAGCATCAGGATCGTCGCGAGGACGCCGATGACGGGGATGCCGAGGATGCCGAGGGAAGCCGTCGCCGCGGGCAACCGCCGTACGATCTCGAACCACATTGCGTAGGCGATCCCGGCGCCGGCGATTCCGGTGAAAGCCACAGCGAAAAGCGCGCCGGCGTGAGCGGCGTCGAGATCGAGCCGGCCATCGAATATGAGAAGACACGCCGCGATAACAAAGAACGCGATGGTGAGCTGCCAGCTCGTCACGCCCAGCGGGTCGGCCTCGATACGCGCCCATTTTATGTAAACAGTGCCGGCCGCCCAGCTCAGGCCCGAGCCAATGGCCAAAATCAGACCGAGCGGCAGGCCCGTCGTCGCCAAGGGATAGATCAGGATCGCCAGGCCGGCAAAGCAGAGCGCCATCGCGATCCCCTGGAACCGGGTGGGGCGCTCGCCGAGGATCAGCCAAGCCAGCAACACGGTCCAGATCGGCATCGTGTAGGCGAGAACGGCCACCCGTGAGGTCGCCGCCGCGATTTGCGCGAACGCGCTGAACAGGCTGAAGCCGACGATGTTGAGCAGCGAGATGATGACGACATGCGCCCACGCCCTCGCGCTCGGAATGCGGAAGCTGCGACGCCTGACGACACAGATGACCAACAGCGTCAGCGCGGCAAATCCGGCGCTCAACGTGCGCATGCTCAACGGCGGGATTTCATTGAGGGCGATCTTCATCACCGGCCAGGTGACGCCCCAAAGAAGGCAGAGCAGGACGAGCATCAGCCTCGCCCGGATGTCGCCGAAACCCATCGCCGCCGGCGCCCGCTGGCGATTTTCCCGGACTGTCACGGCGCCTTCGGCCCGGCGCCGAGATACCAGTCGACGATCTGCGCGCCGGTCCAGAACTTGACGTCGCTCTTTTTGCGAATGACCTCGAATACGCGGCGGAGATATTTCAGCCGATGCGGCGCGCCCATGATGTAGGGGTGCGCAACCAGCGCCATGACGCGCGCTGTCTCGGCCGCGTCCGCATAGATCTGCTCGAACTGGTCGAGCGCGCGGTCGCAATATTCGTCAGCCTTGTGGTGCTGGATGATCATCATCGGGACGTCGTTGCATTCCTGCGTGTAGGGCAGGTTGACGATCGGTTTCCCTCGGGTCTTGAGCCACACCGGTTGATCGTCGAGCACCCAGTCGGCGAGGTAATCATAGCCCTCCTCGACCAGGAGGTCGGGTGTTTCCCAGGTCTCCGTAAGGCCGGGGCCGAGCCAGCCGCGCGGCGGCTTGCCGGTCGCCTTGAAGATGACCTCGCGGACCTTGCGGATGTCGGCCCGTTCGTCTTCCACCTTCTGCATGTTGCGCTGAGTAAAACCGTGGCCGATGAACTCCCACTTGCGTTCGACCGCCGCGCGCACGATCGGCGGATAGGCGGCGAGCGCCGAGCCGTTGATGGCGAGCGTGACGGGGATCGCGAACTCGTCGAACACTTTGATGAAGCGCCAGAAGCCGACCCGATTGCCGTATTCGTGCCAGGCCCAATTGGGCACGTCAGGGCTCGGCGAGCCGCCGGCGGGCGGCGTGAGCACGGTGCGCGGCAGCGGCTCTCTCGGGTCCCATTCCTCGACATTGACGATCACCCACACCGCCATGCGCGCGTCGTCCGGCAGCTTGAGCGGCGCACGCTCGGTAATGGGCGAATAGGCAATGCGGTCGGTCGGCAGCATCGGCTGCTTCGACGGCTTCTTTCCTGGTGCGGATTTTTTCGGTTGCGTGGTCATTGTGGAAGTATGCCTTTCGGTTACTGCCATTCCAACAGCCCAATCCGGGAGGGAGCTATCTGAGGTGCTTGCCGGGCGCCGGGAACAAAGATAGAACATGCTGACGGGGAAAAATATGGCCGACCTCGCCGCGGCACAGCGCAGTCTTCGCACCACTTTCGGGTTCGAGGCCTTCCGCCCCGGCCAAGACGAAATCGTCTCGGCCATTCTCGATGGCCGCGATGTGCTGGCGGTCATGCCGACGGGCAGCGGCAAGTCGCTGTGCTACCAGCTGCCGGCGCTCCTTCGCGACGGCCTCACCATCGTGGTATCGCCGCTGATCGCGCTGATGCGCAATCAGGTGGCGCAGCTTCGCGGCTATGGCGTTGCGGCGGCGGCGCTGAACTCCGCGAACGACGCGGCCGAAAATCGGGCCGTCCTCGACCGGATCGCGCGCGGCGAATTGCGGCTCGTCTACATCGCGCCCGAACGGTTGGTGAAAGCCGAAACGCTCGATCTCCTCAAGCGCGCCAAGGTCGCGTTGCTCGCGGTCGACGAGGCGCATTGCATCTCGCAATGGGGCCACGACTTTCGTCCGGAATATGCGGCGCTCGGCGCGGTGCAGGTCGAGCTCGGCGGCGTGCAGACGGTCGCGTTCACCGCCACCGCCGACGCAGCCACGCGCACCGATATTCTGCAAAAGCTTTTCAGCCGTGCGCCGGCCGTGTTCGTGCACGGGTTCGATCGGCCCAATCTGCGCCTGGCGATGCGGGCAAAATCCGGCGGCCGCAAGCAGGTCGCGGATTTCATCAAGGCCCATCGCGGACAGAGCGGCATCGTCTATTGCGCCTCGCGGCACAAGACCGAGGAACTGGCCGACTTTTTGCGCCAGAACGGCGCCAAGGCGCTGCCTTATCACGCCGGCATGGAGAAGGCCGCGCGCTCGCGCAACCAGGACGTTTTCCTGCAGGAGGACGGCGTCGTCGTGGTCGCGACCGTGGCGTTCGGCATGGGCATCGACAAGCCGGATGTCCGCTTCGTTCTCCACGCCGATATGCCGTCCAATATCGAAAACTATTACCAGGAGATCGGCCGCGCCGGCCGCGACGGGCTGCCGGCCGACACGCTCACGCTCTACGGCATGGGCGACATCCGCCTGCGCCGCCTGCAGATCGACGAAAGCGACACCACGGACGAGCAGAAGCGGGTCGACCGCCAGCGGCTCAACGCGCTGGTTTCGCTGTGCGAATCCCCGCGCTGCCGGCGGCAGACGCTTTTGGCCTATTTCGGCGAGACCACGGAGCCGTGCGGCAATTGCGATTTCTGCTGCGACGGCGCCGAAGTGATCGACGGCACGATCGCGGCGCAGAAGGCGCTCTCCGCCATGGTGCGCACCGGGCAGCGTTTTGGTACCGAGCACCTGACCAACATACTCGTCGGCGAGCATAGCGAGGCGGTGAAAAAATTCGGCCACGACCGGCTGCCGACCTTCGGCGTCGGCAAGGAATACGACAGGCAGGAATGGCGCTCGATCTTCCGCCAGCTTTATGCCGCCGGCATCATTGCGCTCGACATCACCGGCTACGGCACCTGGACTATGACCGATGCCGGCCGGCGCGTGCTCAAGGGCGCCGCCAAAATGGAGTTGCGAACGGACACGCTCAAGCCTGCCACGCGCAAGACCGCGCGCGCCGCCGCCAGGGCCGCCAACGCCGCCGCGCTCGCCGACGGCTCACCAGGCGACACCGCGTTGTTCGAGGCGCTCAGGCGGCGCCGGTCCGAGCTTGCCAAGGAGCAGCGTGTCGCGGCCTATGTCGTGTTCGCCGACAAGACGCTCATCGACATGGCCCGGCGCAAGCCCAAAACCACGGCCGAGATGGGCGCCGTGCACGGCGTCGGCGAAGCCAAGCTCAGGCAGTATGGCGACATTTTCCTCGATGCCATCCGCCAGCACGCGGCCGGTGGCACCTAGACCTTGTTCCGCTCATTCCCGCGCAAGCGGGAATCCAGAAGGATAGCGTTGTTGCGGTGGAAATTTTCTGGGTCCCCGCTTTCGCGGGGACGAGCGGATAACGATGGCGCGACCGAATTTCGCCGTGTTGCACCGCATTGCACGGTATGTTAGCAACGCCGCGATTTTAGCGGGTCCGCGGGGGCCATTCCCGCTGCCTCCACATCCGAAGTCCCGCCTGAATCCCAAAGGCTTGCGCCGACCGTTCGCGCCGGTTGCGGGTCTTGCGGAAAAAGCTCCCTTCACCCTCCCCACCCTCCCCTGCAAGCGGGGGGAGGGAAGGAAGGGGATACGCGCAGAGAGAGCACGGACGTGGCAGGCGAAGAACCCATCGTATCCGGCATGGCGGGCCGCTACGCGACCGCGCTTTTCGACCTTGCGCGTGAGACGAACGCGATCGACGCGGTCAAAGCCGACCTCGAACGCTTCGACGCACTGGTCGCCGAAAGCGCCGATCTCGCCCGGCTGGTGCGCAGCCCGGTCTTTTCCGCCGCGGAGCAGTTGCACGCGCTTTCGGCGGTGCTCGACCGCGCCGGGATCGGCGGCCTCGCGGCGCAATTCCTCAAACTGGTGACGTCGAATCGCCGCCTGTTCGCCGAGCGCGATATGATCAGGGGCTACCGCGAGCTGGTGGCCCTGTACAAGGGCGAGGCCACGGCCGAGATCACGGTGGCCGAGGAGCTCAAGGACGAACATCTCGCTGCGCTGCGCAGCGCGCTCAAGGCGGTCAGCGGCAAGGACGTCGACCTCGATATCAAGATCGATCCCGCCATCATCGGCGGGCTCGTGGTCAAGCTCGGCAGCCGCATGGTCGACACCTCGCTGCGCACCAAGCTCAATGCGATCAGGCACGCGATGAAAGAGGCCCGATAATGGATATCCGCGCCGCGGAAATCTCCGCCATTCTCAAGGAGCAGATCAAAAATTTCGGCCAGGAGGCCGAGGTTTCGGAAGTCGGCCAGGTGCTATCGGTCGGCGACGGCATCGCCCGCGTCTATGGCCTCGACAACGTGCAGTCGGGCGAGATGGTCGAATTCGAGAGCGGCGTGCGCGGCATGGCGCTCAACCTCGAAATCGACAATGTCGGCATCGTGATCTTCGGCACCGACCGCGAGATCAAGGAAGGCCAGACCGTCAAGCGCACCCGCGCGATCGTCGAGGTTCCGATCGGCAAGGCATTGCTCGGCCGCGTCGTCGACGCGCTCGGCGACCCGATCGACGGCAAGGGGCCGATCAATGCCGAGACGCGGTCGCGCGTGGACATCAAAGCGCCGGGCATCATCCCGCGCAGGTCGGTGCACGAGCCGATGGCGACGGGGCTCAAGGCGATCGACGCCTTGATCCCGATCGGGCGCGGCCAGCGCGAGCTCATCATCGGCGACCGTCAGACCGGCAAGACCGCGATCGCGCTCGATACCATTCTCAATCAAAAGTCGCTCAACGCTTCGGACGACGAGAAGATCAAGCTCTATTGCGTCTATGTCGCGATCGGACAGAAGCGCTCGACGGTGGCGCAGTTCGTCAAGGTTTTGGAGGAAAACGGCGCGCTCGACTATACGATCATCGTCGCGGCGACGGCCTCCGATCCGGCGCCGATGCAGTATTTGGCGCCGTTTGCCGGCTGCACCATGGGCGAGTATTTCCGCGACAACGGCATGCACGCGGTGATCATCTACGACGACCTCTCCAAGCAGGCCGTCGCCTATCGGCAGATGTCGCTCCTGTTGCGCCGGCCGCCGGGACGCGAAGCCTATCCGGGCGACGTGTTCTATCTGCACTCGCGGCTCCTCGAGCGCGCGGCGAAGATGAACGACGATCACGGGGCCGGCTCGCTCACCGCGCTGCCGGTGATCGAAACGCAGGCGAACGACGTGTCGGCCTATATCCCGACCAACGTCATCTCCATCACCGACGGTCAGATCTTTCTCGAGACCGACCTGTTCTATCAGGGCATCCGCCCGGCGGTGAACGTCGGGCTCTCGGTATCGCGCGTCGGCTCCTCGGCGCAGACCAAGGCGATGAAGAAAGTCGCCGGCCGCATCAAGGGCGAACTGGCGCAATACCGCGAGATGGCGGCCTTCGCGCAGTTCGGCTCCGATCTCGACGCCACCACGCAGCGGCTGCTCAACCGCGGCTCGCGGCTCACCGAATTGCTCAAGCAGCCGCAATTCTCGCCCTTAAAAATGGAGGAGCAGGTCTGCGTCATCTATGCCGGCGTCAACGGTTATCTCGACCCACTCCCGGTCGAGCGCGTGCGCGCCTTCGAGGAGGGTCTGCTCGGTACGCTGCGCAAGCAGCACCCGGAAATTCTCAGCGCAATCCGCGACTCGCGCGACCTCGACGATGCCACGACTGCCAAGCTCAAGGCGGCGGTCGAAAGCTATGCCAAGACGTTTGTGTAATCAGAGGACGGATGTCTGATGTCTGAGATCAGAAGAATCTGTTCGGGGATTTTTGTTATGAGCGATCTGACATCTGACATCTGACATCCGACATCCATGCCCAGCCTCAAAGACCTGCGCAACCGCATCGCCTCCACCAAGGCGACGCAGAAGATCACCAAGGCCATGCAGATGGTCGCGGCCTCGAAGCTGCGCCGCGCGCAGGCGGCGGCCGAGGCGGCGCGTCCCTATGCCACGCAGATGGACAAGGTTCTCGGCAACATCGCCGCCTCGATGGCCGGGATCGAGACCGCGCCGCGGCTGCTGCGCGGTACCGGCAGCGAGGGCGTGCATCTGCTTCTCGTCTGCACCGCCGAACGCGGCCTCTGCGGTCCGTTCAATACCGCCATCGTGCGGCTCGCGCGCGAGCGCGCGAACGCGCTCATGCGCGATGGCAAGGAGGTCAAGTTCTTCTGCGTCGGCCGCAAGGGCTACGATCAGCTACGAAGGCTCTATGCAGACCAGATTGTCGAGATGGTCGACCTGCGCGCGGCGCGCACGCTGCGTTTCGAGCACGCCAAGATGATCGCGGAAAAGGTCATCGCGCGTTTCGACAATTTTGAGTTCGCCGTGTGCACGCTGTTCTTCTCGCGCTTCCGTTCGGTGATCGCCCAGATTCCGACCGCGCAGCAGATCATTCCGCTGGTGTTCGACGCCAAGGCGACGGCCGCGCTCGGCGGCGCGGCCTACGAGTTCGAGCCGGAAGCCGAAGACATCCTGCACGACCTCTTGCCGCGCAACGTCGCCGTGCAGACCTTTCGCGCATTGCTGGAAAACTCGGCCTCGTTCTACGGCGCGCAGATGTCGGCGATGGACAGCGCGACGCGCAATGCCGGCGACATGATCCGCAAGCAGACGCTTCAGTACAATCGGACGCGCCAGGCGCAGATCACCAAGGAACTGATCGAGATCATCTCCGGCGCCGAGGCGCTGTGACGAGCGTGTGGTATTCGGCAACGAACTCGCATAGATTGTCGTCATGACGGACAATGTTTCAAATCTCATCTTCGAGCAGCTGCAGCTCCTGCGAAAGGGACAGGAGCAGGTACTGCATTCCCAAGAATCGATGCGCGCCGATATTTCGGATCTGAAAACCCGCATCAGCGGGTTTGAGACGACCCTAGGGCATATCATGGCGCAGATGGGTCATATGCAATCGCAGATCGCAATCCAAAGCGGGCGAATCGATCGCATCGACGAACGGATGTCCCGTATTGAAAGCCGGCTGGATGGCATCGAGCGCCATCTCAATCTTACTCATGCATGATGATCTTTAGGACGCCCCCAGCCCGGCGCACTGCAGGCGCCAACCTTTCGCCCTTGCGTCGGTAGACATTGAAGGGCGGTAACGAGGACTACCTATGGCTCAATCAGTCGGACGTATCACCCAAGTCATCGGCGCCGTCGTTGACGTGCACTTCGATGATCATTTGCCCGCGATCCTCAACGCGCTGGAAACCAGCAACCACGGCAACCGCCTGGTGCTCGAAGTCGCCCAGCATCTCGGCGAATCGACCGTGCGCACGGTGGCCATGGATATAAGCGAAGGCTTGGTCCGCGGTCAGGAGGTGACCGACACCGGCCTGCCGATCATGGTGCCGGTCGGCGACGGCACGCTTGGGCGCATCATGAACGTGGTCGGCGAGCCGGTCGACGAGGCCGGAAAGATTCCGCACCAAGAGACGCGCGCCATCCATCAGGAGGCGCCGGCCTTTACCGAGCAGTCGACCGAGGCCGCGATCCTGATCACCGGCATCAAGGTCGTCGACCTGCTCGCACCGTATTCCAAGGGCGGCAAGGTCGGGCTGTTCGGCGGCGCCGGCGTCGGCAAGACCGTGATCATCATGGAGCTGATCAACAACATCGCCAAGGCGCACGGCGGCTATTCGGTGTTCGCCGGCGTCGGCGAGCGCACGCGCGAAGGCAACGATCTCTATCACGAGATGATCGAATCCGGCGTCAACAAGGACCCGCGCAAGGGCTCGGTCGAGGGCTCGAAGTGCGCGCTGGTCTACGGCCAGATGAACGAGCCGCCTGGCGCGCGCGCCCGCGTCGGCCTTTCGGGCCTCACCGTCGCCGAATATTTCCGCGATAAGGGTCAGGACGTGCTGTTCTTTGTCGACAACATCTTCCGCTTCACTCAGGCCGGCTCGGAAGTCTCCGCGCTGCTCGGCCGCATTCCCTCGGCGGTCGGCTATCAGCCGACGCTCGCCACCGACATGGGCGAGTTGCAGGAGCGCATCACCACGACCACGAAGGGATCGGTGACCTCGGTGCAGGCGATCTACGTGCCGGCCGACGACCTCACCGACCCAGCGCCGGCGACCTCCTTCGCGCACCTTGACGCCACCACGGTGCTGTCGCGCTCGATTGCGGAAAAGGGCATCTATCCGGCCGTCGATCCGCTCGATTCGACCTCGCGCATGCTCGATCCGCGCGTCGTCGGCGATGAGCACTACCAGGTGGCGCGCCGGGTGCAGCAGATCCTCCAGCGCTACAAGGCGCTGCAAGACATCATCGCCATTCTCGGCATGGACGAACTCTCCGAAGAGGACAAGTTGACGGTGGCGCGGGCGCGGAAAATCGAGCGCTTCTTGTCGCAACCGTTCCACGTCGCCGAAGTATTCACCGGCTCGCCCGGAGTTTTCGTCGAACTCGCCGACACCATCCGCGGCTTCCAGGGCCTGTGCGAGGGCAAATACGATCACCTGCCCGAAGCCGCCTTCTATATGGTCGGCACCATCGAGCAGGCGGTCGAGAAGGGCAAACGGCTCGCCGAAGAGGCGTAGTCAATTCCCCTCCCCCCACTTGCAGGGGAGGGAAAAGAATGAGTTCCCCATGGCAGCACTTCATCTCGATTTCGTCTCGCCGGAAAGCGTGTTGTTCTCCGGCGACGTGGATCAAGTGGACCTGCCCGGCGCCGAGGGCGACATGGGCATTCTCGCCGGCCATGCGCCGCTGGTGACCACGCTGCGGCCGGGCATCGTGACGATCTATCGCGGCGGCGCGCGGCAGCCGGTCGTCGTCATCGGCGGCTTTGCCGAGGTCGGCCCCGCCGGCTTGACCGTACTCGCCGACCGCGCCGTGGCGCGCGAGGATTTCGATACCGCGATGCTGGCCGCGGAAATCAAGGACGCCGAAGAAGACGTCGCCGACGCCACGGACGACGCTCAGCGCGACAAGCTCGCGCGCCATCTCGAGCAACTGAAGACCTTGCAGGCGGCATTGGCGCAATAGTGCGCCGTCGCCCGATTTGCTGCGCGTGGCTCGGCCTCAGGCGTGCGGTACTGCGTACTTCGCGAATTCGGCGACCACACGCTCGTAGATCTTGCGCTTGAACGGCACGACGAGGCCCGGGAGGTTTTGCAGCTTCTCCCAGCGCCATTCCACGAATTCCGGCTCGTGCCCTCCCGCGGGATGCTCGATGTCGATCTCGCTTTCCTCACCGGTGAAGCGCAGCGCGAACCATTTCTGCGTCTGGCCGCGGTATTTGCCGTTCCAGGCCTGCCCCACGATCTCGTGCGGAATATCGTAGGAGAGCCACTCCGCGATCTCGCCGAGGCGTTGCACCGAGCTGATATTGGTCTCCTCGTGCAACTCGCGCAAAGCGGCCGGCCATGGGTCCTCGCCCGCATCGATGCCGCCCTGCGGCATTTGCCAAACATGCGTATGGTCGACGTGCTCGGCCCCGTCGATGCGGCGGCCGATGAAAGCAAGCCCGGCGCGATTAAGCACCATCATGCCGGCGGAGGGGCGATAGGGGAGGTCTTCGAAGGGCATTCAGAGGACGGAGGTCAGATGTCAGATGTCGGATGTCGTATGATCTCAGGTTATCTGTTCTCTGTCATCCGTCCTCTGTCATCTGATGTCTGCTTCGCCTTCACCGCGACGGCGGTGATCGGCACCAGCAGCAAACCGCGGCTTTCCGCGGCTTTCGCCCATTTGGCGATGTGCTCGATCGACACCGGCAGCGCCGAGGATATGCCGACGGCGATGCTGCGCTCACGCGCCGCCATTTCCAGGCGGCCGAGCGCGTGGTCGATTTCGTCCGGGGTGGGAACCGAATCGAGAACCATTTCGGCCTTGGCGAACGGCAGATTGTTGGCGCCGGCGATGCGACCGGCGACGCTCCTCGGATTGGAGCCATCATCGACAAAGATCAGCCCGCGCCTGGCGGTTTCGCGCAGGATCGGGGCGAATGACTGCTCCGAGGCCGTGAACCGCGCTCCCATGGCACCGGCAATCCCGACATAGCCCTGGAATCGGCTCATCAGCCAGTACAGCCGATCGAGATTCTGTTCCGGCGTGAGCGAGGTCAGCAGCGTCTGCGGGCCGGGATCATTGTCGGGATAACCGAACGGTTCCATCGGCACCTGCAGCAGAATCTCATGACCTCCCCCGCGCGCCCGCGCGATGAGGCGGTCGACATCGGAGCCGTAAGGCATGAAGGCAAGCGTCACCGCCCCCGGCAGCTTGGCGATGGCCTCGGCCGTGGCGCTCGCGCTCACGCCGAGACCACCGACGATGAGCGCGACACGGGGCGCGTTGGGCGTGCCGGGGATGGGCTTCACCGGCCGCGCAAAGGCTTCCGCCGGCCGTACGCCGTCGGCAGCGATTCTCGGAATGGCCCCGTGCGACGTCATCTCGACGAATTTCTGGTCGAGAGCGGGGCTGTCCGTCGAGCCGGCGCCGCCGCCGTTCTCCGAAGCCGGGATCACCACCTCCTGGCGCGCCCCGGTCTTGCCGTCGATGATGGTAACCGTCTTGGTGCTCGCAGGCGCGCCCGGGCCCGCCGGCGCCGATACTGGCGCCGGACCGTCGGCCGGCCCGTCGTAACGGCCGGGACCTTGCGCGCCGGGGGCGGCTTCCGGCGCGACCGGCACCTCGGATTTCTTCATCGCCGTCGCGGCGTGCGGATCGATCGGCACGGCGACCATCGGTTCGCCGCCGAATGGATCATCGCCCATGACGGCCCACAGTACGAACACGCCGAGAAAGAGTGCCAGCGCAGCGGCGATGACGTGCGGGATTGGGATTTTGCGCCGCCGCTTCGCGTGCTGCTGGCCGAGCGGTGCGCTCAGGTCATCGGCCGTCATTGCCCAATTCCTTGGGCCAATTCCTGGGCCAATTCCTTGGGCCAATCCCGGCGAATAATGCCCTGGCGAATCATTCAACAGAGTCTATCACGGCAGGCAGATACTCGGCCCGAAGCCGGGGCGTATCGCCGCCTTCGTCCGGCACTCTCGGGCTCGGCGAAAAATCTCGGCGCACAAAAGGCGGGGCGGCTCGTCGCCGCCCTGTGCCGCCTTCCTTCCCCTCCCCGCAAGCGGGGAGAGTCCATTGATGTTCCCTCCCCCGCAAGCGGGGGAGGGTCGGGTCGGGGTGCCGCTTAATTGGGAACGGCAGCCTTCGGATTCGGCGGGAACGCCGCATCGGTGATCGTACCGCGCAGGAGATCGAGCGCCTCCTTGAGCGCCCGATCGTCCTTTTCATCCGGCGGCACATAGGATTGCGAGCCGGACTCCTCGGTGCCCTCCGCCTTGAGGTGACCGCGCAGCGAGGCCTCGCCCTTGGTGTCGGTTCGCGACTTCAAGTCGTCCGGCACGTCTTGCAGGACCTCGATGTCGGGCGAGATGCCCTTGGCCTGGATGGAGCGCCCCGAAGGCGTGTAGTAGCGCGCCGTGGTCAGCCGCAGCGCGCCGCTGCCGGCGCCGAGCGGGATGATGGTCTGCACCGAGCCCTTGCCGAACGAGCGCGTGCCGACCAGCGTCGCGCGCTTGTGGTCCTGCAGTGCGCCGGCGACGATCTCCGACGCCGAGGCCGAACCGCCGTTGATCAACACGATCAGCGGCTTGCCCTTGGTCAGGTCGCCCGGCCGGGCATTGAAGCGCTGCGTCTCCTCGGCGTTGCGGCCGCGGGTGGAGACGATCTCTCCCTTCTCCAAAAACGCATCCGACACTGAAATCGCCTGATCCAGCAGGCCTCCCGGGTTGTTGCGCAGGTCGACCACGAAGCCTTTGATCTTTTCGGCGCCGAGCTGCGTGGTGAGGTCGGTGATCGCCTTCTTCAGGCCGTCGGTCGTCTGCTCGTTGAACTGCGTGACGCGGATGTAGCCGACGTCATCGCCCTCGGAATGCGAGCGCACTGATTTCACGCGGATCACGTCGCGCACGATCGTCACCTCGATCGGCTTTTCCTGGCCCTTGCGCATGATGGTGAGCTTGATCTTGGTGTTCACCGGGCCGCGCATCTTTTCGACCGCCTGGTTGAGGGTCAGGCCCTGTACCTGCTCGTCGTCGAGCTTGGTGATGATGTCGTTGGCCATGACGCCGGCCTTGGCCGCCGGCGTCTCGTCGATCGGCGCCACCACCTTCACCAGCCCATCCTCCATGGTGACCTCGATGCCGAGGCCGCCGAATTCGCCGCGCGTCTGCACCTGCATGTCGCGGAAGCTCTTCGGGTCCATGTAGCTCGAATGCGGATCGAGCCCGGCAAGCATGCCGTTGATCGCCGATTCGACGAGCTTGCCGTCGTCGGGTTTCTCGACGTAATCGGCGCGCACGCGCTCGAACACGTCACCGAACAGATTGAGCTGCCGGTAGGTGTCCGACGAGGCGGCTTTCGCGCTCGATCCGACGAATGCGGTGTGTGGCTGCGTCGCCAGCAGCGTGAGCCCGGCACCTGCGATCGCACCGAGGAAAATGAGGGAAGTTTTGCGCATCATCCGCGAACCTTTTCACCTTCGTTTGTCGCCCACCACGGGCTGGGATCGATGGGAGCTCCGTCCTTACGGAACTCCACATATAATACAGGTTGCTTGGACCTGGTCGTCACGGAAGCGGATACCTGCGATCCGCCGCCCATCACCGCTACCGGTTCACCCGTCAGCACGAACTGGCCGAGATCGACGGAAATCCGCTCCATCCCCGCTAACAAGACATGATACCCGCCGCCGGCATTCAGGATCAAGAGTTGCCCATAGCTGCGAAACGGGCCGGCGTAAACGACCCAACCGTCGCACGGGGCGGTGATCTGGGCGCCGGTACGGGCGGCGATGGATAGTCCCTTCTGGATCCCGCCGAGGCCGTCGGAGGCGCCGAATTCGCGGATTTTCACGCCGTTCACCGGCAAGCGCAGGCGCCCGCGTGTGGCGGCAAAAGCCATCGCCGGGGCCAGGCGGCCGGGGTCCTTGAGTGCGGCAAGGTCGGGCCGGGTCGCGTCTTCCTCGATCGAGCGGGCCTCAGCGCGAGCCGCACGGGTGGCGTTGTCGAGGCCCGATTCGAGCCTGGCGATGAGGTCCTTGAGATTGTCGACCTGGCGCGCCAGGTCGGCGGCGCGCTGGCGTTCGGCGTCGAGCGCCTGTTCGGTGTCCGCTTGCTTCTTCTGCCGTTCGTCGATCAGCACGTTCATGCGCAACTGCTCGCGCCCGAGCAAGTCGAGGTCGCGCGAGAGGCGCTCGCTTTCGCCGCCGATATCCTTGCGCACGCGCAATAGATCGGCAAGATCGCCGGCGAGCGCGTCGGCCTGTGCGCGCATTTCCGGGACCACGGCGCCGAGCGTGATGGCGGTACGCACCGCTTGCAACGCGTCCTCCGGCTGCACCAGGAGCGCGGGCGGCGGCTGATGCCCGACCCGTTGCAGAGCGGCGAGAATCTCGACGATCACAACACGGCGCTCGTCGAGCGATTTGCGAAAAAAGCCTTCCTGCTCGTCGAGTGGCCTAAGGCGCGCCTGCGTCGCCTCGATGCTCGCCTCGACGTCACGCACGCGCGCGGCGGTGTCGATGAGCTGCCGGTTGAGCGCGCGCCGATCGTCACCAAGCGCGTCGATCTCGCGCCTGAGCTTCGCCTGGTTTTCCGCCGACTCGCGCTCTTTGGCGCGCGCCGCATCGAGTTCCTGATCGTGCTGTTTGAGCGCGTCCGCATCGGGCTTCGACGGCGTCGGTGCGGCGGGGATGCCCGGTGGCCATGGAACTTCAAAGAAAGGGACCGGGGTAGGTCCCCCAGGAGTCTGAATCGATGGAGTTTGGCCGAGCGCGGCCAAATTTGCCCCGAGTGGCAACGCAAAAGCCAACGCCGAGCCGAGCACAAGGCGCGGATCGGTGCGGCTCGATCGGCGGAGAATCATGTTATCCAAGGGTAGACGCCAGCCTCAGGAACGCAAGACCAAGCAGGCACGATACGACCGGATTAAGACGCAGACTGGCTCCATCCGTCACAAATCGGTGAGGCAGGATTAAGAAGAATTAAGCTCGGCAAGGATTTTGATTTCAGTCCCGGTGATAAGGGTGGCCGGCGAGAATGGTGCCGGCGCGATAAAGCTGTTCGAGCAGCATGATGCGCACGAGTTGATGCGGCCAGGTGGCCGCTCCGAACGCGAGCCGGAGCTTGGCGCGCTCGGCGAGGCTGGGCGCAAGTCCGTCGGCGCCGCCGATGATGAAACACACGGCCGCGCGGTCTTGCGCGCGCCACTCGCGCAAAAGCGCCGCCAGCGCCGCGCTGTCGAGGCTCTCGCCCCGCTGGTCGAGAACGACGACGACCGCTCCCTCGGGAATGACATTGGCGAGCGCAATCGATTCCTCGATCCGCCGCCGCTCGGCATCGTGCGCGCGACTTTCGCGAATTTCGATGACTTCGATGTCGCGCAGGCCAAGCGGGCGTCCCGCCGCTTCCGCGCGCTTGCGATACCGCGCGGCAAGCTCGCGCTCGGGACCCTGTTTCAGGCGGCCGATTGCGGCGACGAGGAGACGCATGGACACCTCACATCGTCATTCCGGGACGCGGGCCCGGAATCCATAACCCCGGTCAGTGAGACTTTGTGAAAGCCGTGGCAATTATCACGCGACGTGATTATGGATTCCGGGCTCCTCGCGGAGCCTGTCATCGGGCCGGCCACCAATCTCGGGTTTACCCGAGATTGGCGATCAAGCCACAGAAGTCGGCAACAGCCGACTTCTGTGGCCGGACCCGTTGGCTCGGCCCCGGAATGACAACGTTGTAAAATCCTCACCCACAAGCGAGTTAGCTCGCGCGCTGCGCCGGCCGGCTAGCCAACCACATTTTCTCGAGATTGTAGAAGGCCCGTACTTCGGGGCGAAAGACGTGAACGATCACATCGCTCGCGTCGATCAGCACCCAGTCGCAATGCGGAACGCCTTCGACGCGGGCGGCAACGCCGGCTTTGTGCAAGTCCTCGACGACCCGGTCGGCGACCGAACCGACATGGCGCTGCGACCGGCCGGAAGCCACGACCATGTAGTCGCCGATCGAAGATTTGTCCCGCAGGTCGATGGTGAGGGTGTCCTCTGCCTTCATATCGTCGAGGCGGGCGAGGACCAGACGGAGGATCTCCTCGGCGTCAGGACGCATTCTGGAGACCGGTTCGGGCGCGCGACATTCGGCCCGAAAAATCGCAGGTGTGGACAGGGGTCCTTATCCTTTCGCTCCATTTTCGGCCCTGGCCATCGAGTCCAGGGCTGTCCCTAAGATAGGCACGCAGCGTTAACAGTTTCAACCGTCTTGCATTCAACCGTCTTGCATTCAACCGTCTTGCAAGGCTCGTGCCGCCCGCAATGCAGTTGAGGACAGCGGCGATTTGAGGCCATGCAGGTAAATCCACGCCGGCGGCGTTCGTTCCGGCAGGGTCTTGGCCGCCGATTCGGGGATGCGGGCGGACGCCAGCGCCTGACCGGCGACACCGGCCGTGGCGTAAAGGCTCGGGCCAAGCCGGTCGACGACCGCGATCGGCACCAGCGCCGCGATGTCGCGCCAGCGCTGCCAGCGATGGAAGCTGCGCAGATTGTCGGCGCCCATGATCCAGACGAAGTGCACATGCGGGCAACGCCGGACGAGGTAGCTGATCGTTTCGTAGGTGTAGCGCGTGCCGAGCTGCGCTTCGAGATCGCTGACGTCGATGCGTGGATGATGCGCGAGCGCCCGCGCCGCGACGACACGCTCTTCGAGCGGTGCGAGGCCGTGGGTGTCTTTGAGCGGATTGCCGGGGGTGACCAGCCACCACACGCGATCGAGGCCGATCCGCTTCATGGCCAGGAGACAGGCCCCGCGATGTGCCGCGTGGGCCGGATCGAACGTACCGCCGAACAGCCCGATGCGCATGCCGGGCGCGTGGGGGGGCAGGACTAGGCGGGCTTTACCCCCACCCTCCTCTCCCACGCTTGCGGGGCAGGGAAGGCAGGGGGCAGCCGCACGCGGAGGCGGGAACTCGCGGTTCATGGCCTTCAGAAACAACTCCTCCCGTCATCCGCCAACCGCCGTTCGCGACAAGTCGCGGCGGAGGAGACGAAAAATCATGGCCGCGTCTGTCCGCTGCCGCGGATGCGATACTTGAAACTGGTGAGTTGTTCGACCCCGACCGGGCCGCGTGCGTGCAGCCTGCCGGTGGCGATGCCGATCTCCCCGCCGAAGCCGAACTCGCCGCCATCGGCAAACTGCGTCGAAGCATTGTGCAGTACGATCGCCGAATCCACCTCGCGCAGGAATTTCTCCGCCGTCGCGCGGTCCTCGGTGACGATCGCGTCCGTGTGATGCGAGCCATAGCGCTCGATATGGGCGATCGCGGCGTCGACGCCGTCGACCACGCCCGCGGTCAGAATGGCGTCGAGATATTCGGTGCTCCAATCGGCTTCGCTCGCCGGCTTCACGCGGGGATCGACCGCCTGCACCGCCGCATCGCCGCGGACTTCGCAGCCGGCATCGATGAGCATGCCGACAAGCGGCTTGAGCAGTTTCGGCGCTCCCGCGCGATCGACGAGCAAAGTTTCAGCCGCTCCGCACACGCCGGTGCGGCGCATCTTGGCATTGAGCACGATCGCTTTGGCCATCGCCAGCCTGGCCGCGCGGTCGACATAGACGTGACAGACGCCCTCGAGATGCGCGAAGACCGGCACGCGCGCCTCCGCCTGCACGCGGGCGACGAGGTCCTTGCCGCCGCGCGGCACGATCACGTCGATGGCGCCGTCGAGCCCGGCGAGCATCATGCCGACGGCCGCGCGTTCCCGCGTCGGCACGAGCGCGATCGCGGCGGCGGGCAGCCCGGCTGCGACGAGGCCTTCGACTAGCGCGGCATGAATCGCGCGCGCCGAGCGGAAGCCTTCGGAACCGCCGCGCAGGATCACGGCATTACCGGCCTTCAGGCACAGCGCGCCGGCGTCCGCCGTGACATTGGGCCGGCTCTCGTAGATCACGCCGATGACCCCGAGCGGCACCCGCACGCGCTCGATGCGCATCCCGTTCGGACGCCGCCACGATTCCATGATGGTGCCGACCGGATCCTTGAGCTTGCGAATCACATCGAGCCCCGCCGCCATGGCCTCGATCCGCCCGGCGTCGAGCGTCAGCCGGTCGAGAAAGGCGGCAGTCGCGCCCGCGGACCTCGCCTCCGCCAGATCCTCCGCATTGGCGGCGAGGATCGCCGATCGCGCCCGACGGATGGCCTTGGCCATGGCGGCGAGCGCACGGTTCTTGCGTGACGCCGGGGCCAGCGCCAGTGCATGGGCGGCTTGGCGCGCTTCGCGACCGATCTCGCGCATTGTCGCTTCGAGCTTCCCAGCGCTTTCCACTGCCTTGAGCGGAGCATTCATGGCATTGATCCGTCTCGCGTTCAGCGCTTCCTACCATGTTCGGCGCGGTCCGGCGAGGCAGCTCAACGCCGGTCTTGTCCACAGCGATCCACAGCGTTCCACAAGTATTTCGCGGCACGGTCATAGAATTGTGGAACCTGTCCGAAGCGGAGGGCGTTCCGCTCCAAGTTTCGCAACGAGAGAGTATCATGGGGCTGCCAACCGATCGTCTGTCCAGCCGCTTGCCGCGGCGGTTCCCGGTCGGCGCCACATATGTGGTCGAGGGTCAAAGCGGCAAGGAAGGGGATTTGCGCGTCATTGCCCGGTACGTCGTCTTGCCCGGCGGGCACCGGATCAATGTTCCGGCCGATCTCAGCCGGCCAGCACCGCCGCGCGCCCTTGCTTTCCGCCGCAATTCCAATTCCAAGCAATCTCCAGCAAAGGGCCGATCCGAGCAGGGCGGGAAAAAATTCGCCGCCCGCCGCGGAACCGGGTAGCCGCACCGGCGTTCACTTGGTGGCGCCGGGCGAAGTCCCCCAGCCCCTCATCCTCAATCACCCGGCGTCGAGCTCCGGCCGCGTTAAGCGGCCGGGGTTCATTTCTTTCGCGCCCGCTCTTTCACGCCCGCCGCGCCGCGACATATTCGCTCCGGGTTCCTCATTCCGGGCCGACGACCAAATCGTCACGATGAACCATCTCCGCGCGCCCGCTGAAGCCGAGAATCGACGCGATATCGGCGGACGAGCGGCCGCGGATTTTCTGGGCATCCTCGGCGTCATAGGCGCAGAGGCCGCGGCCGATCTCCGTTCCGTCGAGACCGCGGATGATCACCGCGTCGCCGCGCGCGAAGGCGCCGTCGACGCCGACGACGCCGGCCGGCAGCAGGCTCTTGCCCCGCCGCAGCGCCGTGACGGCGCCGGCATCGATCACGAGCGTGCCCTTGGGTTCGAGCGCACCCGCAATCCACTTCTTGCGCGCCGTCACCGGATTCGCCGCGGTGAGAAACCAGGTGCAGCGCGCTCCCTCGGCGACCGCCCGCAACGGATGATCGAGGCGGCCCGAGGCGATGACCATGTGCGTCCCGCCATTGGTGGCGATCCGCGCCGCTTCGATCTTAGTCTGCATGCCGCCGCGCGCGAGCTCGGAGCCCGCCGCGCCGGCCATCGCCTCGATATCGGGCGTGATGCGGGCGACGCACGGGACGTGCCGCGCCGCGGCATCCGTGTCCGGCGGCGCGTCGTAGAGCCCGTCGACGTCCGACAACAGCACCAGGAGATCGGCGCTCACCATGGTGGCGACGCGCGCCGCGAGCCGATCGTTGTCGCCGTAGCGAATTTCGCTGGTCGCGACCGTATCGTTCTCGTTGATGACCGGCACCGCACGCCATTTCAGGAGCGTGTCGATGGTGGAGCGCGCGTTGAGGTAGCGCCGCCGCTCCTCCGTGTCGCCGAGCGTCACCAGCACCTGACCGGCGATGATGCCATGGCGCGACAGCGCCTCGGTCCAGGTGCGCGCCAGCGCGATCTGGCCTACCGCCGCGGCAGCTTGGCTGTCCTCGAGCTTGAGCGGACCGCGGGCGAGCTTGAGCACCGCGCGGCCCAGCGCGATGGCGCCGGAGGAGACGACCAGGATGTCGCGCTTCTCGCGATGGAGCGCTGCAAGATCGTCAGTCAGCGAGGCGAGCCAGGATTCCTTGAGCCTGCCGGCCTGCGCATCGACGAGGAGCGTGGAGCCAACCTTCACGACGACGCGGCGAAAATCGGCGAGCGCAGGCACTTTCATGGCAGAGCTGGGTGGAAGGCGTGCGGATGTCGTCACAACTCGGCTTCGTGTTCGAGTTGCGCCTTGTTCTCAAGGCAATAATAACCGGACAATCGGCTCACCAGCTTGCGGCGCTTCCAGTCGTTGAGGATGCGGCTGACATTCTCGCGCGCGATGCCGGCCATCGCGGCGAGGTCGCTCTGCCCGATCTTCTGGCGGATGACGATGCGGCCGGTCCCGACATCCTGGCCGAAATTTTCCGCCAGTTCGAGCAGCGTGCAGGCGACGCGGCCGCGCAGCGGCAGGAAGCTCCCGGCCGCGACCACCGCGTCGGTCTCGCGCAGACGCGTGGCGAGAAGCGTGACCAGCGATTTGTAGACGTCGGGATGTTTTTGCGCAAAAGCTTCGAACGCGGCGCGGCCGAGGAAGCTCAATGCCGCATCGCGCACCGCCACCACCGACGCCGAGCGCGGCCGCCCGTCGATCATTGAAAGCTCGCCGACGATGGCGCCCGGGCCGAGGAAGGCGAGGATCCGCTCGGTACCGGAGCGCGACACCATCGTCACCTTGAGCAAGCCGTCCTCGATGCGATAGCAGCCGTCGCCTGGGTCGCCGGCGAGAAACAGCACCTCGTCGGCGGCAAGCCGCACTGACTTGGCGCCGGCAAACAGATCTGTCGAGAGACGCCCGGGCAACCCCGACAGCAGGCTCGGACCCGGAAGGGTATTCTTCGGCATGAATGCTACTCGCCCCTTGGCCGCGCGGGACAAGCCCGATCGCTCGCCTCCAACCATGCGGCAGAATTGAATTCAGCACAAGAGCAAGGAAGTGCCAATCAATGCTGCGTATCTTGCATTTCAACCATCCGTCAGGTGACCGAATTTTCCACGTTTCACATTCATTGAATGCCAACCGGAACCATATCAGATTTTCGCATGGCATCCACGGGACTCTCTGTCAGAGAAGCGTGCCGGCGTCTCAACGTGAGCGAAAACACGTTGCGGGCGATGATCGCCGATGGCCGGTTGCCCTATCGCCGGATCATCGGAAGATCGGGAACGCGCGGACGCATCGTGATCCGAGAGGCCGATGTTGACGACCTGTTAGCGCCGCCAGCAGCTGGTCGACGAGGTCTCGCGTGAGCCGGTCGAGGGCGAGAACGCGGCTTCGGGCCAGCTCCGGACTCATGCACTGCACAAAAACATTTTGGGGGAACGCCTTCGGCTACCACCACAAACAAACGCTAAGAGGTAGCTCAAGTGCGCCTCCCGGCAAGAGGTTGCGCCCACTGTCGACGAAACCCGGTCATGCGACAGTAAGTTCGAAATGGGAAGCAAGTTGTTGCGCCTTCAAACACCATTTGGTCAATTCGGCTACCGGCCATCAATTGACCCGAGCCGATGCAGCTACGTATTTTGTCGGATAGCTGAACGTGGGATTTTCAATTTTATATTCATCGCTCTGGAACGATTGAGGGACAGATTGCTTCTGGCTGGCTTGCCGTAGGGACAGCGCGATTGTCCGGCAGCAGATCGGGGCTGCGCGCGCGCCGATCCAAAGGCGGGGACCGGGATCTTGTTTTCCAAACACCACGGCCGAGGCAACGGGAGCCCAGTGACGCCGGACGCTGTTGTCCATGTAGTCGACGATGATGAGCCCACACGGGACCTGTTGCAGCTGCTGCTCAGGACAGTTGGCTTGAAGACCGCTACTTACTCATTGCCTTCCGTGTTCATTGAAAAGTTTGATCCTGATCAACCTGGCTGCGTCATTCTTGATCTGAGGATGCCAGAATCGAATGGTATCGAGACACTGGCTTGGCTGCGAAAGCGTGCCAGGACCGTCCCCGTGATCGTCGTTTCGGGCTACGGTGATCTTGCGACAGTGGTCCGCACCATGAAGCTGGGGGCAGTCGAATTCTTCGAAAAGCCGCTCAACAAGGAGCTGCTGATCGAGGCGATTCAGCACTGGGTTCGTAGCGACATCGCAGCTCATCGGACTTGGTCCAAGCACAAGGTCACGTTGGATCGGCTGGCGACGTTGTCGAGCCGGGAGGCACAGGTTCTCGAATGCGTGCTTCAAGGAATGTCAAATAAAGAGACGGCACGCCATCTCCGCGTCAGCCCAAAGGCAATTGAAGTCTACCGCGGGCACCTTATGCAGAAGATGGAAGCAGCAAACGTTGTCAAGCTGGTTGTCCAAATTGCCGGTTGCTTGAAATGCGCTGATCACCACGTGTTCCGGCCCCCGTTCCTCAATCGAATGGAGCTGGACGACTTGTAATTGGAACTGACGACAGCCGTTTTCGGCAACGGCGGCAAGACATTGCCGTTGACACCGCCTCCAGGCCATACGGCCGCGCTGACGCGTTGCGCCTTGCTGTCACCGAACATCGACAATCACATTCGATCGTTCGCGCAAGGCCGAGCGCAGATGCTGCTTCTCGTGTGCTTGCTCCCCGGCATGGCGCTCTCGTTGCTTAGGGTAAACCCCTCGCGGGGCGGGTAATCGACCTACTTATGCGGCACATGCGCGTGTGCTCTGGTGCCGTCACTGAATGACTGCACGCGAAACAGAAGGAGAAAGCCATGGCGGTAGAAAAAACCATTGCGTCGACGAGCCTCGCCGAGGTTGTCGACCGCATTCTCGACAAGGGCGTCGTCATCGACGCATGGGCCCGCGTCTCGCTGGTCGGGATCGAACTGCTTGCGATCGAGGCTCGCATCGTGGTCGCCAGCGTCGATACTTATCTGAAGTACGCCGAGGCCATCGGTCTCACCGCGGCTGCCGAGGCCTAACCTGTTTGGGCTACGACAGTGAAACGAAACGGGAGCGAAGCGGCGTTCGTGATTGATCAAGGGAAATAGCCGCTTCGTTCCCCGAACCATGCCACCGTTACGTTGACTTTCGCCCGCGCAACGCATGCGGGCTGTGTAACGAAAGGACGCCACGATGTCACAATCACGAGAGATGGGCCGGCTGACCAAAGATCTTGGTCAGGCATCAAAGCTGCGCAAGGCGGCAACCGATGCCATGCGTCAGGCTACGAAGTCCATGTTGGCTACATGCGCGACGGCACGGGGAGAACTGGGCCGCGAATACGCCGCGCAGACACACAAGTTTCTTGCTTCCCTGGGCAAAGATGTCGCGGCTTTTCGTCGTGCCATGGCGCACAAGATCGCAAAGACGAGGAAGAATGTCGCAGCGATGAAAAAAAACGTCGCAGCCGACCGTCAGGCGACGATGAGCCAGATGACACGGTGGACGAGCGCGCGGTCGAAGGCGAGCAACCTGCTGCACCGCGATCTCGAACGCCAAGCGGCCTCTATGATGAACAAAACCGCGCAGCTACGTTCGGAATTTGCGAACGCACACCGAAACATGGCCAAGCAGCAGGCAGCAGCGCTCAAGTCGGGGCGCCGCAAACTGCACGCCGGCGTGGCCAGGGTCGTCGATGCGATGCACGCGGACCGCATGAAGGCGCACGGAATCTGGGCGAACTTCAGGCTTAGCGGCGCCGCCTAGCCGAAAAAAGGCTGAGCGGGCTCGAGGTCCGATCGCGCCACGCAGGTATCGAAACCGTCCGCGTTGCCCGCTGCGCCTGACGCAAGCGGGAATCAGCAATGCGCCCGGGTCATCTGCTAGATGCGGCGCTAGATCACGCGCTAGACGCCGTGCGACGCCGGATAGAAAGTGGACGCAAGAACGATGTATATGAGCACGAGCAAGATCAGATCCGCAGGGAGGACGAGCGGCAGCATAGAGATCACGTTGCCGCCTGCATTGCGGGCCTTCACCGGGCTAGGCTGTCGCGTGCTGGTGCGCGACGGACTGCAGCCGGAGATCGTGCTGCAGCCTGATTTCTCCGATGTTTGGTCATTGCTCGAGGCGTTGTGGGGGAAGCTGTCGCTCGCGCTGGGCTCGGCCGAATCGATCGGAGAGTTTGCTCCGGGCGCTTTTGCGCTGACCCTGCTGCCGCCACGACATTCGCAGCGAGGGCTGCCGCTCGCTTACTCCGATCTCGTTACCTTGGGAAAAGGCGGCGAGAAACTCACCAAGGGTGGCTTGGAAGCGCTGGCCCGGGTTCTGTCCGTATTGGCCGCGGCTATCGCACTTGAACTCGGACTTGAGCAGAAATTCGCCTTGGGTTTTGGCGATGCAGTGGCCTACGTGGTCACGGAAGTATCAGTCGGCTTCGGCACCGATTTCGAACGAAGCATGGCGGCCAGCCTTTCCCGACAAGCGCATTTCAGACCTCGACTGCTATTCTCGGCGTTCGACGACGAGTTTTGGCTGGAATGCGAGCCCGCGTTGAGGCGGATCCACGGCCAGTTTCGCTCCTGGCAGAGCAAACCGGAACGTTACGAAGCGGCGCAGCAACAATGGTATCGCGCTTTTCAGTGCGAGAGCATTCCCGGATGCGTTGACCATCACGCCGCAGCCCAAGAACAATGATGCACGGAGATACAGACATGTCGACGGCGCCGCATTCAGTCAGTCAGCTTGCTGGAAGCACAATTTCGCTGCGTCCAAGCACCAATTTCGTGGAGACCGCCGCGGTCCAGGATTTGAGAAATCGGGCGCTTGGCTACCTGAGCGTGGGATATCCGGTTCATTTCCGCGGTCCCGCCGGTTCCGGCAAGACAACGCTGGCGTTTCATGTGGCGGCCCAGTTGGGGCGGCCGGTGGTGTTTCTCACTGGTGACGAGGAGATGACGACCTCCAATCTGGTCGGCGGCCAGTTCGGGTTTCAGTACCGCAAGGTCGTCGACCGTTTCATCCATACTGTTTTGAAATACGAGGAGGACGCCACCCGCAAATGGTCCGACCATCGCCTGACGACGGCGTGCCGGGAAGGCCACACGCTCATTTACGACGAATTCACTCGCTCGCGGCCTGAGGCAAATAACATTCTCCTCGGGGTGCTGGAGGAGCGATTGCTGGTTCTGCCGGTTCCCAATCAAAACGAGAGCTATGTCAGGGTTCATCCCGACTTCCGCGCCATTTTCACCAGCAACCCGCAGGAATATTCCGGCGTTCATGATGCCCAGGATGCGTTGAGCGACCGAATGGTCATGATCGACGTCGATTACCTGGACCGCGAGACGGAGTTGGCAATCACCGCCGCGCGTTCCGGCCTCGCGGAATCAAAGGTCGAGCAGATCGTCGATCTGGTGCGCGATTATCGGGCATCGGGCGAATACGACCAAGCGCCGACATTGCGGGGCAGCATCATGATTGCCAGGGTCGTCGCCGATCAAGATCTGCAGGTTTCGTCCGCCGATTCCCGCTTCGTCCAGACCTGCCTCGATCTGCTCGGCGCGAGGTCCCCATTCAAAAGCCGATCGAACGATGAGCGGGTGCAGCAGCGCAAAATGTTGATAAGCCTGGTGCAGCATCACTGTCCGGCCGAACACCGCGGAGATGAGGTTGCGGACAAGCGACTGAAGAGAAAATCGGAGCCGGCGCGGGCGCGTCTCGGCCAAATGGCCGTGGAGACGCGTTGATGACACATATCAGGGGACTTCACGAAGCCGGCAGGCTTCGCACACTCCGCATCGCAGGCGCCACCGCCGACCGCAGCAAGCTCGCGGCAACGCTTTCGCGTCTCGAGCACCAGCGAGCATTGCTCGCACGCCAACTCGCGGTGTGGACCAAGAAGCAGCAGGGGACCCAACTTCGCCTCGGCGTGCTCGACAAGGAGACCATGCGGGTCGAACGGCTGATCCGCAAAATCGGCGCGCCGTACCGTGCCGTCAATCGGCGCGCCGGGGCGCTTCCGATCAAGTCCGAGCAGCAGCCGGATGGCGGTGTAGCAGCCGTGCAGCGTGGCGACGTGAGTATCGATTACTGAATGCGGCGGTCAGCCGGAAGCAACGTCCAACATTGGAGTTCCGTCATGGCAAGTCACAAGGGTACCTCACGCAAGAAGGCCGGACACGCCGAAGCCGAACCGGTGGTCGATATTGGCTTTGGTTCTCTGTTTAAGGGGCTCGGAGACTTTGTCGGCGTCCTGGGCAAGCTGGTGGAGGCCGGGGAGCAGCGTATCGAGCGGACGGGTGAGTTCAAAGTCAAAGGCCTCGGCGACAAAGGGCGCGGCGTCTATGGCGTGAGCGTGCGGGTCGGGCTCGGCGGCGAGCCGCACGTCGAACGCTTCGGCAACATCCGCACCACCCGGGAAGGCCCCGAGGTCGTCGATGTGCGCGAACCGTTGATCGACGTCTTCGATGAAGGCAGCGAAATCGTGATTGCCGCCGAGCTCCCCGGCGCCAAGGAAGATGCGATCGAGATCGAAGTCCGTGGCGACGTTCTTGCGCTCAGCTCGTCCGGCGAGCGGCGCTACGCCAAGGAGGTCGTGCTGCCGAGTCCGGTCGATGCCGCTTCGCTGCGGCGGTCCTTCAAGAACGGCCTTTTGGAATTGCGGCTGAAGAAAGCCTAGTCATGTCGAATGCGATCGAGCACTTCTCGCGCACCCGTGTGGAGAATACGACGCTGCAAGTAATTGCTGACACGCAGCGCAATCTCGATCGCCTGATCCGAGAAGAAGAGACGGTGATCCGGCGTTATATCCGCCTGGACACTTGGCCGCACAACTCGGTCAACATGTTCGTGGTTGAGAACCTGCAGCCTCTCGTTGCACAAGTGAAAAGCGCAGCGGTGTTGTCCTCGGTCGTCGCCGACGACATCGATAGCCGGCCCATGGTCAACATCTACGATGCGGCCGATCTGGCCGAATGCACGGTCTTCGTGAACCGGCGTGTCCTCGAGAAAGAGGGCATCTGGAATGATGCGACTTCCCTGCGCGCCTTGCTGGCGCACGAGCACGGGCATCCATTGGTCGAGAACGAGACGGTGCGCGCCGCGCGCGGGCTGTCGGTCGAAGTCACGGCTGAGAGCCGGACGTCGACGACAGCAATCGTCGGAGTTCTTCATCTCCTGGCCGATCGTCTGTGCATTCATTCACCGCAGGAAGTGTTCGCAAACGAGATCGCGATTCACGCCGGCTTTGGTGACGCTTTGTTCCATCTCGACATGGGTGTCGTCGAGAGAGCCCGCTTCGGCGTCGCCAAGCGGGCATCCCTGGTGCGAGACCTCGAAAAGCGGGCCAAAGTCGGCAAGCTCACTGCTGTCCAGGTGGCCGCGCTTCTGCTGGTCGGGGATCTGCAGGCGTATTTGGGATTTGCGCTCGAGACCGCGCCATTCCTGCGCGCCGGCCATCGGCAGCAAGCGCAAGCGCTCGAGGCCGCGCTGGTCGAAGGCGTGCTGTGCCATCTCGATCCGGCAGCGCCGCAGCTCTACGAAAAATTCCGCGACCATTATCTGCAACTGAGAACCGACTTCACTCTCGCCGAGATGAAGGTCTGGAGTAGCGCGGCGCTGGACCTGCTTGCCGACGCAATTGCGCAAAGACACTTGCAGCTTCGTTTCTCAGTGGTTCGGACGCATCCAACCGCAAAACCGCGGCGCCAGTCGCGACTGGGGCATGCCTCCGGCGTCCACAATTCCATCGAGCATGATGGCGGCTCGCCATGAGACTCGCACCGGCATACTCGCCGAAGGTTCACACGGAATGCGAGGTCGCTCAGTACCTTTACTGTATCGTGCGGTGTCGCGAGCCGCGGACCTTCGAGACGCTCGGAATGGGCGAGCGGGGCGACGTGGTCCACACCATCAATTTCGACGGTCTGGCGGTGGTCGCCAGCGATTCGCCTGAGGCGCGATACGACAACACGCGGCGAAACATGATGGCCCATATGCGGGTCCTGGACGAGGTCATGGCGGACCATACCGTGCTGCCGATCCGGTTCGACAGCGTGGCGCCCGGCCCCGATGCGGTGCGCGAGCAATTGCTGAAGGCGCGCTATCGGGAGCTGAGTTCGTTGCTTGACGGAATGGAGGGCCGGATCGAGTTGGGACTCAAGGCGTTCTGGTACGAGGACGTCGTCTTCAAGGAGATCGTTCAACAAAATCCGACGATCCGCCGCATCCGCGAAAGCTTGGCGGGCCATTCGCTCGAAGAGACTTATTATGACCGGATTCGCCTCGGCGAACTTGTCGAGGCTGAGCTCAAAACCCGGCGCGGCCAGGACGCCGAGAACGTCCTCGAACGATTGCGGCCGCTCGCGGAGAAGACCCAGGTCAACGCCACGATTGCGGACCACATGGTGGCGAACGCCGCGTTCCTGATCTCGCGGACGCGCGAGGCGGAGTTCGATGCCAGCGTACGCAAGCTTGATGCGGAAATGGGGCGCCGCCTTCTCATCAAATGTGTCGGCCCCGTCGCCCCCTACAACTTCGTGAACGTCACGATGCAGTGGGCGAGATGACGAACAAATCCCGAGCCGGGTGGCAACAGAGAATGAGTTGTGAGGTGGACGATGGGGTTACTTAGCTCAATCGTGACGGTGCCGGTGGCTGGTCCGATAAAGGGCATGTTGTGGATCGTCAAGACGATCGCGGAGCACGCCGAACGAGAACTCTACGACGAAGACAACATTCGCAAGGATCTTCTCAAGCTCGAGCAGCAATACGAGCTCGGGAACATGAAACTCGAGGAATTCGAGAGCGCCGAAAGCGAACTGTTGCAGCGACTGAACCAAGCGCGAAGAATAAAGGAAGGACGTTAAGCCATGTCACAGCGCCTCCCGCGGTTTCCAGAAACGCACGAACGGCATCTGAAGGAGAATGAATCGATCGTTCCCGAAGCAATGGCCGATATCGCTCCCGATCGTGGTGTCGCCGAAAACCCGCCGATCGGTCGCCGTAAGAATCCATCGATCGCGCCCGATAGAGACGTCGGCGAAAATCCGCCGATTGGGCGCCGCAAAGGTGAGGCAGCCGGGGCCGCGGCGGTCGCTAAGCATGCGAAGGCGGAATTGGAGAGCATCACCGGGCTCGACGCCGATCACGTTTCCGCGGTGTTGCGTCAGCCGGATGGCTGGCACGTCACGGTCGATCTGGTCGAACTCAGGCGCATACCGGCGGCGACGGACGTGATCGCCTCCTATGAAGCCGTGCTCGGACCGACCGGCGAGCTGTTGAGCTATCGTCGCAACCGGCGCTACTTCCGCGACCAGACGGTGGAAGAGTCATGACCGACGCCGGCTTGCACTCCGAAATCCAGTGTCCGATCGATCTGTTCAAGCCGCAAGAGGCCAAGATCGAAGCGCTGACCAAGGCCATGAACGCAGCGCGGACAGCGCCGGAGAAAGCGCCAAATGCAAGCAAACTCATTGAAGAGGTAAACGTCTTGTTGGATTGCGCGAGCTACGATCGAGCGAATCCGAACTGCGCCCTCTGCCGGGGCTTCTCCGAGCTTCGCCTGAAGACTGCAACTCTGATCGCCAGGATTGGCGCGCTGGGCGCCGTAGGTTAACCGGTCCGATCGACACATGGAACATTCGCTTCAAACCACCAACCTCGCCGATATCCTCGAGCGAGTGCTCGACAAGGGTATCGTGATCGCCGGCGACATCACCATCTCGCTGGTTGAGATCGATCTGCTCAATATCAAGCTGCGTCTGCTCATCGCCTCCGTCGACAAGGCAAAAGAGCTGGGCATCAACTGGTGGGAGACAGATCCGAAGCTGTCGTCGCGCGCCGACGGTCTGCAACGGGAGAACCAGATGTTGCGACAACGCCTCGATCTGCTGGAGACCAAATTTCAGGCGAAGCCTCCGCGGCGCAAGGCGAAGCGCGGGCAGCGGGCGCCGCACAGTGCGGCGCCCCTGCCACTACCGTAAGACATGGCGGAATGAAGGAAGACTCGGCGCTCGCAGGTCCGGATTGGGGGCGGGCTTCGATCGGCGAAAGAAACGAACATGGATGGCGGCCCCCTCACTGCTACCTATCGGGTTGCTGAAGCGCTCCCCAAGGACGTCGGGCGTGGTCTCGCCCGGTTGGATCCGAAGGACATGGCCGAGCTCGGCGTCGAGATCGGTGACGTCATAGAGGTCACGTCAACGCAGACGACCGTGGCTCGCGTCATGCCGGCTCATGTCGAACTGCGCGGCAAACGCTCGATTCAGATTGACGGCATCGCGCGCGCGAACGCCGGCGCCAGCCTTGGCGGGCAGGTGAAAGTGCGCTTAACGGCCGCGAAGTCGGCCCGCACGATCGTATTGGCGCCGACCGACGCGCCGGCGCGCGCCGCCCGCGGCCTCGAAGGCCGCTATCTGACCCGCCTGCTCGACGGCCTGCCCATGGTCCCCGGCGACCGTGTTCGCGTCAATCCGTTCGGCACGCAGATGCGCAATTTCGTCGTGGTCAAGGCGACGCCGCCGGGGCCCGTCATCGCCGCGCCCACGACCGTCATCACCTGCGAAGGCGGGACCGCGCCGCGTCGAGAAGCGGTCACCTATGAGGATATCGGCGGACTGCACAAGGAGATGCGCCGCGTCCGCGAGATCATCGAACTTCCCCTCAAGTATCCGGAGGTTTTCGCGCATCTTGGCGTTGAGGCGCCCAAGGGCGTCCTGCTCTACGGCCCGCCGGGCACCGGCAAGACTTTGATCGCGCGCGCCGTCGCCCACGAATCCAACGTTCATTTCATCCACATCAATGGTCCGGAAATCATCGACAAACTCTATGGGGCGAGTGAGGCCAATCTGCGCAAGATGTTCGAGGAAGCGGAAAAAAATGCACCTTCCATCATCTTCATCGACGAGATCGACGCCATCGCACCCAAGCGCGAGCAGATGGCGGGCGAGCGTCAGGTCGAGCGTCGCGTCGTCGCCCAGCTTCTATCGTTGATGGACGGCCTCGAAGCGCGCGGCCAGGTGGTCCTGATCGCCGCCACGAACCTTCCAGACTCGCTGGACCCGGCGTTGCGCCGGCCCGGGCGCTTCGACCGGGAGATCGAGATCGGAATTCCGGACAAGGAGGGCCGCCGCGAGGCGCTGGAAATCCACAGCCGCGGCATGCCGCTGGCCGAGGCAGTCGACCTGGAGCGGATCGCCGGCATCACGCACGGATTCGTCGGCGCCGATCTGGCTGCTCTGTGCCGCGAAGCGGCCATGAGCGCGCTGCGACGGTTGATGCCCGACATCGATTTCAAGACCACCGATATTCCCTACGACAAGCTGGCTGCGCTCAAGGTCGAATGGGCGGATTTCGAGGGCGCTCTGGCGGAAGTCGAGCCATCGGCTTTGCGTGAAGTCGCCACCGAAATCTCCGACGTGCGCTGGGTCGACGTGGGCGGATTGGACGAGGCCAAGCGGCTGCTGACTGAGGTCGTTCTGTGGCAGCTGCGCTACGACACGCTCTTTCAACAGGCAGGCGTGCGCGCGCCCAAGGGCGTCCTTCTGCATGGCGCGCCCGGCACCGGCAAGACGCTACTGGCCAAGGCGCTCGCCGGCGAGACCGAAGCCAACTTCATCGCGGTCAAGGGTCCGCAGCTCCTCAGCATGTGGATCGGCGAGTCCGAACGGGGCGTGCGCGAGGTGTTCCGCAAGGCGCGCCAGGCGGCTCCCTGCATCATCTTCTTCGACGAAATCGATGCGCTCGCGCCGCGCCGCGGTGGCGGGGGAGGCGGTCAGGTCGCCGAGCGGGTAGTCGCGCAGCTGCTCACCGAACTCGATGGCATCGAGGACCTCAAGGGCGTGGTCGTGCTTGCCGCCACCAACCGGCTCGACCGGCTGGATCCGGCCCTCCTGCGTCCGGGTCGGCTGGAGTTTCACATCGAGTTGCCGATGCCCGACGCAGCGTCGCGACGGGCGATCCTGCAGGTCTATCTCAAGCGCATGCCGTTGGGCAAGGACGTGAAGATCGAGGCGTTGGTACAGGCCACGGAGGGATTCGTCGGCGCCGATCTCGAAGGGCTCTGCCGTCAGGCGGCGCTATTCGCGATCCGCGAGATCCTCGAGCCCGAGACCACGACTTCGCGCGCAAAAGAAGGTGCAGTGGCCGACCGCACGGTAGAACGGCTGCAAAAGCTGACAATCGCCAAGCGGCATTTCGACACGGCGCTGGCCGATCGCCATGCCACGAGGAGCCCGCCATGAGTCGCATCTATCTTTATGCCATCGTCCCGGCTGCCGAGCGCCCGCCAGTCGAGGTCGCCAGCGTGTGGCCTGGCGAGCCACAGGTGCGGATCATCCAGGGCGACACGCTCGCGGCCGTGGTCGGCGCGGCGCCTCCGACCGATTTCCGCGCCTTGTCGCGCGAGGACGCGGTTCGTTATCTGTTGGCGCATCAATGCGTCGTGGAATCCGTGATGCGAAGTTCGGCGGCACTGCCGGTCAAATTCGGCACGACTTTGCCGGACGAAGCCGCGGTGGTCAGCATGCTCAAGCGCGGCGCAACGGTACTGGCGTCGCCGCTCGCCGAGCTCTCGCAGCACGTCCAGGTCGAACTCATCGTCTCATGGAATATCGATGATATCGTCCGCGAATGCGCCGCGGACGATGTGGTTGTGCGGCTCAAGGCTCAGATTCCCGCGCAGCCCGGCGGCGCCAGCAACGATCAATGCCTCGCCATCGGTAAAGTCGTGAAGGAGTTCGTCGATCGCCGCCGCGAATACTGTCGAAACCGTATCGTGACGACGGTGCGATCCTTCGCGGTGGACGTGGTCGAAAACGCCCTAATGGACGACCGGATGATCGCCAATCTCGCGCTGTTGCTGGCGAAGGACGCTGGCGACGCGCTCGACAAACGGCTGGCCGAGCTCGACAAGGAATTCGGAGAGCGGCTCCATTTCCGATGCATCGGACCGCTGCCCCCCTACAGCTTTGCTACCGTCGAGGTGAGCTTGCCTTCATTCGAGGCCATCGATCGCGCCCGCCGGGTCCTGAGCCTTGGCGAAAGCGCCGACCTTGCGGAAATCAAGTCCGCCTATCATCGGCAGATTCGGCAGGTGCACCCCGATCTCACGGCCGCCACATTCTGTGAGGGCGGCGACGCCACCAAACTGACTGATGCTTACAAGACATTGATGAACTATGCCGAAGCGTTGCCTGCTGCGCCGGGCGACGAATTTGCTGGCGAACCCGGATATCGCTTCGATCGTGATACGGTCGAGAGCTCCATCCGGGTGATGGTGCGTCGGCAAGACTTCTCGGTAGCGCATGCGGAAGCTCAGCCATGACCGCTGCCATAGTCCACTGCGCGACCGGCGATCAAAGTGTCATGTACGTCTACGGCGTGGCGCGGGCGTCGCGCCAACACCGGTTCGCCCCGGTCCGCCGCGAAAGCATTGTTCCGGAAGCGCCCGTTCATCCGCTGGTGCACGGGGAGTTGCTGGCCTTCGTCAGCGCGGTTCCTGCCGATCGGTTCGGCGCGAGCGGATTTCGTTCGGCGCTCAAGGACGTGGAATGGTTGAAGGATCGGATTCTGGCGCACGAGAAAGTTCTCGAGGAACTCATGTCCAGCGACGATGTCGTGCCTTTCAGATTCGGCACGGTCTATCTGGATTCATCGCAGGTCGCGAATGCGCTTGCGCTCCATCGCGTCGAGCTGTGTCAGGCGCTTGAACGGATTCAGGGAGCCTCGGAATGGGGCGTGAAGCTGTATTGCGATGCCGACGTGTTGCGTTGTCGGATCGAAGTCGAATCTGCTTCGATTCTCCATCTGCGCGACATGCTCGCGCAGGTTTCGCCAGGTGCGCGGTTCTTTCTACAAAAGAAATATGCCAAGGCGCTCGACGGCGAGGTTATTGCGACGATCGCAAGCTGCGTTGAGCGGATTGGCCGGAGCCTCGATGACTTCGCCCGCGAGTCCACGGAGATCGAGACGCAGCCGGCCGCCGTGCATGGCCGGTCCGCGGACATGGTTATGAACGCGGCCTACCTTGTGGCCGAAGGATCCCTTCCGCAATTCCGGCAGGCCAGTGCGGCCCTGCAGAAGGAATACGCTCCTCACGGCGTCGACCTTGAGCTGACCGGCCCATGGCCGCCGTATCACTTTGTATCGATTCGGCAAGAAGGCGTCGCGGATGCAGCGGCATCTGATCGATAAAGACCAGCTCGCTCTGTCCGAGCTCCTGGATCGTGCCCTCAACAAAGGCGTCGTCCTGTGGGGCGACGCAACGATTTCGGTCGCCGGAGTGGATCTCATCTATGTGGGGCTCAAGGTTCTGCTCGCCTCGGTCGATAGCGCGGAACGGCTGCGACAGGACGCTCGCGCGACCGTGCGGGCAGATGCGGGAGCTGCCGAATGATCTACGTATACGCCATCGCCGACCGGCCGGAAGAGCCGCTACCTAGCCAATTGGGCCTGCATGACGAGGCACTGAGCGCGGTTATCTGGCGCGATATCGGCGCCGTCGTCAGTAAGTTCAACGGTGTACAGATGTCGAAAACCGCGGATGAACTGTGGCGGCACGAAGAAGTTGTCGAATCATTGATGAGCGTTCGCGCTGTGCTTCCGGCGCGATTCGGAACGCTCCTGCCGTCGCGGCAGCATGTCGACGATATCTTGCGCCGAGTCTATCGCGCGCTCGTCCAGGACATCGAGCGCGTGCGCGGCCACGTCGAGATCGGCATGCGGTTTTTGAGCACATTCGAGACAGGCGCAGAGCTGAATCAACCTCTCACCACATCCGACGGGCTCATGCCGCCCGGGGCCGGGCCGGGTTCCGCCTATTTACGGGCAAGGCTTGCCCAGAAGCGGCAACTGCAAGACCGGCAGCGCGCCAAGCTGGGGCTTGTTCGCGATGTCTATGCCCTGCTTGCAAGCCACGCCAATGCCAGCTGGCTCGACGGCGAACTGGACGATCGACACGGGATTTCGGCGGCGTTTCTCGTGCCGCGCGACCGTATCGGGTCGTTTCGAGACGTTGTCGGCGAAGTCGCTTATGCCAATCCGGGACTTGCGCTGCTCTGCACCGGACCCTGGCCGCCTTATTCCTTTGTAAGGGCCGGCGCGGGCGCGACAGGATGGAGCGAGGAGTGCCATGCGACCTGACGCGAGACTTGGCACAGACCAAAAGGTCATTCATGCACCGGACGATCAGACGCTGCTTGATCGGTTTGCCGGCACGCTCAACGACGCGCGGCGAGAGACGCCCGAGCGCATCGTCATCGACCCCAAAAAAGTCGAGCGCGATCTGGCACGTCTTGTGCTGGCTGTCATCGAGCTGCTGCGCCAGCTCCTTGAGCGTCAGGCCATACGGCGCGTGGAGAGCGGAATACTGAGCGAAGAAGAAATCGAGCGCCTCGGTGTAACCCTCCTCAAGCTCGAAACCCGCATGGACGAACTCAAGGCGGTGTTCGGTCTAGAAGATCAGGAATTGATTCTGGATTTGGGCCCGCTTCGTGATATGCTTTCGAACTGCAAGTAATTTACGGCGCCCATATCGCGGCGTGCTCTCTGTACGTGGGGCCGCGTCTGTTACTCGACCCACGCTAAGCCGCCCCGAGGAGGGCAAAGGCGCAGATACGATCCCTGTGCGTACCGAAAACCTCATCCGACGACGATTTCGGTTTTGCCAGGTGAAATTCCCTGTTCTAGCACCAGAATTCCTTGGATCGAGGTGGGCCAGCGCGGCCGTCGGGGCGGTGAGCCCAGCATCAATCTTTCTATAACATCGGAATAGGGTCGCGGTTGCTTTGCTATCCATTCAACAAGATCAAACACTAGAGGATCGAGCAAATGCCTCGACTCGAAGGCCCTTCGCAATGCGTGTAATGTTGTCGATGGATACGTTTCGTTCCGCCCGCTCAACTGCGGTATTATGGCGCAGACGCCACAATAATCTGCGCGCCTCGATTGCTATCTCACGACAGGAGAGTGACGTGAGATAGGGGGCGCGCTGTGCGCGCGCGATCAGGCTTGCCGTCATTTAAATGACCGATTCCAGTGCGAGTAGATCAAGTATCTGGATCGGAGTAGTAATTATGGCCAGTTCGAGCTGTGTGCCGGTCGGCATCATCTGGGAGTATGACCGTGGCGAGTTGATTGTGGACGGTATAGTCCATGTGCTCGGAGTCAGTCTCGGGTTGGTTGCCGCGATCGCGATGGTCATCTTAACGGCCAACTCGATTCGCGCTGCCGATAGCCTGTCCGTCGGCATCTACACTATCGGCTTGCTCACGATGCTAGGCTTTTCCGCCGCCTACAACCTTTGGCCGATTTCCCGCACGAAGTGGGTTCTGCGGCGCTTCGATCACTCTGCCATCTACGTGATGATCGCCGGAACCTACACGCCATTCATTGCTCAGATGAAAATCGGCCTTGTTTCTATGGGTCTCCTCATCGGTGTCTGGTTGGTAGCGATTGTCGGCATTGCTCTCAAGCTGCTGTTGCCGGGTCGCTTCGATCGCCTGGCCATTCTTCTCTACCTGCTCCTGGGTTGGAGTGGTGTGGTCTTTTACGAGCCGGTTGCAGCGGCTCTCCCGAGCTTGAGCCTTTGGCTTCTCGCGGCAGGCGGCATCCTTTACTCGATAGGCGTCATCTTTCACGTGTGGCAGAACTTGCGGTTTCAAAACGCGATTTGGCATGGCTTCGTACTGGTCGCCGCATGCTGCCACTATTCGGCCGTTCTCGACTGTGTAGTGTTGGCGCGGGCTTGAACAGCGATGTGGTTACTTTCTCAGATAATACCAGCCTCTGGGCGGGCGACGGAATCGTGGGACGGACCAACGTCGTCTTGTCCGTCACATCCTGCTGATCGGACGGCAGTTGTTAAGGTTGGGACGGACATGTCGCGGATCGCAGGACGGCGGTTGATGACCAACAAGAGACATGACGCAGGGCTTCCGATTTACGGAGTACGATTTCGATGGCCAATTCAACGCGCATCGAAATGTAGCAACCGTTGTGTCGATGCTTATATATTGAAAAGGCATTTGTCAGGGCATGCTGTATGAACGTTCTCGCGGCCATCTCGCCTGGGCTAAAGGTTCTCTTCGAGCGTGTCGGCAAGCCGGAGGTCATTAATCGGCCCGACTTTTTTCGGTTCGGTGAGGCAGGGGCGGTCATCGCCTGCAATCACGTTGGCTGGGCGGACAGCCTATGGGTCGCCTATGCCGTGTACCCCAGACAGCTACGCTATATGTCAAAAGAGGAGCTGTTCGGTTCAACGCTATCGCGATGGGTCTTGAAGCACGGCGGTTCTTTTCCAATTGACCGTGCGAGCCCTTCGCCAAGTTCGATTAAGACAGCAGTCGACATTCTGCAGCGTGGCGAAATAATCCTGATCTTCCCGAGCGGTACGCGAAGCGAGGAAAATATTGCCTTCAAGCGTGGCGCCGCGACAATCGCGCTTCATGCTCGGGTTCCACTTGTACCCGCCTTCTTTCAAGGCCCGAAGCAGATGCAAGTCGCGCATCTCCTGCACCGACCTCTAATCCGGGTGACATTCGGGTCACCGATCCCAACAGCGGAGTTACCCTTTGGAAAGGGGATGACGATTGAGCTCACGCGGCACCTCCAAGCGGCAATCGGCGAATTACGATCGATCGCGGACGCTAAGCAATTCGCCGCCTAGAGGCGCTGGGGCCGCCTGAGGTGAGGCTCGTCTGTCGGCGCGGAGTCTCCACCAGGCCCGTCTGTATGGACCGGCCGCGCGTTGCAAGCCGAAAGTGGTGATTTGGAGAAAGTTGGTCTTGCGCATCTGTATTCGGCCTATTGATGGAGCCTTCGAGCTCCTGGCCATCATGGATATCCGCGCGCGTTCGATCTCATTCGCGTCTCGGCCCCGAAGCGCGCCATCATCCCTTGAGCCGCGGAAACAGCGCCATCGCGTTGTCGGGTAGTGCGAGCCTACGCCCGAGGAACAGGCTTTCAGCCGCCCTGCCCTATTTCCGGATTTCCAGCGCCAAAACGCTTTGAAGCCGGAGCGATGCCATCGCAGGATGGTCTCCGGCTTCGCTACCCGGGATACATCGAGCAGACCGGGCCAAATCCGCGTCATCCATACCAACAACGCCCGGTCACTGCCGTACAGCCGCAGACGAGGCGGCGCTCGCCTCATTGCGATGTTGAGCTGATGACGGAGAAACAGGTTCTCGGCTTCGAGCCTGCGTTGCGACTTGAATATATCGGCGATGAACATCACGAGCAAGCGCAGGATCGCAAGCATCGAACTTGATGACGACGATTCTGGCTCACGTTGCGAATCCAGATGGATCAAATTTTCGGAAGGGACAGGAGTCATATCAAACGGCGTGTTTTGCTCAAGCACCTCCCCGTTCCATGGCGGCACGCAGCAATGCGGCCGCTCGATAGATGCCGTGAATGAGCTTGCTGTAGGGAAGAAGCAGAAAAAACGACAGCACGATGCCTAGATGGATTGCGAGAAACACGCTCATACCGGCTGTCCCGCGAAATATCAATAAGACCAAGCCGCTGCCTGCTACCATCAGCGAGAGGCTCAGAATCGCGTAGTCCGCACCCAGCACATTCCGTGCCATAAGATTTGGATCGCCCGTTATTTTTATCAACGCCAGCCCGGCGACACCGGTGACCATGCTTAATCCGCCCCCGGTTCCCAAAACAACCGGTACGCTCAAGAGCGGATAGGGAGCACGCCAGTTCAGAACGTGATCGTAGATACTCGCGACCGTAGTCGACGCACAGCAGAGTAGAAACCCATAGAACACGGCATGATGAAAGTAGCGGCGCGCCCGTGAAAATGACTCACCTCGGTCGTTGCAGCCGTGACCTCCACCACCCAGATTGCGCAAGGTCATCACATCATGAAGAGTCGCCCAGAGCGCCCGGAAGTTATTGGCTTTGGGAACTCGCCCGCCGGTGTCGCGCCAGAAGTTGAAGACGCTCACGGTCAATGAAACGAGCGCCAGACCTAGAGTGGCGCTCGCAACCGACATCATGATTTTCCATGGGACGACCGCGTAGAAGGCGCCCGGCCCAAAATGCGAATTGAAACGCTCATCCGGCGATTGCAGAGCAAGGGTCAAGATCAAAGCAAGCGCGATACTCGTTGCAACAATGAGCGAAACGACGACGCCATTACGCCGGAAGAGACGCGCCAGTAGGCGCGGCCATGCATATTCTTCGAACGTTTCGACTCGGATCTGGGAAAAGCTGTTCGGCAGATTAATTGAAAACTCGTGAGGTGGTGCATACTGGCACGCGTAATAGCAGTTACGGCAGTTATGGCAGAGATTGGCCATATAACCCAGGTCGGCATTGGAGAAGGCTCGGCGCAATTCCATGACCTGGAACACGACACAATAGCCGTCGCAAAAGCGGCACGCGTTACAGATCTCGATGGCGCGGCGTGCGGCCCCGATGGCTTCAGTGGTTCGCATATTTCGCCGCCTCTCGTCCCGCGATCCGTCCAAAGACTGTTCCGATCGTCATTCCTATCCCAGCGAGATATCCCTGGCCAAGAATGTTGGCTGTCATGATCAAACCAGCGGCAAACACGTTCCCCGACGGTCGGCCGTCCGTCATGAGCACACGCGCGTTTTCGTCGACCTTAACGCCGAGATAGTTAAATGTGATGCCAGGCCGTAGCGGATAGCTGTTGAAAGGTGGTGTGTCGATTGGCAGCGCCCAATGTGTTTTGGGCGGCGCAATAGCTTCGGCGTGCCAATGGCTGGGTTCATTGCCGTCGCGCGTACCGGATCGAACCACGTTGTTGAACGCGTGAACGGTCGCAACCAGCGCCGGCGGGTCAAGCGCAAGCTTTCCCGCAAGTTCCGCGATCGTCTGCGCTCGGATCGGCGGATAGATCGATGGTCGGAAGAGTCCCTCGGCCTTCGAATCGAAGATCGCGTATGCGATTTGGCCCGGGCACTGCGCGACAAGTCTGCCCCAGATCGCATATCGCTTTGGCCCGATGTCCGCCCCCTCGTCATAAAAGCGCCGGCCATTCCGATCGACGACAATGCTGAAAGGCACGCAGTCCAGCCGCGTAACGATGCCGCCATCGAATTTCGGCGCACGGGCATCGACGGCAACGATATGGCATTGCGTCGGGTTGCCCACAGGCGCGATGTTCTGGTCGAGCAAGTTCCTGAGCATTCGCCCCTGCGCGTAGGTGGTGCCTCTGATCAGAAAATTATCTGCTGCCTCGCCCCAGTACTGCTTGAGCCAGTCGATATTGGCCTGAGAGCCGCCGCACGAAACCACAACCGTCCGGGCATACACTTCTGCCGGGAATCCGTCGGTGATGATCGTAGCCTCGCGAGCAACTCCATCGTCGATACGCAATGACAGGACCTCGGTGTCATAGAGAATGTCGACGCCGAGCCGCGCCGCCGTTAGATAATACGCATTCAGCAATGCTTTGCCTCCGCCGAGAAAAAAGGCGGTCTTGCGCGAAGGGTTAGATGTACCGCTGTGCGATCCCTGGAAACGGGCACCGCATTGTTCCATCCAATGCGCGACGCGTGTCGATTCGTTAATCATGATGCGAGCAAGGTTCTGGTCAGTATCCCCGCCCGTCACCCGTACCAAGTCGCCCCAATATTCGTCCTCTAGGTAGGCTTCGTTCAAAAATGCACTCGGGGTATCGTGCATAACACGCAGGTTGCGAGTATGCCGGCTATTCCCGCCCCTCAGGCCTCTCGGCGCTTGTTCGAGGAGAATCACCGATGCCCCAGTCTGGCGCGCGGTAATAGCGGCACAGAGTCCCGCATTTCCGCCGCCCACGATCATGACATCGTAGGTCCTCGATCGATCAAACATGACTGCTTTACCTCCGAGCTGGCTGATGAATGGCTGCAACAGCTTTTTTTGCTGTTTCAGGAATCGTTATGCACGATAATCATTGTGCCATGCGTGAACCTGATCGCTATTTTGAGTTCATCAGCTACCGCCAGAAAATATGAAATTCTCAGCAGAAAAAGGGATACTGATCTTTTGCTTGCGGATGTGTAGCCGGTTTTTGGGTTTGTCGCGACCGCTAACAAAGGCGACATCGACTCTTTGCCAGCGCAGCAAATGGCTCCTGCACCTCCGGCAGTCGGTGCTTCGGAAGCCTTCGATCGGCACTGGCAAGTGTGAAAGGGCGGCGACGAGATCACATTCGTCGCCGCCCGGAAACGTCCAGGCTCCGAGCACGGTCCCGGCTTCCGTCAGGCAGTCGACGTGCCACCGGATCGCCTTGCCGTGTCGCATGTGTCGCGCCAGGCGCGCCGCAAGGCCGCCGGGTCCCTTGGCCGAACCACAGTACAAATAGCAGCCAGGAACCAGGGGTGCTGACGGTTTCCGGCAAATGCTGACCACGACCAACTCAGAAAGGTTGATCGCGAGCACGTAGGCGCCGGCCAGGGCAGGGATTTCATCGGCGGTTGTCCAGAAGTTCGTCATTCCGAATTGCTTTCAACGTTTATTGTGGCCGTCGCGTATGAACCGGATAGGCAGATGACTCCTGCCCAGCGCAGGGCATCATCCGGGGAATGCGGGATAAAAATGGCGTGGCGAATCGCTGAGAGATAATGTCAGTATAGTTGGCTTGCGCCGAGATTGGCTTGCCGGCGGCATACTTCACAGGAGACAGCCATGGCCAAGGCAAAGAAGCGTGTTACGACGCGCAAGAAAAGCTCGAAACGCGGCAAGGCAAGCGCCAAGCCTGCGCGCAA